>PCBK01000007.1 GCA_002731275.1 Deltaproteobacteria bacterium | reverse complement strand
GGGGAGGTAGTGGCTTGGAGGGCTTTTTTTTGGGCTTCTCATCAAGCTCTGTTTCCCACTCATTTTGTGGAGTGTCCCACTCGATGAAATCTTCTTCTTCCTCTTCAACAGAGGGGGCTTTTTTTCTGCTTCGTCCGATACGGACGAAGACAGCAAAGAGCTGGTTGAGCAACAGCAAACCCAAGCCGATCAAGAACGGCCAGGATTGCAATCCCTTCTCGAAGCCTGCGGAACGAAGGGTCTGCAGAGTGTTGGGGCCTGCGATGGAGAACACGATACTGATGGCCAAAAGTAACAGCAAAAAGACCGTTGTCTTTGGAGAGGCGATGAAGCGTAGGATGGATAACATCAGGTCATTCCTTCCTTTTGTATAGGAAAGGGGCGTTGCCCCAAGTCATTGGTTGTAGGAGGCGACATTCAAAGTCATTTTAGCCTTGGAGGAGCTTGAGCAGATAAGTCATGCCGACAAAGAGTAAGGCACCTCCAGCACTTGCAACAAAGAGCAAGAGACCTGGAAGGATGCCCCTTTTTTCTGGGGCGTCCCAATTTTCGAACTCAGCGTGTTTGTTTTTCGTGGGAATACGAACAGCCATAAAATAGGCAGACAAAACGAGCCAGGAGAATAGAACCGCCCAAGTACGTGGAGCGACAAACCACGCTTGCCACGGATTGGCAAATTGTTGCATCGACCACAGTAAGTGTCCTGTCCATGCAATCGTGAGTAGGGGGTAGGCGAACATCGCAAGTGAAGTGGGTTGCAGGCCAAACTCTTCCCATTGTCTCGGTTCTTTTAAGCCATAGCCTGTTCCTCGCTGGCTTCGTCCCAGAATACCAAGGAAACCAGCTGCGAGTTGCCATGCTCCGGATGTTGCAAGATATCCGAAGCCTGTGTACATGCAAATGTTCCCAATATGTCGCCATGTCGAAGAGAACTCTGCAACAGGTGTCGCTTGCAGTGGGATGATTGTTGAGAGGGACCAGATTGTACTCCCGAGGAGAATGGGGAGCACAAAAAGCGCGCTGATATAAATGTTACGGAAGGTTCGTCTTTTGTGCAGGTGAGCAAAGGTCACGATGAGCGAAAACCATAATGTCCCTGTGTAGAGACTGTCTCCCGGCACATGTCCGACGACGAGGATCCTGTAAGCATTGACACCAACGTAGCCGAGTCCTGTCAACCATATCAGGAGATTGGCACCCATCGATAGGAAGCTCATTGCTTGGAATGGGAGTATAAAGTTGAGGAGCTGTAGCAAAAATGCCAGAGCCAATAAGACCGCGATACCCCAAAGGAATTGCAACTCCATGACAAGCCTTGTACCGGCTTTGTTGTCTACCTCTGGTGCCGTTTTGGCTGTGGTCTCGGAGGGAACTGGAGTTGGGGGGGATGTTTCTTTTGTTGGAGCTGCGTCTTGTGCTGGTTTTTCTGGAGGGAGGGTGCCACTGCCAGCGTCGGCGTTGCTGGTCTCTTTAGAGGACTCGTCTGAAGATGAATCATCTGAAGGTTCATCAGTGTTATCTGTTCCTGCATCAGGTGCCTTTTCTTCAGGTTTTTCAGTGGTTTTTTCGGCGACTTTCTCTTTGGACAGCTCTGTGTCAGATGATTCGTCTTCTGTTTCTGTTGAACGTCGTTTAGGTGGTTTTTTCTTGGGTTTTTTACGTTTTGTTGGTGTCTCATCGCCTGGTTCGATGACATCATCATCTTCATCCTGGCTTTGTGCTGCAGGCGCAGCAAATGAGAGCTGTGGGATGATGTAAGCTGTACATCCCAATAACAACAGGGCATATGTGATACTCTTTAGCGTACTTTTCACCGCTTCTTCCTCGTCATTTGTTGACCACGGGAGAATGATCTTTCATCAGTTGAACAATTGAATGTCCGCTTTTATTCGAACTCTTTGCCCGCTATATGTTCCACTGTATCTATCACATTCTGTGCGGGAGAGAAAACTTTCCACAGAAAATGTGATGGTTTGTATTTACAAAATACCGCAGTTTACGGCGAGTGCAAACATTTTGTCAAGGAGGTTGTATCATCAAGGTGGGATGAGAGGGAGTCTGGTTTATTCTTTGATCGTATGAAACATTATGTAAATATATTTGTGTGATACATCATATGTAAATGGTGTAAAGGGTGCGATTAAAAGCTGTTGATTTTCGCATTTACGATGCGATCTCAAGGAGTTGATCCTTTTCCGCCCAAAAACTATCCCACCATCCGTTCGCTCAGACCACTCTCATCGCCAACATCAGGTTGATGTGCTCCTTCTTCCACCACGCTCCGGGCAATTTCATCCTTTTTTGCGGAATATATCGATGCGCACTCTCCACTTCTCCCGAGCCTATCGGCCATCCCCTTTCTTAAACTCTTTGTAGCTCATCCCTCCTTTATTTCAAGCACTGAGTAACAAATACATTGTCCTTGGCTTTTCAAAAAAACAGAGAGAAAAACACCTACATTTTCAACAGAGGAGGCAGAAGATGAAGGTGTTTGATAATGAGTCCTTGGACAACCATATTTTGGACGACTCCTGGATCAAAATGATGCAAGACCTCCTCGATTTGAACATTCATCCAATGCCTTCATTCCTTTTAATCCGATGACATTCCCCGAAACATTGACATTTGCAAGACTTTTCAATATCGGAGAGTGAGCCAATACAATCGCTCCCTCATTCCTCATGCCACAAGAACTAAGGCCTAGATACGAAAGACTTCTCAGATTTTCAGAATTGGCTAGCATTCTCACTCCCTCATATCCGATATTATTAAAAGAAAGTTCAAGTTCCGTAACATGTATGAGATTTGAATAATCAACGAGCATTCTCACCCCCTCATATCCTATTCCATTGTCTGTTAAGTAAAGTTTCACAAGATTCTTCAGATTCAAAGAATGAACCAAAACTCCGAGCCCCTCATCCCCTATTCCATTTCTACAGACCCCTAACTCTATAATATTTTTCAGACTTGAAGAATTCGCTAATGCTTTCGTCCCCTCTACCCCTATTCCATTTTCGGAAACATCCAAAATCTTTAAAGACATTAGAGTGAAAGACTCCGAAAGCGCTCTCATGCCATCTTTTCCGATATGATTACCATTGAGTTTAAGTTCTTTGAGTTTTTTCAGACTTGGAGAATTCGCCAATGCTATCGCCCCTTCAACTCCGCACCGATTCCCTCCAAGATCGAGTTCTATAAGGCTATGTAGATTTGCTGAATCTGCAAGTGCTTTCACTCCATCACTCCCTATATCGTTGTCTGCGAGATAAATTTTTGTCAAGTGTTTCAAGCCTAATGAGTTTGCTAATGCCGTGACTCCCTCGTCCCCGACTTCATTCATGTTGAGTCCAAGCTCTAGAAGACTATTCAGGTTTACAGACTCAGCCAGCATTCCCACCCCCTCATCCCTAATTTTATTACCTGTTAGGTTGAGAATTTCGAGTTTTTTCAGATTCGAAGAATCTACAAATGCTCTGACTCCCTCAATTCCCATCCTATTCCATCCAAGATCAATTGCAGTGAGGCTCTGAAGGTTTTTGGACTCTGCAAGTGCTTTCATTCCCTCATCACCTATTTCATTCAAACCAAGTTCGATTTTTATAAGGTTTATCAAATGGGAAGAACTTGCGAGTGCTTTCAGTCCTTCATTTCCCATCATACTGCGATAACAATTGAGCATTGTAAGGTTATCCAAGGCAGGAGTGTTGGCAAGGACTTTCACTCCTCCAGCTCCTATTTCGCAGGCTCCAACATTGAGAGAACGAACAAGCATAAAGTAATTCACAGGTACTCCCTCTGGAAAATGTGGCCAACATTCTTTAAGAGTAGCCTCTCGATACATATCAGGCCATGAAGCGAGATGCCCCAAACTATACTCGACCCCGACAGACTTCGACTCTTCATCCTCCCAACAACGAAACAAACCTAGAATATCTTTGAATGCTTTTCTCGAAGGTTCTTCTCCCAACAACGTCCTCAACCTTGTAAAATCACTCTTTTGTTTCATTTTACCTCACCTTTGCTTTCATCAAAAAAGAAAATCTGTCCACATTTTTCTTTTACCAGCATTTTCGAATGCTCTATAGAAAATAATGATACAAAGTCCCAAGTGCAAGGCAAAACCCCTTCAACATTGCAAACACTCAAAATACAAATACAACAAGGATATCAAAAATCAACATCCAAGGGATCTCGCTCAAGAAGCTCATCACAGAGAAAGTCTCGATGTGTAGGGAGTGGGCATTCATCTGTGTAAGCAAGCCAAAGTCTATCTGTCAAGAGAGACAAACGCAGCCACCAAACAAGATGTTCACAAAGCCATTTGGGAGCTTTTGGACGCGCATATCCTGAAAGGGTTACAATCACTTCGCTGGCATTTTCGACAGCCACAAGGGGAACGGAACCTCTTTCTTTTTTTGTTAAACGCATCTCATCGGCAAGGCTCTCTAACTCTTGAAGGGAAAGACACCCTTCAGCCCATGTTCGTACACGGTCAAGATAAATCTCAAATTCAATATACTCCTCAGCACAAGGAGAAGTACTACCGATTGTATATTTTGATTTTTTTGCGTCGTCAACTCGCAGTGTTGCAGAACATTCAATACAATCAGATATAAAATAAAGAAGTATTCTATCTGAAATATCTCCCTCAAGAAGGATCCTGTACAAGGTTTCTTCCGTTGGTTCATTCTCCAACTCTGCTATGATTTTTTCGATTTTTTCCATAACTCTTCTCCTCCAACTCTACTCGTTTCTGACCATCATCATTTCCCCCTCATTCTATAAACACAACCATGACAACAAGCAAACCAAAAATGTACCTCCCCTGTATTTGCTAGTACTTCACCTCCACCAAGTTGTACAGAGGACTTTCACCTCCGGGTAAACATGCATGCTCGGCACACCTAATGGGTCTTTTCAAAAGACCCAAGCGCGCTTCGCTTGCCTTCCCAAACATTTGAGTCGCTACGCTCCTATTTTCTAGCGCTTCGCTTTCTCTTCCTTCCACTAAAATCACTTTTTCCACGCCGCAGGCGTAAAACAGACGATGCGTCAGCATCGTGGGGTTTGGGGTGAAAACCCCAAGCGGGTGTGCCTGGCGACGCACATGTCTGGCAAACCCACATTCACAAAAAGACCACTTACAAAGAAAGGTCAACAGGGGTTGGACATGTGTGTCCAAAATCTGAACGCACTGCCCAAGATGAAGACAGCCCCCCCACGCTTATTCAAGACTCCCCCCTCACCAAAGATGCAAAAAAACATCTATGAAATTCACAACATAAAGCCCCTTCACGTCACATCTCCCCACTTTTGAAGCCCTGGCACTTTGTTTGCTCTGTAGCGAGGGCAAGCAACGACAAGTCGCACAATCAAAAACAAACCACTCAATCAAAAGGAGACAGAGAAATGGCTCAAGTTTCAAAAATGGTAACGGTCCAAATCAACTACGCAAAAGAACTCATCGTCGCAATCAACACACACAAAAAACGCATCGCACAAAAAAGTGTCGACGTACTGACACCCAACCCTTCCTCTAAAAAACCCATCCAAGCCGAACACATCATCAACCTCCTCGATGGAATGATCCATCACCTCCAAGATGTCACAGAACAAATGAGTGAGTCTGACCTCCATCACACTCGCGAAAGTCTGGAAACCAAACAAGCTCGCAGTGAACGTAATCAAACATTCCAGAAGGTCACTGACGGCTACACCTCTCTGAAGTACGCCTTGATGGCTGCATATGGCCCCAAAGTCCTCGAACACTTTGCCCTCAACGAAAAGAACCCTCGCACCCCCATCGATATGCTCCGCAAGTTCAACAGCATCATCGACATCATCGATGAAGGAAAAATCCAACTCCCCAAACCATTCAGCGCAGAATTCCCAGCCTGGACACTAAAGAACATCCGAAACTTCGTCGCTCCCATGGCAAAAGAACTCGAAGCCGCTCTCACACACGTCAGCAAAGAGGTCCAAGAAGACAAAGGTTCGCTTACCAACAAATGGAAGCTGATGGAAGAACAACACACCGTCTACGCAAGCCTCGCGAGTATCAGCGAATCTCTCGCGGCGATGGTCGGCGATAAAGAACTCGCCAAGCGCCTCCGCCCCCGTTCCCCAGCAACCCGCCCAGGACATAAACTTCAAGAAGATAAAGCTCACTCCAACGATACACCCATCGAAACACCCAACACCCCCTCAGAGTTGACCCCCTAATCCATCCAAGAACCGAACATCTCCCAAAACCATTGCTGAAAAAGTCAAAACATCAAAACATCAAACATTCCACAAGCTGAGGAAACAACATTTTCGTTCCATGACACAATGATGAGAATAAGTCTTACAAAGTAAACCAACCACGAACAATTTTTGACAATAAAGCTCCACATTCAGCCTACAATGAGGATTTACGAGACGCAGAAGACCTTTAACCCAAGTACATCGCGTAAAAATCGCGTTTTGTGATCGATGATTTCAAATCATCACTTACTGAACACGTTTTTTCTCAGACTTTTTCTACACAAATCCAATTTCAACAGTACAAAAGCACAAATTCTCCTGCCAACACCCTTTTTCTAGCAAAAATCGATGATGTCTCACGACATAATCCTCCTCAAAACCCCCAAGACATCTTGTTCAAAAAACATAGCTTCCCAAACACATGAAATGCCTAACGACTCAAGAAGATCATCCACTAAACTCTCCAAAGAATCGATGGATTCAAAACATCACAGGCACAACATGCCAAAAACCAGATGGATTCAAAACGCCACCGATACAACATGCCAAAAACCCAATGCTTTGACAACAACACCGCTCGGAGATAGAATACAACAGGTGTCTTCAAATAATGTTGAAATCCAGAGACATGTGACTTCTCATCAACTCAAAATGATGTAGAGAAGGCCAAATCCAAAGGAGGCAGGGTAAGCATGAAAGAGATCATAGACGAACTTGTACGTGTCGGTTCAGATAGAATCATCACAAAAGCATTCAAACCCGTTATTGAAGCCATTGGCGAAGAAATCACTTTTGGGATACTCATGGAAATCCTGTGGTGGGGCTCAACGCAACACAAATACAATTCAGACTCATCATTGGAACTCAATCCCAAATGGTGGTGTACAGAACATGTCCCAACCTTGTTCGAGCTTTATCCACCAATACAACAAGTTTTTGAGCTCAAAGACGGACAAATCGACTTCAGGCACGATATGTCTGAGGAAGACAAACAGGA
>PCBK01000006.1 GCA_002731275.1 Deltaproteobacteria bacterium | reverse complement strand
TAGAAGATCAGCTGGATGTAACCAACGTGGAGACACCACATCCCGACAAAGGCAAGCGCGAGTGAGCGAACGAGAGAAGGCTTTTCAAAAAAGGCGAGCAAGGCAGCCCACAACCAAGGCAGCAGAACAATCGCAGAGAGAGGCACGAGCCACCCTGCGTAGACAGCGATCAGTAGCTTGAAGGCGAAGAGACCAGCTGCCGCCATCACCAATCGTGCACCTGTCCGCAATTTGAGGACCATTCCCAAGACATAGCAGCCGAGAGATGAACACAGCAACAACAACCAAAAAACCGGCCCCATTGCTTGTTCGGGAGGGAGAAACCAAAAAGGAAGATGGAGAGGAAAAAAGTACAGAGCTTGCGGGTTGTTTAGGACAGGCATCCCTGAGAGTTGGTCTGCGCGCCAAAAGGGAGGCATGTGTCCTTGGGAGATGGACTGGTAGAGGGTGCTCTTCATGCTCAGGTGGTAAGTCAAAACATCCGAATGTACCGAGTACGGAAGCATCCCTCCTTGCCACAGATACCCCAACCCCAAACACGCGAGCAAGACGATGAAGATGATGTGCATCCATGTCTTGTCCAACAAAGTAACGTGGTCACTCTCTCCCACCTTCGACTCCTTCAGGTCTCATATCCAATTGATGTGGAGGCCATAGAACAACGGAGAGCAAAGGTATCAAGAGGCGATGTGTGGGTCAAGACAAAACGATAGGAGGACAGAAATGACACCAAACCCAAGTCAGATCAAAGTATTTGCCTAGGAAAAGAAGTCACCAACAAAACCCTCAATGCCCCCTCAAAACGTTCATCTCACAGAATCAATGACCAACGTCGTCCAGGGAAGAGACTT
Organism: Deltaproteobacteria bacterium; assembly: GCA_002731275.1. Lineage (GTDB taxonomy): Bacteria > Myxococcota_C > UBA6777 > UBA6777 > UBA6777 > UBA6777. Next base: position 35,476 of record PCBK01000006.1, on the reverse strand, counting down.
CCTTTTAGGTCGCCGGATGGAAAAAAGGAAACGGAAAATGAGACAAAGACAGAAGGTTGTTGCTGAAATCACAGGCTTTGTGATTCGTTGTCGACATCGGCAAGATCATATAGATCGACCAATAACGAGGTCGCTTTGTCATACTTTTTGGATTGTTTCGTTTGAATCAGTTCGTCAATTTCCTCCCATATCTCGTTTTCTTTTTTTGAGAGGTTGAGCAGATAGGTTTGGCGTTTTTTCTCTTGCACCAAGCTCGCTTGGATTTTTTCTTGCTCTTCGATCTCGTCCGCGATTTGTTCCAAGTCTCTGGTAGATCGATTGCTTTCTGGAACTTGGATGGGAGCGGTAGATTGTCCTGATAGTTTTCGTAACCGATCATTCAGTTTAAATGCCAGTCCAGGTTCTTGACGGCTCAAACGCTCAAGGAAATCAAGCTTTTCTTCGTCGGGGAGTTGGGGAAGATACTTGGTGAGTTGCTGCCCTGTTGGTTTGGTGAGGCGGGGGCTTTGTAAGGCAGCAGCTTTGATGAGGTAAGGGTCGATGTCGAGAAATTGCACCAATGTGTTTTGCGCGGGCGATAAAGTTTGCAATCCTGGTGGAACAAAGGGTTCTATCCTTTCTTCTCCATCTTCGTCGCTCTCTTGGTGATATCGCCAGGGTATTTCCATTTCGGCGAACTTGAGCCAAAACAGGTAGAGACATCTGAAGTCTCCTTCTAGTAATTCTCTACGTAGATCGACAAGTTGATCAAGCCAGCCTTCACCTTCGATCCAGCTGTAGTGACCCTCATCATCAATCAAGAGGTTAAGAATCAAGTGTGTGTCTGTTTGGTCAAGTTCAATAACATCTTCTATTGTGAACAAAGACGTGATGTTTTGATCGAGTGTTCCGAGTGGGAACCGGAAGATGAGCTGTCGTGTCCCATGACTGGCCATGAACAGCATGGCATCAAAGCATTCGGCTACAAGGGCATAAGGATCGCCTGGAAAGCTACTGTAGTTATACTCGTAAGAAGCCGTAGTTGAGGTGACATGCGCTCGACTGGAAAGTGCAGAGAGTTCTTCTCTTTGCTCATAGGTCAAGCGTGCGTCGATAGCTCGAAATTCGTGGTATTCACAAAAACTCATGGAGTATTTTCCGTTCTCTGTTTGGTGTTTGTTGGTGCCATTCTGGCAGATGTTGGTGGAGGAAGCAAGTTGGTGTGAATCGTCTGTGTTGGGCGTCTGTTCTGGGTTGTGGTGTTCCGCCTCTTTTGGTATCATCACCTCCACAACAAACCTCTACTCAAACATACCAGCTCGGAAGAGGTGAAAATGGACATCGCATATCCGCAGTCCGAAGCCCGACAGCTTCTGGGCTCAGAACAGCTGCAACTTTTCCACGACCATGTCATCTGAAAACCCGAACTCCACGATGGAAAAGTTCGTTCAGATTCTGGCAAAACAATAATGTAGGGCTTGATGCCTCTCATATACTACTGGCGTAGCGACAACTACTACCGCGACCTTGATGAAGGGGCGAGTTACCACCTGAACCAGCGAAACTCAACTCTTCACGAGCTCGAACTGGGAGACAGTCTTTGGGCGTTTACACGACGTTCTGATGGGACTTATGTTCTAGCTGCAGAACTGATCGTCAAAACCAAAACATTCAATCCCCCGAGCTTCGAATATGGCCCGTATCGAATCTGGGGAGACCTCGAAAAAAGTCGATATTTCAGATTGGAAGGGCAAAAAAGTATCGAGCCGATTATCCGATCTTTGTCTCTCAAACCCACAGCTAGATACCTGGGGCAGGCCTTTCAAGGTAATGCTGCTGTCAGACGAATAGACTCCGAAGCTCACCTTATTCTCGCAGAAGCCGCAAGAAACCTCACTTTGGAACCTCGAGCTCACCTCCTACCAGAGTAACAACTAGTGTACCGGAACATTAGTCTTTTTCATAATTTAGCGTTGTAGAACTCAAGAGTTCGGTGGCAAAAACGAGCGACTTTTCCCAAGATCTGATCAGCCGTTTTGGTCCATACAAATGTTTTCGGGTGATCGTTTGTATATTCGATATATTCGGACATTCCATCTTCAAGAGCAGAAACACTGCTGTATACTCCTCTGTCCAATTGTCTCCGTTGCAGTAAGGAAAACCACAGCTCGATCTGGTTGAGCCAGGAAGAGTGTGTTGGTGTAAAATGAAGGTGGAACCGGGGGTGACGGAGAAGCCACTGCTTTGTCTCTGGTGATTTGTGGATCGAGCTGTTGTCCAGAATAATGTGCAATTCTGCCTTACCATCAACGTTTCTGTCGAGCTCTTTGAGGAAATTCACAAATTCTCTGCTTCTTTTCCTTTGGAAACACTTTCCATGAACCTGGCCTGTTTTCACATTTAACGCTGCAAACAGATTTGTAGTTCCCTTCCTTTCGTATTCAGAGGTCTTTCTCTCCACTTGGGCAATTTGGACTCCAACAACAGGTTGTGTTCTCTTCAAAGCCTGAATTTGGGGCTTTTCATCAACAGAAAGAACCAGGGCTCCATCTGGAGGGTTCATGTACAATCCAACCACATCACGGACTTTTTCGACGAATTGAGGGTCTGTGCTCAACTGGAAAGTTTCTGTCCTATGTGGTTTGAGCCCGAAGGCCCGCCAAATCCGACCAACAGTTGAATGGCTGACTCCCGTCTCACTCCCCATCTCTCGGGTGCTCCAGTGTGTTTGACCTTTCGGCATGGAGTGTAGTGTTTTGTTGATGATCTCGGCCACTTTATCATCCCCAATAGTCCTGGGAGCACCGCTTCTTGGAGCATCATCGATTGCGGACAATCGAAACTTCAAGAACCTCATTCTCCAGTGACTCACGGTTTGTTGGGTGATTCCAAGCCGTTTTCCGATTTCGATGTTTGGAATATCATCAGCGCTCATCAAAATAATCTTCACCCTGCGAGCGATCTTCTGGGGAGTTGAGCCTTTTCGCAACAAAGATTCCATGTACTTTCTTTCTTCATCCGCTAAAATGATGGGCTTGCGGGGACGTCCTGTTCTCATCGTGTTCTCCTTTGTTTTTGTTTGGAGTTACGATGGGGACATCCCCTTAATTATTCAAGGCATTTCTGTTCCGGTACACTAGCGACAAACTTGCTTCCCAGAAACCACTGTACACTCTTTGCCTTCTTTGGTGCAGTCGTTGCTGGTCTGGCAGCTTTGGAAACAAATTCCATCGCCCTGGTGCGTTGCGTAGGGGAGGCAAGTCAATCCGGGACCACAGGTGGGGTTGTTCAACCAACATGGCTTTTTACAGTAGAAACGATTGACCGATTTGATACCCACGCAATAAAACTCGCTGGAGCAGTATGTGCTGATGCTCGTTCCACATAGGGTGTGTTCCGCCTTGCCATCGACACAGGTCTTGTTGGTGCTACAGCCCAAACCAACTTCGCACTTGTTCCACTCTGGCTTGCTCTTGTCGGTGCCTGTCAGGCAACTTTCGCCTTTCTTGCGGGTATACGTTCTGTACTGGATGCAATAGCCACCTTTGTACGAACCACTTGGGTTGACCCGACAGGTATGGTCTGTGGGACAGTCTACGTTGGGCAATGAGCCTTTTTGTGGATCACATGCTTTGACACAGACACTGTCGAGGCTACTACAGACCAAGCCTTTGCTTCCATCACAGAGGTCCGTGCTGGGATTGCATGCATCTCCTTCTTGCTTGGTTCCGCTGGGTGCAGTTGGTAGGGGTTGGCAGGTGCTGCTTGTGAGGTTGTCCCATACGAGGTTGCAGAAACTTCCAGCACCACAAGTTGTGTTGGGGTAGAGGCCCTGTTTGGGATCGCATTTTTTGCTACATCCTGTTGCCGACTCCGTAATCTGACATATCTCATCAGAGCTACAACCCGATGCTGTTTTTTCCGGATGACAGGATTTGCTACATACACCATACAAACACGAGAGACCTTTTTCACAGGCGTTGGCGCCCAAGTCACATGTTTCCCCTGCTTTTTTGGTCCCGATTGGGCTACAAATCCCGTCAAAGGGCGAGCGATAAATGTTACAGCTTGCACCACCACAGTCAGGATTGCTGACAAAGCCTTTACGGGGGTCGCAGCCTTGTTGGCAGGCCAACCCACCCTTTGGTGATATCCCACAAAATAGATTCTTGCTGCCATCACAGTGCTCGTTGGGGGATTTCTCACTTGTGGAGCAGGACTCATCAAGTTGGCGCGGCCCTTGGCGGTAGGGGCTTGAAAGAGTCAAACAGTACGATGGTAGGTTGTTTTGGCCTTCTCGACATTCTTGTCCAAGCTTACACTTGGAGTTGGTGTATCTGCCTTGTGCTGGATCACATTGGTAGGCACAGGTACCAATGATGCACCTGCCAGCACCGCAGTCGGCGTTTGTTGCACATGACTTGTAGCATCTGAAGTTGATTTGCGAGCAGGTTTGACCTGTTGGACAGGCTTTTCCTCCTGGACAGGGCGAACCTTCGGGCTCTGTCGATTGTGGTATGCAAGCTCCTCCCCAGTGAGACAATGGGTAAGGTGTGCATCGACCCCCTTTGCAGTCTGGGTTGTTGCTGGTTCCTTTTGCTGGATTACAGCCTTTCAAACAGGAGAAGGAGCCACCTGGAATCTGTGGACTGAAGCAGGCTAGGTATTGAGATGCCATACAGAACTGATTGGGGTCTTGGATGTTGCAGCTTTGTCCCTGCTGACGGGGGCCATGAGGTGGCAGACAGTATGTTTTGGTGCTCGTGTCAAAGCGCTTGACACACAAGAGCGCGTCCCCACACGCTGTCCGTCCGTCTTGGGGATTGCATTGCTTCAAACAAAAGCCTGAGGTTGGACTGTTCGCATCAAAACACCCCTTACCTGCTTCGCATGTGTCCTGTGTTGGGTTACAGGCTTTCGCGCAGACACCCAAAAAGCAGGTCTCCCCCTGTGCACAATCGTTGGGTGATACACATGGTTTGTTTGCTGTGGCGCATGTGTTGTCTACACAAGACGAGCCTTTACAGTCCGAAGTGACACGACATTCCCACTCACACTTGCCTGCACTGGAACACATTGGTTTGGCCTGGCCCTGGCAGTCTGCGTCGGTCGAACACTCTGCTTTGCTTACGCACTTGTTGTTCTCACAAACACTCTTTGTCCCTTGGCAGTCAGAGTCTTTCGTACATTCTGGCTTGACCACACATTTGTGCTCTTGGCATGTACCCTTTGTGCAATCTGTGTCACTTGTGCATTCCCACTCACACTTGCCATCACCTGAGCAGCGAGGATTGGCTTTCGACCGACAGTCTGCATCGCTTGTGCACTCGGGCTGTTCTTTCTCTTTGCATTGGTTGTTTGTACAGTCTTGGTCACTTCTGCAATCATCAGAGTTGAGACAACCAACACACTTTTTTTGGTTGGCATCACACTTTGGCGTGGGTGCTTTGCAATCACTATCTTGCGTGCATTCGTCTTTGGACTGTGTGCCCTCTTTGCATTGTCCATCCTGGCAGGTTTGTGACCTGAGACAATCGTCGTCTCCTGTGCAGCTGTTGGAGATACATGCACCAGAACTACAGCGCTGTCCAAACACACAGTCTCCATCTTCTGCGCACTCAGGACCACTGCAGTTTGGAAAGCAAAACAAGGCAATAAGCATCGCAAGGGGAATATATACGCGAAAAAAAGTGGGCGTTGATAACGCTTGTGTTGACTGTGTCATTTAAACCTCCTAGGAATGATCGTTCGTCATCCTAGGGTAGGGACAAAGTGCCACTGCGTCTTACTACCAGAGGAGTATTTTTGTCAGTTTTGGGGAGTAGTGAAGGACCCAAAGGGGAGGAGTAGGGAGTAGAAGGGACATCAGTATTGGTGAGGGGCCAACCCGTACTCCTGTGCATTTGGTGATATTCGGTATGTAGGGGCTGCGCCTCGTGCCAGCCCGACACCCCACAGAACGATGAATCCATCGGCATTCGGGATTTTGATGATGTTTCTATGGGTTGTGTGTGGGGCTATTTTGATGGGTGCACTCGGATCCGGCGATTGCAAAGCCAATCGTCCACACCTCGGCACCCATACATGCTATATACAACCCTATTTCTGTATGATTACGTGCCTGTCTCAGTGTATCAGCCCTAGCTCTTTGGCCCTGACAAGTGCCTTGGTTCGGTTCTTTACGCCGAGTTTGCTGTAGATGTTGCTCATATGTTTTTTGATTGTGGTGTGAGCGAGGTACAGTTTTTGGGCGAGTTCTTTGTTGGTTAGACCTGTGTTGGCAAGTTGTATGATCTCGGTCTCTCGTTTGCTCAGTGGATCGAGGAAGTAGGGATCTTCTTCGTAGATCACACATGAGGGAGTATGAATGTTGGGCTCAGAGGCGATAGGAGGTATCGACTGAGGTGTTGGAGCGGCTGCTTTGGGAGTGGTTTTTTTCTTTGGGAGCAAAGCGAGGATCTTATGGGCAAAAGCTTTCGTTTCTGTGTGCTGTACAATACAGTGTTGCAGCAAGGACCGGGTGGCTTCCCTTTCTTCTACAAAAATGCGCAAGTTGTTTTCGGGTTGGGCAAGCTGGAGTGCCAGCCCAAACTCTTCTTGGGCTTGTTCTTCTTTCTTTTGTCTTTGAAACACAATGGCCTGTAGCAGGTGTGCCTCTGCTAGGGGCCCTATCATCTCTTTGTCTGCCATCTCATCAAGTAGATAGTGGAGCAATTTGTTTGCTTCTTCGAGTTTGCTTTGCTTGAGGTAGAGGCGGATCTTTAAGATGAATAGGGGTTCCGTTGTGTGGTTGACAGGCGTCTCAAGGCCAATGTCCTTTTGCTTGAACCATTCCTCTACTTGTGTCGTTGCTCCGTGTTGTAGGATGATACGCTGGATAGACAAGAGGCTGCGGTGGATCTGTCCTGGAAGGATGGTGTGGGGAGCGACCATTGCTTTTGTTTTGTCGATCAGTCGAAACGCTTCTTCTTGTCGGCCCTGAGAGTTTAGGATGTTGGCTAGCGAGATCAGGGCTTTGACCATCGAGCGAAAATGTTTGTGCTTTTGCGCAATTTTCAGGCTACGTTCAGCTCTTTGCTCTGCTTCTTCCAGCCGGTATTGCTCCCAATAGACTTCAGCCAGGCCCTGATGGATACCCAACTCCACACTGTGCCCGGGTTTATACGAGGGTATCTGTTTGACATCCTGTAGGAGACGTAGGTTGATTGTTTCAGAGCGAAGCAAACGTCCACGTCTCAGACTCATATACGCAGAGACCCAGGTGACCATCTGCATAAAATAGAGGTTTTGTTGGTACACACACTGCGCATAGAGCTCGTCGAGCTTTGTGAGTGCTTTTCCCACACTGATGTGGCGCTTCAATTGTGCCACGACCTGCGAAATAATCATGTGGTAGGCGAAACTATGTTGTTTGTCTGATAGCTTTGCCATCGCTTCTTTGGTTTGCCGAATCACTGACTCTTGATCGCCTTGGTTGCGTGCGATGTAGGCCTGGCATAACTTGATATAGCCCTCGTAGTCCTGACGCTCAGGGGATTTCTCCTCTAACTGTGTCAGCTTGTTCTTGAGGGCCTGTATGGTCGGGGGGAGGTTTCGTTTGAGCCCTGTGTTGTCGCCTTGATCAAACTTATCTAGGAGCTCGTACATCATCAGCTTGGGATGTCGGTGAAGCACTTGTGTCGGCAACCGCTTCAACCAGACAACAAATTCTTCCAGGTATCTTTGTTGGAAACAGGAGTCGGCCAACGATAGCAACATTTTGGCGGCTTTGTCATAATCCTCGATCACCTGTAAATGTTGGAGGCCTTCATCTATCCAGCGGTGACTCACAAGCCATTGGCTGGCGCTACGGTGAAGCTCTTCTTGCACCTCTGGCGTTGTACGTTTCTTTAGCTGGCTCAACAAAAGGTCGCGAAAGAGGTGATGATAGCGATACCAGTTCTGTCTGTGATCCAATCGGATGATAAAAAGTTGTGAGCGCTCCAGCTCCTCTAGTAAGCTCTCACTCTTGTCGATGCCAAGCATTGCGTTACAGAGATCTGCATTAAAACGCTGGAGTATCGATGTTTTAAGCAAGAACTGCTGAAGCTGAGGGGATTGACGCTGGAGCACCTCTTCGCTGAGAAAGTCAGCAATAAATCGGTGGCTGCCTGAAAAGCTCTCAAGGAGCTGGTCTGGATTGTTGGACTGCTGCAAAGACAAACCGGCCAAGTGCAGGCCCGCAACCCATCCCTCTGTTTGTTGGCAGAGCAGCTTGGCTTGGTGAGGGTTCAGATCCAGTTGGAGGTTGGAAAAGAGTGTGCAGGACCGCTCTGCTGAGAAGCGTAGGTCGTTTGTGGATAATTCGACAAGCTCTCTACGGGCCCGCAATCGGCCTAGCGGGAACAATGGCATATGGCGACTGGTCAGTGTCAGGTGCATCTGAGGAGGCATATGTTCCATCAGAAAGCCCAAGCATTCCTGGAGCGCTGCGTGGGTCAGGAGATGGCAGTCGTCCAGTACCAAGACAAAGGCTTCATCGACCTTCTGTATGTCGTGGAGCAGTAGTGTAAACAGTTTCTGGAGGGTGGGAAGCTGTGGAGCATTGAGGTGGACCAAGAGTGTCTCCCCAACCTCGGGGAAGATCGACTGCAAAGCGGCGACGAGGTAGCGCAAAAAGCGCTTGGGCTCGTTGTCGGCGCTATCCAGAGAGAACCAAGCCGCAGGCCGCTGCAACTGTTGCAGCCAGTCGATCACCAAAGACGTCTTTCCAAAGCCTGCGGGGGCACAAACCAGCGCACATTTACCTTGTAGACTTTCATTGAGTCGCGCGACCAGTTCCGGCCTTTGGACGTACTGTTGGATATGATTTGGAATCCAGAGCTTGGTATAGAGCAGGAATTCTCCAGAGTCAGCGCTGACCGAAAGAGACGATGATTGACGTATTGGTGCTGTCACCTGATGCGTTCCCATATTTGCGTTCGATCCCAGATTGTTTGCTTAAACCTTTCCTTGGCTGTGCTCTCAGTCTTTCCTGCTGCTCCTATGCAGATACCATAGCACAAAGTTTGTGCTTTGTCTTAATCCATTCGTTTCCCAAGGTCGCGGGAAGGGCATCTCCAGAATCAAAAGGCCTCCGGAGCGGGTTGGCTGAAGGGAGGAGATCAGCGGCGAAAGAAAAGTCCGAGCCTCACCCTGTGACTCAGTCATCAGATGTGGGGTTGTCCGACGATTCGCAGAAACCACAAAAAAAGCCCCGCAGCAATGAGTGCTACGGGGCTTTTTTGTGCCGAAGGCCGGACTCGAACCGGCACGGGCTAGGCCCACTGCCCCCTCAAGACAGCGTGTCTACCAGTTCCACCACTTCGGCGATGGTTTTCATTCTCAAAAACAAACGTCCTCAAGAACGAGACAACCATCTACCACGCAGATCCACATCTGTCAAGCTTGATTTCCAACTTTTATCCTAACCAACCAGAACACAAACACAAAACAACACAAAAAAGTCCAACAAACGGACCAAACAGCCTCCCCCAAATGACAAACAAACCCCCGATCAACGCATCCCAACCACACCCAAATAGACCCAACCAAAAGACCTCACCCCCTCGGAGAACCCATACACACCAACAAAATCCCCTCCCAAGATCACGATCATTCACGAAGCCCCCAAAAAACCCAGCAAACAAAGCAACACCACCCAAACCATCAAAAACCCATTCAAAGAAAAACCCAAAAAACCCCCCTCACAGCAAGCGTAGACAACCCCAAAAAACATCACAAATCCCGACAAGGATACAATCATAACATTCCCAACACCGACGAAGTCGGAACACAAACGATGCTTGCGCATCGTGGGGTCTGGGGAGAAAACCCCAGGCGGGTGTGGGTGGCAAACCCACAATGCCAAGCGAAGCGCGGCATTCAGCAAGGGCGAGTGGCAACTCGCCCCAAAAAGAGTGGCAACTCGCCCCAAAAAGGCAGCCAATGCCAAGCGAAGCGCGGCAGTAAGTAAGGGCAAGTAACACCACCACTCAAAAGGCAGCCGATACCAAACATCCCCAAACAGTACTTTTGTGCCTTGGTCTCCCTGAACAAACAGTACTCCAAAACCCTACTTTGGTAGCTACGCTTCTGCCCCTTAGCCACGTATCATCAGGACATCGAATGCACAAAAACCCCACTCCACACACAATAAAGGAGACATGATATGACGACACAGACACACACAACCACACAAATGAACACCCAAACATACGCTCGAATTGCAGGACTCCTTTATCTCATTATCATCCTCTGTGGGATTGGTGGTGAAGCGATGATGCGTGCCCCCCTCATCGGCAAAACAGCGACGGACACACTCGCGAATATCCTCGCAGCCGAGACATCCTTTCGGGTCAGTCTCCTGGCAGACGTCCTGATGGTCCTCGCAGATGTTGGGATTGGTGCCCTACTCTACTTCCTGCTCGCCCCCGTCGATAAAATGCTCTCCTTCTTGGCGATGGCCTTTAGACTCGCACAAGCCGCGATCCTTGGACTCAACCTCGTTCATCTCCAACAAGCGATCACATTCGCTCACACCTCGGCCTTTAACACAGCACAAAAAGCCGCGTTGGTGAACACCTCATTGCAATCACACGCTATCGGATACGATCTCGGCTTGTTTTGTTTTGCTCTGAACTGCGTCTTTGTCGGTATCCTCCTCTTGAAGACACACAACAAAGCGCTCAAATGGATAGGTATGAGTGTGATTCTTGCGGCACTTGTGTACTTTACGGGGAGTATTCTTCGACTTGTTGCGCCCACCCTCGCCGCGACCTTTGCCGCAGCCTATGTCATCCCCCTGATCGCTGAGCTCGCTCTTTGTGGGTATCTCTTGTTTCGAGGACTTCCGTCACTGAACGCGCCAGCAAAAGATACACAGTAAAATCAAAAATATTTGGCCACAGCGGTTAACTGGGAGAAGATCCAATCAGCGTTCTCACAAAGATCCTCTGTATCATCATCTTTTTGATCGGCCTTGAGGACTTTACCATATTGGAAGACCTTAAAACCCTTTGATTTTAAGTTGTAGGCCGAGTGCACGATCATCCACTGTCCCCTGTAATTTTGGCGATAACAGAATTGTAAGCCGTTCTTGTAGGACTTGAAGTTCGCGTCATGTCGCTTGATGACGATCTGAAACATCTTCTTTACCCTCTGTATTGCCCGGGGCGAAGCCTTTTTCCCGACATCTGCCCCTACAAAGTTGACGAACTCCTTGGCTGTCTGAATTTTCTCCCCCTTCTTCAGGTAGGACACGATCGAAAACCGCGCGTTCTTGATTTTTTTGGCGCGAAAATAATCTTCGCCGTTAAACACAATCTTGCTTGGCTCCTTCTTGCATCCTGTCAGCCCGATCACAACGCACACAAACATCAACATGACACCAACAACTCTCGCCTTCTTCTGCATGAGGAACTCCTTCTCTTGACAATGTTCTGGTTTCTTCGCGCTCTACAATACACCCACAAACATCGAAAAGCGAATAGGTATTCCATCCTACAACCTTCAAGAAAATCTCACCTTTTTTAAGACGATTTGCCTGCCACACAAATCTGTGTATACAAGCAACAACAGAATTCTCTGAGACCCCCTCCACAACAAAGGTAAAGTTGATGAGCACACAGAAAAAGCACATACACGATCGCTGGTCTTACGCCTGGTTATTCCTCGCTGGTATCTTTGTCGTCATCTCCGCTGGGCGCTGGATGGTCCCACTCGCCGCCTGGCTCGCTCCAATCTTCATGATGCGTTACCTCCGCACACAACCTCTTCTTCGTGGATACTTGCTGGGTGTCCTGTTCTTTTTGTTCCCCGCAGGGATCGCACTCTGGGGCCAAATCCCTCAACCTCCCGTCGAATTCTTTGTCACACTCATCATCGGAGGCTTCATCGGTCTCCTCCCCTTCCTCCTCGACCGATGGCTCGCAGCAAACAAACCCTCTTTTCTCCACACTTTGCTCTTCCCCACCTTTGCCGTCGCCTTCGAATACTTTAACGCACAAGGCAACCCATTCGGCACTTGGGGCTCAACTGCGTATACACAAGCAGGACAATTGCCCCTCATACAAAGTGTTTCGTTCGCTGGGATCTGGGGCCTGATCTTCCTCATGTCTTGGTCCGCCTCAACTATCAACTGGGCCTGGGAACACAACTTCACGTGGGAAACCATTCAAAAAGGACTCCTCACTTACCTCCTGCTCCTTGTCACGATCATCTGTGGAGGTGGGATCAGGTTAGCCACTGCACCGATGAAGCCAACATTCCGGGCGGCTGGAATTGTTACGCCAGAGAACAAAAAGCTACGTAGTCTCATCGAACCCGTCTTCTTCGAAGGAAAACAACCCACTCCCGCGCTCTGGAAAACCTACTTTGAACGTGCCCGCGCTGTCCGCGCAGACTTGCTCTCACGCACTGCACAAGCCGCACAAGCAGGCGCAAAAGTCATCGTCTGGGCTGAGGCACAAGCACCCATCCAACAAAAGGATCAGAAGGCGTTCTTACAAAAGGTCCAATCACTCGCCAAACAACACAAGGTGTATATCGGCGCGACAATGTGGTTGTTTAGACATCTCGACATCAAAAACAAAAAGCAAAAGATGACCGAGAACAAACTCGTCTTTGTCACCCCACAAGGAAAAATCGGCTTCGAATATCTCAAGACGATCCCTGTCCCCGGCCCTGAGCTCGCGATGGTACAAAAAGGTGATGGGAAAATGAAAACCATCAACACACCCTTTGGCACGATTGGTGCGATGATCTGCTTTGACATGGATTTTCCCCACCTCGTCAAGCAAGCCAGCCAAAAACAAGTTGACCTGCTCATCGTCCCCGCAAGTGATTGGAAAGATATCACTCCACACCACACACGTATCGCCTCATTCAGAGCCATCGAGAATGGTTTCTCTTTACTCAGGGTCACTGACCACGGCGAATCCGCGTCATACGATTCATATGGACGACACCTCGCAGGTATGAACTACTTCACAACGAACAAGTACATTCTTTATACTGACATTCCTATGACATCGAAGGCTTGGACCCCCTACAGCCTGCTTGGTGATCTATTGGGTATGCTTTGCTTCTTCCTGACCATCGGTCTCATCGGATGGGGTGGCTGGCACACATGGCAACAGCGAAAAAACCCCACCAACGCCTGACAGGCTCCTTTGGTCTTCGTAGAGTCCCCCAGGAAAATCTATGCAAGCCCGGTCAGAGAAAGGGTAAAGAGTATCACACAGGTCGAATCAAAAAGAGCCGACGGAATCAATGCTCTAGAGAGCGGCTCATCCAAACTTGTGAATACCATGGCCACAAATGCCACTTTCTCCACTGTGACCGCAAGCAACACAGGAGTCTGCCCTGCGGGATAATAACCCACGTAAACCATCAAAGCCCCAAGAACAAAAACCATCATCCCCCAATGTCTCGCGTAAAATAACCCCGCTTTATCCTCCAACTCTACTTTGTTCGCCAAACGCAAAAACGTCCGAGGAAACAAAAACTGCAACAACATCGAAGCCGTGATCGCTCCCGTTATGTAGAGAATGATGCTCATATTGTTTGTAATCATGACCTTTCTCCTGTTCTCTGTGAGCGAGTTACCTGCTGATGGATGGACAAGTGGCCACTCGCTCAGACTGGCGCGCTCCGCTTGCCCCTTGTGGGTTTGTTTTGTTATGTGGGCTGGCTGCCCACACCCGCCTGGGGTTTGTTCAACCCCAGACCCCACGATACTACGTATCGTTTGTGTTGCGCTCTTCGAGCGCTATTGACCTCTTTCCCCACAAAGAGTTTTCTTCATGCATGTCTCGTCGGTGTTCCATAACTCCGAAGTATTCCCCTGCTATTCATCGCGTCCCAACATCTTGCGAGCAGCTTGCATTCGCTCAGTGAACGCGTCATCACCGATGACAGCCGTAAACTTGGGTCGAAACGCACGCTCCATGTTGTGAACGTAAAAGTCGAGACCTGCTTCGTTGCCATTCACAAAGAGGGCCGTACGGCTTGTCGCTTGTGCTTGAGGGACATCCGCAAATGTATCAAAATCGACCATCTCACGAGCACCATTCGCAATGGAGCTGAGGATACCAAATGGACTGAAGGAGAAATCGAAGTCTTTCCCAGTCTCAAAATCCACCGCGATGGTGTTGAGATCAGGCATCATCAAACCACTCCCCTCAAGCGCATCATTTTGGGAGATCGTCGTCACCTCTGAACAATGGATATTCATGGCTTTTTGGTTGCTTCTCATGGGGGTGTCGCGCTCAATGGCCCCATCACCACTTCCCCACTGTGGCACAATCCCATCGTCAGAGAGATGATCACCCGTATCGAGAGACCAACCATATGATTGACCAAGTTGTCCAAAGGCCGAAAGAACAGCCTTCTTACGCACGGAGTCCAAGAACGCATCGCCTTTTTCGTTGATGAGATCGATCGTCGATTGAACGTTAGGATCATGCTCGACAAGCGGTTCGAGGATCGAAACAGCGGTCTCCGCGTCATGCCAAAAATACTCACGCACGGAGTTCCAGTTTGTGCGTGGATACTCCTCCGTGTACTCCCCTGCTGTATCGAGGATAACACCGATACGATGACTGTCTGAGAGCACTTCATTTTTGAAGCCAGAGGTAAGACGCTCCAGGGCTGGCTGATTGCCTTTCCCTGTCGCGAGAGAGTGAAGTTGGACCAGACGACGCGGATCATCAGCTGGCAGCTCAAGCGGACTCTTACCGTTTTCTGTCATATCGCTGAAGAGGGCTTGTGAGATGTGATTCCAGGCCTGATCAAATGTGGGTTCACCAGGTGCCGGATTCTCGTTAGGCAACCAACGCTTCAGTGTGTCGTGAAGTTCCTGCACATCCCCCAAAAACATCGCAGTGTGACCATTTTCTTCGCCACTCCCCCAAAACCACGTATCACCGAGCTTGGGTTTGCTGTGACCTTCGGCATTTTGGTAGATATCCATCATATCTTTGCCAGTGAATGGCTTCATATCATTCTCGGCTTTCATGCCAAAAACAGACCAGAGCATCGCACGCTGGACACGACTTTTCAGGAACCCAGGCTTGGCCTCAAGGGTTGACTCATCAAAGGTCGAAGGTCCAAAAGGCCACAAGTCGTGACTGAAGTAACTCTGGTACTTGGCGATATCTTTGGTACCCAAGTCCTCGACCATCTCTTTGAATACATTGAGAGGCATGTGAGGTGCCCACTCTTTGTGCATGCCCTCAGGGTCCATCCGCGCTTCAGTCTGGAGATCGGGCCATGAGGTCGCGATCTTCGCTTGGGCATCAGCCCCCGTCAACACAGACACATCGACAGGAATACCACTTCGCCCGACTTCCATCTCAGGCTCAAGAGACTGCATCAACGCGCCCATCACAGTCTGTGTGCTTCCGTTCGCGATGGTGTTTGTCTGCGCGATGCTACCTTCTGTCTGGATGGAAGCTCCTTCAGAGGAGGTGAATGTATCGCGAAGACCCATACTCTCTGTATTTGTATTGATTTGGGTCGACTGTGTGTTGGCTTCCAGCGAAGGCAGTCCCTGCATGGACGGCTGTCGATTGGCTTTGTTGATGAGGGTCATTTGTCGTCTCCACGTTCGTTCCCGGTATTGGAACGCCATAACTGATAGATAAAATCGAAGCGGCGATTATAACGCATATCCAACAACTTGGGTAGGATTTATTTTCTCCCCAGACAAGCAACGCGCGTCAGCCCACGCCGAAGGCATCGAATGCGGGGTTTGGGGGGCGCTGTCCCCCAAGCGGGTGTGGGTGGCAAACCCACTATGCCAAGCGAAGCGCGGCAGTCGTAAGGGCGAGTGGCAACTCGCCCTGCTCTCGGTGGCAACTCGCCCTGCTCTCGGTGGCAACTCGCCCTGCTCTCGGTGGCAACTCGCCCTGCTCTCGGTGGCAACACGCCCTGCTCTCGGTGGCAACACGCCCTGCTCTCGGTGGCAACTTGCCCTGATCCCGGTGGCAACTTGCCCACAGAGAGGCAGCAAGGTGGCGACCTGGCCTCATACCTGACGACCGGTCTGCCCCTCAAGTAGCAGCTTGCCCGACAAAAAGCGTGGTCATCATATATCAAGTTTGGGTAGACATCTGATGTAAGAAGGGTTATAGCTAGGCGGTTGACCTCGTGCTGTATGGCACATGACAAAAGCATCAAAGGAGCGACAAACATGCGAATCTTGTTTATGAGCCTGCTCGCCATGGTATTCCTGGCTGGAGCGTGTGGCAAACCCCCTACAAAAACAGAAAACACACAAGAAAAAATCACCACTGAACCTGTCACTGAAAAGTCGACGGAGCCAGCGGCTGAACCTACAAAAGAACCTACAAAAGAGCCCGTAAAAGAGCCAACAACAGAGCCTTCTCCAGAGCCAGTACAAGACCAGAGTGACGCGGGTACAAAAGAAGAGCCTGGTGTTGAACCCACACCTGACACAAAAACAGAGAGTGTCCCTGAGGCCAAAACGGAAAACGTCCCTGAAACCCAAACAGAAGCCACTCCCGAATCAGGTCCAGAGGGTAGCATTCCAGAATTTGTGGCATTCCAACCTCCCAAACCAACATTGGTTCAGGGTCATGGTTGGACAGATGACGACAACACTTACAGCGTCGCATATGACAGCAGTGGGAACATCTACGTAACAGGTTCCATTTGCGGCTCCTCATCTGGAAATTGCTCGGTCAAATTCGACAGCACCTTCTTGAACACCAAGGGGGGTGGAGACATCTTCATCCTCAAGATGGACAGCACAGGGAAGGTCCTCTGGGCGAAGAACGCAGGTGGTACAGGAGACGATTATGGTGGCTCGATCGCAGTCAACAGCAAAGGCGAAGTCTTCGTCGCTGGTGCGATCTGCCTGCAAGCGACATCGAGCTGTTCGGGTACATTTGGTTCATATACATTAAATTCCAAAGGGGACGCGGATGTGTTCTTAACGAAGCTCGACGCTACAGGAAAATTCTTGTGGGTTAAGGGTATAGGTGGAACAGGTGAAGACTACGATGGTGGTCTTATGCTCGATAAGAATGGCAATCCACACCTCGTCGGTTCATTTTGTTATGGCGCGACAGGGAGTTGTACGGCGACAGTCGGGACGGACACACTGACAAGTAAGGGTGGCGAAGACATCTTCATGGCAAAATTCGACGACACAGGAAAGGTTGTGTGGGCGAAGAGCGCAGGTGGTACGGGAGATGATTTTGCGCCAGGTCTTCACGTCGACGGCACAGGGAATGTCCACGTCTCTGGTTACATTTGCGAGAGTGGCGCAGCGGGTTGTGGTGCGACGTTTGGCACCAAGACATTGACAAGTAAGGGAGAATCAGACGCATTTGTGGCGAAGTTGGACAGCAGCGGGAACACGTTGTGGGCGATTTCGTTTGGTAGTGCGTCGAGTGATTACGCTGGTAACCTCGTAGTGAACGCGACGGGGGAGATCTTCCTGACAGGTTCCATTTGTTATGGTTCTGGTGGTTCGGCATGTAGTGCGACAGTGGACAGTAGTCTTCCGGCGTTGACGATCAAGGGTGAAGAGGAAATGTACATCGCGAAGTTCGACGCAAATGGTGTGGCGAAGTGGGCGAAGACCTTTGGTAGCACGAGTGAGGATTACGGTTTTGGGATTGCATTGGACAGTAAAGGGAATGTACACGTTGCAGGTTACTTCTGTGGCGGTGTGAGTAATTGTTCGATCAGTTTCGGGAACACGACATTGAATACTCGTGGGACCTATGACATCTTCCTTGCGAAGTTCAACACAACGGGAAGTCCTGTCTGGGCGGTCTCGTTGGGGAGTAGCGAAGAGGACTTGTTGAATGATCTTGTGATCGACGGTTCGGACAATCTCTTTATGGTGGGTACATCATGTGGAGGCAGTACAGGAAGCTGTAGTCTCTCTTACGATGGCGGAACCCTGAAGAGTGACGGCAAGAGCGACGGCTTTTTGGCGAAGTTCCCACCGAAATAATCTATTTAAATACATACATATGGAGTATATGGGGCTCCAGGGCATGAGGATAAATGAATGGGGTCTTTGAGGGGTTTTTGGAGCGGGACGAGGACGACCTTTACGCTCAAGTAACAAAATCATGCCTGACATACATCAGAGTAAGAAGACTTTCGCCTCCAAGTCGACATACATGAGCAACACAGCTATCGGGTCTTTTCAAAAGACCCAGGCGCGCTTCGCTTGCCTTCCCAAACATTTGAACCCCTTCGGGGTATTTTAGCAATTCTCTTTTTATAACAAAAAGATACAACCAGGATAAAACGTGTTTAAAAGCACATTCTTTAAAGTAAGTGCTTTACGATATGGGAATTTATCGGTACATTGTAAACATGCAGATACAAGATTTGATTCAAGGAAGCATGAATGCAAAAAATACCAGAGTTTTCAAAGCCTGAATACGAAGAACTTGTCCTTGCCATCCATCGAGTCAATCAGGGTTGGCACCTTGCCCAAGAACTTTTCCAAGCAAACAATGGACTTTCAATCTCCTTTCGGGAACGGAAACATCGGTTTCAAAAGAAGTTACTCTCTCTCTACCCAAATAAGCTCTATCTCAGACATGACACAGAGCTCCTTGGAGAAAGCAAGATTTACAGTATCAGGCTTACCCAAGGAGTGGAGCACTATCAAGATGCCTGCCATCTCCCCGAGAGAATTTACCTTGGGTGGGATTTGCCTCACAAGATCAACATTTCATAGCTTTTTGGTTTACGCATACAAAGTACAACTTCTACAATACAGGAGTCATAGATGAACATTCTCTCTCGCTTTTGCTCAACGTTCTTGTTTGCGGTATCCCTTGTTCTAGGTTTCCCACTGGCCTTATTTATTCAATCATTTATCAACAAGCTCGGTATCTTCCCAAAAACAGATGCAAGCAGTCAGAGCATTTTGTTTTTGATCTACTTTGTACTTATGGCATTTGGCATACAACTTTTGCTACGAACAATGTTCAGAAGCTTTGACATTCGATTTTCGAACAAATTACTTTCGGAACTCTCCCAAAAAGCACATAGCTACATATATGTAAAACGAAAACAAGAAGTTACTTGGTTAAAGAATTTCCTATTCCTCGAACATACAGCTTTTGAAGATGCCATTTTAAAGGAGGAAGGACAATATCGCTTCAAGCCAACGACCGACACGGACAGAATCATCTTGAAGCGAAACCCTCTTTCCGATGTGGAACATTATCAGAAGAGTGGGCTATCGTTTGTATCTCCCCTTCTCACAGCT
Organism: Deltaproteobacteria bacterium; assembly: GCA_002731275.1. Classification (GTDB taxonomy): domain Bacteria; phylum Myxococcota_C; class UBA6777; order UBA6777; family UBA6777; genus UBA6777. The sequence goes on along the minus strand of PCBK01000006.1, from coordinate 16,209 downwards.
TTAGGTGTTTTGGGGACATTTTGGGGTATCAGCCAGGGATTGCTAGGGTTTGGGACGCTCGACGGACTTGATTCAGCACGCCTTTTAGAAAAAATGAAGCCTCTTCTTGGTGGCATGTCTACAGCATTTGTAACATCCCTTGTTGGGATTGGAGCATCTGTCATATTCATCTTGAGCGAAAAAGTCATGGAGAGCATTCTAAAGATGCAACTCAGACATCAAAAAGATCTGCTCAATAAACACTTCGCACTTGACAACCCAACACGCTACTTACGCTCACAGCAATCGTCTGACATGGCAGGCGTGGCAGAAAGTATGTCCAAAGTCGCTGAAGAAATGAAAAGTGCAGCGATGCAAATGAACATGCAAGGCCTTGGGCAGGTAGTAAGTAGTGCGATCACAACAAGCCTCCAACCGCTCGTCACACAAAACCAAAAAAATGGAAAGGTCATGGAGCAACTTCTCCAAAAACAAGATCGTTTTGGAGAAGAACTTTTAACACAATTCAAAACGACATTGTTTGGTCCCCTCCAAAATGCCCTCGAACAAAATAGCGTTGCAATGAACGCAACAAGGGAAGCAATGGAGTCAACAAGACAAAGTGTAGATTCGCTTCGTGGAATTCTTAACGAACAAGTCACACAAATGCAAGCTGTGGTCAAGCAATCACACGAGAGCCTTGACACTTTTGTACATAAACTTGGAGAGGTTTTGAAGGAATCTCAAACACATATGGAAGAAGTCACAAACAGACTAAACACACAAGTCGAAACGATCGCACATGAAGCCACAAAGTCGATAAATATCGCAAATACACAACTCAAACAAACCCTTGGAGGAATAGGAGAAGAACTCACAAATGTGAGCCAAGCAGTCACCCATGAACTCGCACGCTTTCGTCAAACCTACTCGGAATCTTTGGACGAATTTTTTACAAAACAAAACACATCCCTCGAAGAAACATTAGGGCGACAACGTAAAGAACTTGCAGACGTAACAGACCTCTTTGCACAAACAATGAAACAAACCACACAAGATATACACTCTGTGATCCAAGGGTTTGGAAGCATTTCAGATAAGCAACTATCCTTGTCTGAAGGAATACTCAACCAAGAACAAGCATTCCAACAAAGGCAGCAGGATTTGATAGAGCGACTGAATAAGTTTGTCATGGGGATGCCGTTGTTCGCGGATAATACCTTCGAAGAACTTTCAGAAACAGCTCGCGCACTCTCAAAAGCGACACACTCTATTTCATCAACAACCAAAGCTCTCGAAGAACATGAACGTCAACTTCCCACAATTTTCCGTGAGAATTTTCAGGAATTCAAAATGCAGTCACAAGGGTGGATTGAAGAGTTCTTCATGCTAATTTCTGAGCATCAAGGAAAGTTCAACACAGAGCTTACCGGTTCGCTTGAGGACATTTTCCAAAACTTGAGGCAAATATGTGGGATCCTCGCAAGTAAGACAGGAGATCTTGTCGTAACTGCGAAAACATTGAGCGCAACATCTCCAGCAATGGGTAGGGAATAAGCGAAAATGACAGGTTTCCAAACACAGTTTTCGCTCGAAGAACGTCAGGAGAATCCTTTCTGGCAGTCTATTGGCGATTTGATGGCGAGTTTGCTTTTGATCTTCGTGCTCTTGCTTCTACTGGTCCTCTACCAGATGTATAAAAGCCAAGAAAAACAACAAAGCACACGTAATGAACTCCTTTCAGAGCTACAACAAACTCTCAAAAGGGCTCATATCGATGTCGTGGTAGATAGACAAAATGGTACTATCACAATCAAAGACAACATTCTTTTTGCCTACGGGAAAAGCAATCTTTCAGATGAAGGTCGGAGCTTCCTGAGCCGTTTTATTCCAGTGTACACAAAGGTCCTTTTTTCTCGAAAAGACTTTCGTAAAGAGATCGTCAGGATAGTCGTCGAAGGTCATACCGATCGTTCAGGCCGCTTTGATATCAACCTTAGGCTCAGTTTGAACCGAGCACTTGGTGTAACAAACTTCTTGCTGTCCGAAGACCTCTTGTACACATACAAAGATGAACTAAAAAAACGTCTTCTATGTAGTGGCCGAGGTGAGCTTGACGCGAACAAGTCAGAAGCAAAAGCTTCTGATAGAAAGGTCATCTTTAGGATCCAATTCAGAGACCTTCAGTTTTTGGACATCTGGGGAAAACTTGTCCTCCAATCGAGGAAAAAGACAGCTCCCATAAACCCCAAAGATGAAAGTAAGTGAAAATGATGATCAGAATGCCCCACTTCAGACCTGTTGAAAAGCAGATGACGGCTCTCAAAAAAGTCAATATAGATCTCAAACGTTCGATCAAAAAATGGTTCCGAGGCGAGGTTACATCGATTCCTGTGTTTGAGGACATGAAAGAAGAAACGCCAAAAACCCTTGAAACACTCATTCTATATGTAATGTGTGATGAAACACAGAATTTATCGCTGCTTGATTGGCTTGATCTATGGTTTGCTCTTCTTTCGGAAAATATCCAAAAAGAGCAAAGAGATAAACTCATCACAGCTTGCTGGAAGCAAGCAAAGCTTGATGGATACGGACCATTACTGTACTTAATGCTACACCAACTCGCACAACTTCTTCAACAAGAGGTGGATACGACAACACATGGTCTTGATATCAAAGCAGGAGCCTCAAAAACGACATGGCAAAAAGAACAAAAAGTACAGTTTGTCGAACAAAGCAGAGCCTTTCTAAAATCACTTCCCAAAGCAATGTGCAAAGGTCCAGGGATGCGGTTGCTTTGGGCGCTTGAACAAGAGGGAATTTCTAGAGGGCATAACTTTATTGAATACTGCTTTCATCATCCCAAAAAACCCTTTCCATACGAGGCTCTCAGGAGATACGGCTTCCCAACCGAAGGGGTACTCATTGAAGAGGCTGAGTTGGCAGCAAAGCAACTCATTGAACAAGAACGTTGGAATCATTGGAAGTATATTCGTTGGCTTATCGAATCTCTTGAGACAACGCAACCCAAAAGTGACTGGTATCAGTTTCTCGATACAATATTACAGACAATAGAAGATCAACAACTAGACCGAAGCAAAGAGAACTTCTTTCAATATCTTCGAAAGCGTTTAGGACATCCACTGTCCATCGAAAGTCATGCATGGAAAAAGTTCTCACCACTCGCCATCGAACGATTTATAAACTGGGGAGGAAGTGTTCAATTTAAGGACTATAGAAAGTTTCGCGATATTCTAAAAGATTCAGGCTATTTCGACTACCTGGACAACATTCGGACAGAGACCAATAACTACAGTGAAAAAAGGCGTTTAAATAGTCGTTATAACTTTTGGAAAGACTACAAACTCCAGATGAAATATGTACGCTTTTTACTCGCTCCTCAAGCCTATGAATGGATCTCTGATCTAGATGATGGAAAAGAGCGATTAAAAGAATCAGGCTTGGGAGTGTACTTGGGAAGAAGGCAACACAAGGAAAGTGACGTTTGCTTCATACAGATTGGCTCCTTGTTTATCGTGCAATATATGTACGGAGTCGGACCTGTCAACCACGCAAGATTCTTGACAGAACACGAGTTCAACCAAAATAGAGACAAGCTAGACAAACAGAAAGTCTATGACTCCGACATCATGAGAATTCCAACACTTCGCGTTTTGTCCCATGAACCAGAGTGGCAAGTCATTTTCAAGCAATTCTTGCAAGAGTTTGGTATCCAAACAGATGCGTCCCTTGCCCAAAGAAAATAACGATTATAACCTCTTGAGTTTTTTTGCTTGGTGTGCTTTGAAATGTAACCAGCCCCATGAATCTCCATCCTGGCATTTGTAAATCAAACGACATACTTTCAGGTAAAAGTAGCTTGATGAAACAAAAATGTCCAGCAAAAAGATTCACAAGCGTCCTACACAATTCAAATAAAAGGACGTTTCTTCTGCCTCTTAACAAGAAGCCCCTACCAAAACTGCCTTCCTTCAAGAAATAGACTCTGGACATCACACCTCAGATCATGTATACGATCTCATCACATTCGGCGCAACGGGACTTGTTTGTCCCCACATAGTTATGTTTTGTACACTTTCACTTAATCTCAACGGAGAGATGATATGCTACCAAACAAAGTCAGCGCGAATATCAATGAAACCGTCAAAAAAGAAATCCTCGACGCTATCGAAACCATCAACAAAAAACTCCCATTCCTCGTCGCCCTCACACCCAGTGAACGACGTGAACTCCCCAAAATGGGTGCCCGTACACAAAGCTTCGTCAAAAAATCCATCGAAGTCGCATCCCAAAACGATGAAATCCTCCCCAGGTACTTCAAAGTTGATGAACTCGAAAAAGACCTCCAACTCGTCGACTCCCTTGCACCTATCGCCCTCTCCCTCTCTCAACTCTCCAAGAAAGTAGACGACACCGTCATGACCGCCGGAAGCGAAGCATATGTCGCTTCCCTCATCGTCTATCGAGCGCTCCAAAATATGCCCTCCGGTGCCGGACTCGACGACGCACTCGAAGAACTCAAAAAGTACTTCAAAAGAAACTCCTCCTCCAATACAGATTCCCAACCCACCGAGTAACCCTCCCCCCTCGACCACCTCAGAATACCCCAAGAGGCCTTCCAAGTATAACCACCCCAGCTCTGAACGCCTCGCCAAAGTAACACCACCCCACCCACCCATACCACAAACCAAAACACCACCAACAAAAACACCATCTTCCCCAAAAGAGGGTCCGTCACTCCACCCAAAAAACCAAACACCCAAGCAATATCTTGCACCACTCCATCCACACAACACAAACTCTTCAGAAAAAAGTATCACATCTTCACAACGGAGCACGACGCCTTCAAAAGAGAACACAACCTTTCGAGAAATGATCCGAAGCATTTCGCAACAAGAACACAAACGCTTCGTGATTTTGCTCGAACGTTCCAGAAAAAAGTCGGAACGTTTCGTATCAAGAGCTCGAACACTTCAAAAAATGTCTCGAACCTTCGAGCTCCGAGCTGCTCCGTTTCGCAACCATCGCTCAAACCTTCGAGCAAAATCACGGAACACTTCAGAAAAATCACGGAACACTTCACCTCACTCCACGAAACACATAGGAAAAATCACGAAACACATAGGAAAAATCACGAAACACTCCAGCAAGAACATGGGACGCTTCAGCTCAGAACCCCCCCTCCCCACCTCGAACCCCCAACAAAACAGTTCAGCAACAACCTCCTGTCTTCGCTTTTTTCATCTGACGACCTTACATCACATGAGCTCTTCCCCCCCTCGGCCACCTCCTACAGGAGAAACATCACACCGTACCCCAACCAGGCACAAACCCCAAACCGAGAGGAAAAATCACATCACACAACAGAAGATTCGGACAAAAGGTCTGCACCAACGAACAAACACCATGCCAAAGGACATTCGAATCGGGCACAAAGCCCGCTCCTACGAAAAATGTTACTTATTGCTTGTACACCGGCTCCACGAGAGAACCACAACATGTTTAAGGGGCCTTTATCACCGTAACTCTAGCGAAATACCGTGTTGTAGCTTGGGCCACATCGACGCAGGTGGAGGTGGAAAAGGTGCGCCTGCAAGGATCGACTTGATAATCAATGTATCAAACTCCTTGTTCCCGCTACTCCTTGTTATCTTGAGCTTCTTAGGGATCCCCTTCTTATCCAGGAAAAAATCCAGCCGCAACTTCTTCTTGTACATCGCGATCTGTTTAGCCTTGAAAGTTGGCGGAAAGTGAATCACCGCACGCACCCGATCATGTAACACCTGCCTGTATGACCTCGGTGGATACAAACGATGGGGCTGAGGAACTGACCTTCTTCTATATCGCCTCCTCAAAAACCTTCTCCTCCTACGCCTCTTCCACATCGGTTTTTTCTGAAGCTCCATCAAAAAACGCTTTACCTTCCTTCGACTCTCGCGATGAACCCTGTTCTCCACAGGCATAAACGTTGGAGGATACACGTACAAAAAGACACCAAGTCCACAAAAAAGCGACATGTACAACAACGAACTCGTATGGATCAACAACATCGTCAAAAGACCCGACACAATCCCAACACCCAACCCCACACAAATCCCCGCAACCAACCACGTAAAGAACAAAGGATCCAAACCTTCCCAAACAGCATCACTCACAATATGCACGAAAAACAACACCAACGTAGACAACATCGCCGAGAGAAAGAAACCACGCCAAATACCAGCCACAAACCCCTTCCACGAACCATGACTCGCTGCCTGTACAGTGTACAACAACAAGCACCACAAAAACATCCCCGCAAAGACACAACATATCGCCCAAAGGAAAGAAAAATGACGAACTTCACGAACCAATCGATATGTTTTCCCGGCGTTAAGTTCGTGAAAGACAAACACACCCTGCGCTACAAAAGGCAACATGACAGCCCAAAGCATCCCCACACCGGCACTCAACATCACCCCACGCCCGAACCCCTTCCCCTGTCTCCCCCCAAACACGGCACCAAAACAAACACCAAAGCCCAATAATAACAACCACACATATACAGCGAGCCGAGGATAATTGTTGAGCAAAAACGTATATCCAAGAGCCAACAAAAGCCCACCAGCCCCTCCCCACACTGCACCTCTTCGCACAATCAACCAAAAAGAAGATTCTTGCAAACTCTTCGCGAACTTCGTGTTCTTTTTCTCTTCCCGACGCTTCTTCTCTTCTTCGGCCATTGACACAAGACGCCGAAATGTACTGTCGCACTCCTCCGGCGCAATGGACTTCGCCTGTGCAAATTTGTCCAGCGCACGGCTCGGATAGATCTCGATCCAACGAATCCCCTCCAAACAAAGCGCCTCATATTGTTGCCTCTTCTTTTTACGAATGTCCGAAAGTGTGGTCTCAAGCGTCTCTGTAAAAGAACGCCCCTTTTTCTTGCCCTTCGTGCTGTCAACACGCTCCTCAAACTGCGTCTCCAAGGCCCTCAAACGTTCATCAAAGTCTTTGTCCTTCTTCCAACGTAAGACCCCCTTGAACAAACCAAACAGGATCTTGAGAATTGTTAGCCACATCGTTCGCCCTTTCGTCATATTGTCCAGCAAACGAGTATAACAAACTATGTACAAAGTGTCAGCACAAGCTTTTTAGAACACAGATAAGACCACCGGATGGAAAAAAGAATGCACCTTCACCCCCCCACCCTCAACAGGCAACACCCCTCAAAGAAAATGGCGCTCGAAGAGCGCAAAACAAACGATGCGTAAGCATCGTGGGGTCTGGGGGCAACGACCCCAGGCGGGTGTGGGCAGCCAGCCCACCATGCCAAGCAGAGCGCGGCAGACAGGAGCAAGTGGAAACTTGCCCACAGATAGGCAGCCAGTGCCAAGCAGAGCGCGGCAGCAGGGGCAAGTGGCAACTTGCCCACAGACAGGCAGCCGGAGGTAAGGGATGAGAAGAACTAGGGGGTATGGAGGGATTTGATATAGGCGACGATATCGGAGATAACCTTTGGATCCTTGAGGGATTTGGCGATAGGCGTCATCAAGCGACCACGTTTGTCCTTGGCGTGTGCCCCTCGGATACCTTCTCGGAAGAATTGGATCTGTCGAACAAGATACCAATCTTGTTGATCAGCCAAAGAAGGTGCCCCCATCAACTTATTCCCCTCTGCCTTTTTCCCATGACAGACAACACATCCATTCTCGTAATACTGCTTACCAACCTTGACATCGCCCTTCACGGTTGTCTTATGGGCTCTTGGTTTGAACGTACTCACATACGCAACAACGTCCTTGATCTCCTGAGTGTTCTTCAGGCTTAATGCCATCGGGCGCATCATCTGGCCGTAGATGTCCTTCTTGTGTTTTCCTCTCACACCGCTCTGAAAATGCTTGATCTGCTGAGCGATATACCATCCTTTTTGCCCTGCGATTGCAGGCGTCTGGAGATAATGATTCCCCTGACCACTCGCTCCATGACAAGGAAGACACACTTTGTAGAGCCGCTTTCCATTAAAGTAATCACCCTTATGTATCTTCTTGATCGACTTAATGTACACGACAAGATCCACGACGACATCGACAACGACGTCCACGGCAGCGTTTTGCTGCTTGATGATCTTTGAGAGCGCTTGCATATGGTCGCTTTGACCTTTGCCAGCATATGTGCGAAACCCCTTGCCAAAGTTGAGGATCTGCTTTCGAAGATACCAATCTTGCAGATGGACAAGTGACGGTGCGAGCTTTTGTTTGTTCCCCTGGGCTTGGCCTCCATGACAGCTCGCACACACTCGAAAGTGGGACTTTCCACGAGAAACATTCCCCTTGAGCAATGTGCGCTGTGGACGTGGCTTCAACGTCTGAATGTAGGCAACAACATCCTGGATATCACCAGCTTTGAGTTCTTTGGCGACAGCAGCCATCAACCGACCATACAGATCCTTGGCGTGTACACCCCTAGCTCCATTGCGGAAGTCCATCATCTGTTGATTCAAATACCAACCAGAGAGACCAGCGAGCGCTGGCGTCTTAATGTCTTGATTCCCTTGTGCTTGTGCACCATGACAGGACTCACACTTTTTGTAGAGAGCCTTTCCACGGACAGGATCAGGTGCCTTCGCCTTTTTTGCGTGAAGGGATGACCACCCCAATGTCACACACGCGATGCTCACAACAGCCAACCAGATCGAACGACGTAACTTCATTGTTTTCAACTCCAAGCCATCAGCAGTTAGGCCGCCAGATGAAAAAAAGGATACGGAAAATGAGACGAAGACAGGAGGTTGTTGTTGAAACCGCAAGCATCGTTATTCGTCGTCGGCGTAGCGATACTATGCCTTCTCCTCGTGCCTTGCTTGAGGCTCCATCCACTGCCCTCTTGTCTTCGCTTTTTTCCATCCGACGGCCTTATCTCTTCAAAAACGAAGATAAAAGGGTCTGTTGGTGCATAGGGTACCAAGTGGCCGGTGATGGGTCAAGTCCGAAATCAAGCCTTGTTCTGGTTGTATGGTGAGAATGGCGCTCCCCCTCGAATCACAAGAGACAAACACACTCACAATGATCCGATGAGTGCAAACTTCCGAATATCTGGCTTCACACTCCATCCCGATGGGCCGACAAGAAACGCCCTACTTTCTTCTCGGTCCCAATCCCCTCGACAAAATCATCATCCTCAAAGATAACCTCTCCACCTACGAGTACGTGAGAGACCACACCTTTTGCGCGGTTGACTAGGCGTATATACCCACCAAAAGCATCAATTGGCGCTTCACTCACCTCCTCCCTAATGTTACCAAACATCGATGGGTCGAGAATATTGAGGTCCGCGACGTTTCCTTCTGCCACATAACCACAGTCCAACCCAAACCAATCGGCCTGCTCCTTTGAGACACGCCATACACACTTCTCAACCGACATGATAGGCTTCCCTGCTTGCTCTGCGTCGAGGACGGACTTGAGCATCTTGAGCGGAAAATTGTAAAACGCCATATTGTTCAGGTGGGCGCCTGCATCGGAGAAACTGATCAGATTGTAGGGATAGTTGTAGAGCTTCTTGTACTTCTCGGGGCGATCATTGCCGATAGTCGTGGTCCAACGGATCTCCTTGTCGTATTCAATGATCAAGTCGAGGAAGGCATCGACAGGATGAACACCCCTCTCTTTGGCGATGTCCATGAAATTCTTGCCCACAAGCTCTTTGTCAGGACACTTCAAAATGTACGCAATGGACAGATCACGGTGCCACACTTTGGGCGCAAAACGTTTTCTGTACTCAGCCTTAAATTGTTCACGAAATGAAGGATCTGCGATCAGCTCATTGCGTTGCTCAAGATCTCTCGCGAGATGGCGGATCGCCTCACCAGAGGGGAACTCTTCGAACATCACAGAGTCCACCCCATCGTAATAAACAGTGAAGGGTGCAGGAGGCGATTGCATCCGAAAATCAGCCCGGAACAGATGCGTAAAGATTCTCGTCCCAAGCCCAACAATGGGCATAATCCAGCGATCACCGATCAAGTCTAACATCGCGATCATCGTCGTCTTGAGGGGTTTTCGACCGAGCCCCGTGCTCTTCATCATATAGACAAGCGCGTTGATACGTGTGACCAAATTAGGTGCTCCCTGCAAAATCGCCCCTCGACGTCGCAATGTTCGTATCAACGGCGCGCGCTCTTTCCAGGTCGAGTAATATGAAGGCGTCTTCTTCGACCAAAAACGCTCACCGTCCATCTTGTCCCACGGGTTGTCCATCGTCGACAAACCCAAAAATCCAGCATCCAACGCCTCGTCCAAGAGACCATTCATCTTTTGCTGCTCGTCAGGTGTCGCGCGTTCACCTCTCTTGAGAGAGCGCGAAAGTCCCATGACATGTGCTCTAAGATCGGAGTGGCCAAGAAAAGAGGCGACATTCACACCGAGCGGGAGTGTTTTGACGTGTTCGACCCACTCAGCAGGAGTCGACCATGTCTTGTGTTCCTTCATGATGGGGAGCATCTGATCGCGAGGGATGGCTTCGACCCTGGTGAACATATCGGAGGTGTCTTCGGGAGAATTGAGCACGGCGGAGACCGAGCAGCTCCCCATAATGACGGATGTCACACCATGTCGGGCTGATTCTTTGAGGGCAGGTGAGACGAGCAGCTCAGCATCATAGTGGGTGTGGGTGTCGAGAAATCCAGGTGTGACCCACTTCCCATCGGCGTTGATGACTCTCGTGTTGTCATCGACGGAGAGAGGCTCATCGGAGATCTGCTTGATGCGTTTGTCTTCGATGAGGATATCACAAAGTCGCCTCTTTTCTTCGGGATGACCGCTAAACAGTAGACCTCGTTGGATCAGCGTCCTGGACATATTCACACTCCTTACGGCGTATAGTTGGGCGGCAAACCACAACTTTCGGAGCCAGTACCAGAGGCACAAAAACCGCATTTGTTCGAGACTTCAAATGTGCAAACACCTTGCTTGCACACCACAATCTCAGCAAAGAGAAAGTTGCGACAGCACACATGTCGACAGGGATTGTTACAGTCTGCATCCGTCTTGCATGTGATACTTTGGCCGTTGCGTCCATACACCTTATCATACATTGGCTTAGGCCGTCAGATGGAAAAAAGGATACGGAAAAAAAGCCTTACATATCGTACCATCTTCATGTCCAGCGAATCGCTTCGGGTACGCTTTTCCGGCTTCGGTGTGACTGTATTGACTACAATCCTTTCCTGTATCAGGTGTTTGGATGTCAGGAACCTAGTCAGCTGATGATCGGTTTCAAGATTGTTGTCGTCAGGAAGCTCGAAAGAGGGAAGAGTTGATGCCACACAGGTATGTTTCTTGAAGACAGGTTCCGGGGACAAGCTTTTCCACAACAACGAACTATGAATCCGGAGTTATCGTGTCGAAATATATTCACGCATGTATCCTCTCTGCAACACTTCTTTGTTCCATTTCGTGTGCAGGACGGCCTCTGTTCAAGTACGCTCATCCTCACGTCTCGATGGTCGAATTGCCGTTGCGTATTCGCTCACACTTGCCAGAAGTGCAGATCCAAATCGGCCCATACAAACACTGGGTGATGCTCGATCTTGGTGGAGGAAACGGTCTCACCCTTCACCCTTCAATACTGAAACAAACGAAGCCCTCCTATACAGGAAGAAAGCGCGCATACCGGAATATGAAGGGGCAAACCTTCTCCGCACGTGAGTTTACTCTTTCAACATTGACTCTTGGAGGACTGTCTCTCCGACATTTTCGAGGCTATGAACATCTATACGCAAAGAACTTCGCGCCCCCCAATAAAAACGGCACACTTGGACATGCTTTTCTCAGGAAATTCGGAGTGCTCATTGACTACAAAAAGAAGCGTTTGCGTTTATACCCACCCAAGCAGATTCTTTGGAAAAAGGACGCAAAGGGTGTGGTGATCCCCTTCTCTCTTGATGGGTATGGTGTGATCAGTCGGGGTTCCCTTGCAGGCGAGGCTGTACGTTTTCTGTGGGACACAGGCGCAACACACTCCATCATCAAACCAACAAGTGTGCGTCGACGTTTGGCCACAGACTCCAGCAAGTCATCAAAACAGCAACATTCTCACAGGTGGACCCCCACATCTCTCAAGCTTGCAGGTCAACACATACAACCCCTCTCATTTCAATTCTTCTCGTTTCAATTACCACCAGTTGATGGCTATTTGGGTGCCAATATCTTCGCAAGATATCGTGTGTGGATCGACTTCCACAGGAGGAAGATCCTGTTACAATGATCCGGATTCCAGGGCGTCTTCTGCAAGAAAAGAGGTTTGAAAAAGGACTTTGAAGAGATTTCTGTTGGAGCTGTTGGCGATGTGACTTGATATCAAAGAGCGAAAGTAGAGCTTCAATTCATGGTGTCTTCGGGTTCTTTGGCGAGAGTACGGATATTTTCGAAGAGTTGTTCGACAAGCTCTTGTCCTCCCTCTCCAAAGCCCTGGTATATCGCCCCCAAAAACTGAATCGTGTTACCAGCAGACTCTGTGAATGACCAGTTAATCGAATCAAACGTACAATTCACGATAGATGGAGGAGGTCCACCTGCGTAGACGAGTGTACAATTGACGAAGGTGCAGTCCACAAACTCGACCCCATCCATCCGAATCTCTTGCTGTGTAAATGTGTATCGTTCAATTTTCATGAGTGTGCTCCTTGGTTTTGGTCAAGGGTTCTGTTTTTGTGAACCAATAGGCCCAAGCGATGAAGACAAATTGGAAAGCGAGTCTACCCCACAGTGCACTGACAGGGATGTCTTTAAAAAGTGTATCTGCTTTTTGCAACATCCAAATATGGACTGTGAAGAACACCAAAAGATGGGCGATGATCCCCCAGGCACCAATTCGAGTCGTGCTGGGGATGAGCAACATGCTCCCCACGAGAATCTCTGTCACGCCACTCAGGATGACCATTGCGTAGTGCATAGGAATGTATGTGGGCATCATCTTCGTGTAAAACGCCGGGTTGAGGAAATGATTGATACCCGCCAAGATGAACGCCACACCCAAAAGGATTTTCAAGGCCAATTTCACTTTTTTCAATTGCGACTCCTTTGAGAGCATTCAGTGTGAACACAAAGGCTTGAGATTGTCATGATGCAACAGCTCATGATGTCCACGTGGGATGTTGTGTCTTTGGTTTTGGTGCGAGAGATACAAAAAAAGCCCCAAGCGAATTTGCTTGGAGCTTTCTTGTGCCGAAGGCCGGACTCGAACCGGCACGGGCTAGGCCCACTGCCCCCTCAAGACAGCGTGTCTACCAGTTCCACCACTTCGGCGATGGTTTTCAACAAACCAGAACTTTCGTTCTCGTCGTCGGACAGCTTAAATACCAATCTCCCCCCCGTATGTCAAGCGCAATTTGCAAAAAAATTGTAATCACATGATAAACAAAGCCATTCCAAACACAAAAAATCCAAGCCACACAACACACCATGCCCTCCAAAGCGCCAAGACTTGCACAACGACCCCAAAAAATCTTGATGAATGACAAATTGGGATGATCAAAATGTACAGGACTCCCCCATACCACCATGCCAAGCGAAGCGCGGCAGCAGCGCTCGCAGAGCGCAACACAGACGATGCGTAAGCATCGTGGGGTCTGGGGGCAACGACCCCAGGCGGGTGTGGGTGGCAACCCCACAGAGGCAAGCGAAGCGCGGCAGCAGGGGCAAGTGGCAACTTGCCCACAGATAGGCAGCCGAAGGCAAGCGAAGCGCGGCAGCAGGGGCAAGTGGAAACGAGCCCAATAAAAGCAATCACCTCTGTATGGAATGCTTTTGGATGTGTGCTTTGAACGAGATCAAGCCCACGCAGTCTCGCTTCTTCAGGGGCGAGTTAGTGGGCAACTTTTTGTTTTTGTTTGTGTTGTTGTATTACTCTTCGAGAGCGTTCTACTGATATTTTGCCTGGTGGTTTTTGTTGTTCTTCGATGTATTTTTTGATCACTTCGAGGGGAGCTCCTCCACACGATACCACACAGTAGCTTGGGCTCCACAAATGTTTTCCCCACAACTTCTCTTTCAGCTCTTCGCCAAATTCTTTGCGCAGCACATACGACGATTTTCCCTTGAGCTTTCCCACCACATTCGAGACCGCTCTTTTTGGCGGCAAGCTCACCAACAGATGTACATGTTCGCTTTCTCCCGAAAATTCCAGTAATTCTCCCTCCATTTGCTCACAGGTCTGTCTGAAGACCTCCTCCAACCGCTGCAGATGCTCTGCTGTAAAAACCCCTCTCCTGTATTTTGTTACAAAGACTAGATGATATTGAAGCTCGTAAACACAGATTCTTCCGGTTCTCCACTCATATTCTTTTTTCATATGCTTGACTCCTTTCAGGGGATGTGCTACCTTACCAAACAGCTAACAAAGGAGCAACAAAATGTTGATGGGGATTCGATTCCAGGCCCTACCCACACCGGAACAAAGACTCACATTGAGTCAGTGGATTGGTTGTGCTCGTGTGATCTGGAACGCAAAATGTGATGAGCATCGTTACTACACCACATTTGCCCGCAAATACCTTCCCGTGGGCACATATGCTCCTGTCGATCAAAAATACAGTCAGTTTAAAGACAAAGAGCTGACCCCCTGGCTATCCCAATGTCCAAGTCAGATTCTGCGTAACAGCGCCGTCAACTGGTACAAAACGTACAACAACTTCATCAAGGGCAAATGTGGAAAACCCAGGCGCAAGAAAAAGCACGACAACATCAGCATTCACCTGACCCGGGAACTCTTCGAATTCCAGCTCTATCCAGACGGTGTGACTCGTTTGTTCATCGGAACAAAGAGCAACAACATCGGTTTTTTGGTGCTCAAAACGCACCGAAAGTTCAAAGAACCCAAATCGATACGTGTCAAAAAGAAGAATGGTCGTTACTGGGTGTCCTTCTGTTATGACGATCCCATCGATGAAAGCGAGCTGAAGACAAAACAAGAGCATCTGGATGTTTTGCAAACCAGGACGACACAAGAGTTGGAAAACATGGTCGAAGCCATCGATCGAGGGACGTGTTGTCCTGCCCAAACGACCGATGCAAGCTATGATTTTTCTCCTGAACAGAAGAAGAGTCTGCAACGCGAAGAGCGCAAGAGAAAGCGATTGCAAAAGGCCATGCACAGGGGAGAAAAGGGTTCAAACAGGAGGCAGAAAAAGAAGTGGCGTATCGCTCGTAGCTACGAGAAACAGGCGAATATCCGAGAGGATTTCAATCACAAAACGAGCAAAAAGCTGGTCAAGAATGCCAGCGTGCTGATCTTCGAAGATCTGAAGACGAAACAAATGACAAAGCGACCAAAAGCCAAAGTAGACGAGCAAACAGGTCGTTTTTTGCCAAATGGTGCCAAAAGAAAAACAGGACTCAACAAGGCGATCCTGTCGGTGGGATGGCATCAGTTGGAGAAGTTTACGGAATACAAAGCACATCGTGCTTCGAAAGTGGTTTTCAAAGTAAGCGCGTACCAAAGCTCTCAAGAGTGTGCAGATTGCGGCCACACTCACCCGGACAATCGGAAAAGAAGAGAGCTTTTTGTATGTTTGGGTTGTGGGCATCGCGAGAATGCTGACGTCAACGCAGCGAAAGTGTTAAAGAAACGAGCAATCAATCTGATACAGGACTCTGGAACGGAGTTGTCACAACGGGGGGTTCTCCGGCGTGATACTGGACGAGGAGCCAATGAGAAGACGCAAACGGCGGAAGCTGTGGGCGCACATGGCTGTGAGTCGTCAAAAAAGAAGGTCGCTCACGCGACTGGAAGCTCGCTCCTTTAGGCGCGAGTAGTTCACTGGTGGATTGCTTGCAATCGGTATAGGCACGAATGCTTGGTTGGCTTGGTAGGGAATGTCACCAGACGAGAGCAGGGCTTGGTGCCTGGGTGTAAAGGGCACAAGGAGAGTTTGGTATGTGGAGAAGCATATGGTGTTTGTATCTTCGGAACGAAGACTGGAGAGGAGGTTGGATATGTATCCTACAATCTGTTCCTAGCGATTGAAGGTGATAAAGGAGGGGATGCAGTTACCATTTCCTTGGCTGTTGTAGGGTGCGCAACGTGCATCGTTGTAGCGGATGACTTGCAAGTTGATAAAGCAAAATTCATTTGTTGTTGTGCTTGTCCCACCAGTTCCGTCGTAAACCTGCGCAAAGGAAGAGAAGCTCAACGCTGCACTCTGGTTGTGCCCCAGGTATTGGAACATAT
>PCBK01000005.1 GCA_002731275.1 Deltaproteobacteria bacterium | reverse complement strand
GGCTGAGGTATTGCTTGAAGTTTGGTCTACCCCTAACCATCGAGTTTACACCGCCCTATGTAAGAAGTGTCCGGTAATGAATCGAATAAAAAGCCCAGAACGTCTTGAACGCCTTTTGTTGGGAGCAAGTCTGGCGTTTTTGTGGATGGTTCATCTTGGCCTCGAAACAATCGAACGCGGGAAGAAGGGGTTGAACGACAGAAAGAATCGCACAGACAAAAGCATATTTCGTCTGGGGATGGATTGGCTAAGGTATTGTTTGAAGTTTGGTCTACCCCTAACCATCGAGTTTACACCGCCCTATGTAAGAAGTGTCCGGTAATGAAAACAGACTGTGCAAAGCTACACCTAATACACTCTGCACAGTCTGTTTGTGCTTTATCCATAACCAAAAACTCCTAAACACAAAAGGTAACCAAAATGAAAAGGCAACTCTCAGCAATCATCCTAACAGTAGGGCGTGTCTGCAAACTACCGATTGTGCTAAAACCCCCTCCCCCCGGTCCCTCTAACGCTTAAATTACTCGGCCCGGACGGAGGTTTAATGATGAATATACCACGTAAGGGCCTGTCCAACCAACAATGGAAGCAACTCAAATCGCTGCTTCCTCCCGAGAAACCGAATTCTGGAAGGCCAAATAATCCACACAAGCCTGTTGTTGAAGGTATCCTTTTTATCCTTCGAACGGGTGGTCCATGGCGAGATCTTCCCGAGAAGTACGGCAATTGGAGGACTGTATACTCCCGTCACTATCGATGGACTCGTAAAGGAATATGGCAAAAAGTCCTTGAAATGGTTTTGATTTTTGTCCAGGAAGCTGGAGTCATTGATTGGAACCTCCACTTTGTCGATGGCTCTGTCATACGTGCCCACCAACATGCCGCTGGTGCCCGGAAAAAAGCACCAGATGGAAGAGAGCGAAATGCTGAAGAGATGGCACTAGGTCGAATTAGAGGGGGATTCAGCACAAAAGTTCACATACGGACGGATGGACAAGGCAGACCACTTGTCATCGTTCTCACTCCGGGACAAAGGCACGAAACAAAAGTTTTTGGCCAGCTTTTGAGTGGTGTTCGTATCAAAACAACCGGACCAGGTAGACCTTCAGAGAGACCCTATAAATTGGTCGGAGATAAAGTTTACAATTCCAATGAGATACGAAGCCTGTTAAAGAAAAAAGGGATTGGATGTGTGATCCCAAAAAACAAGAGGCAAAAGATGAACAGGTATTTTGACAAAGAATCATGCAAAAAGCGTGGTACAGTCGAGTGTACGTTCAACAGAGCAAAGCAGAACAGAAGGTTGGCCACGAGCTACGAAAAGCTACCTGATATGTTTTTGGCAATGTGGACGATTTCTTCCATTGTCGCGTGGCTTTAAGTTTGCAGACACGCCCTAACATTCTCTTCGGCAGACTTTCTGCATGCTAGAACAGGTCAGTGATCGTTTCAAACATGTCCAACGACATGAATACGAAGGATACGGACGAGCAAGAGTCCCCTCCACCTAGCAAACTAACGAAATACAAAAGCCGACCAGAAAAAACGTAAGTGTCCGCCGGAAAGTATTTGTTTTCATGATTTTGTTCCTTGGGTGAAGGCAGAAGACAAAAGAATTACTTCGTTCGTTCGCTACAAGCTTTAAAGCAATTTTGTTCGCGCTTATCGGATCCATGAATTCGTCGGTGTGTTCGGCATCCTTCACGACACCACGCTCCACACTGACTGCGAATGCGTTCACGTAACTGTTTGCGGCCTTCTCGAGCGATGCTCATGTTTCCAGCAGTGGGCATCAGTGTTTTCAAACAAAGGGTTGTACTCGTCATAGAACCCAACACGACAAATAATACCAACAAGAGCACCACTATCACCCAGCGCCGAAAATGCTGAAGTACATCCAACACAGGTGACCAAAAGGGATGAAGAGGCCGACGCTTTTGTAGCCAATACAAAAACGCCTCCAACTGACCACTCGGAAAAAATAAAATGTAAGGATCTTGTTTGCGGTTTTGTTCCGTGAACTGCTTTGTTTCCAAAGGCCACTGCACAGATCGAAGATTGTGTTCATCCATCTTTGAAATCACACTTTCACTCATCGCACCGACAGGAAGAATTAGTACAGAACGCTGTTTGGGACATTGTTTGAGAAACTCCATAAACGCATCGATCTTTTCGGGAATGCCATCTGGTGCCTTCATATGTCCGAATGTGTTGTTATCTAGCTCACCAGACGCCACAATCAGTTCAGCTTGAAGCCGTGAAAGTCGCTCCCCCCCAAGAAGCGCTAAACATGTCGCAAGATTTGCGGAATCCCCCCTTAACCGCTCGGGAGCCTCTCTTCCTTCGGGAAGTCGCAAAAGATAAGAAAAAACACCGGGATTTCGGACATACAAGAACAAAGATGTCATAAGGTCGACAACAGCGGAAATCCCAAAACGCACGCGTGACATGCTTTCCCACCCATCCTCTTCACATCTCCCGATTCGCACTTCGGCTAAACCGAGTGGATATGGCATTGGGGCTTCGGAGGGTTTGTTCCGGCGCGTTTCGATCAGTGGAAAAAAAAGCCGTTTGTTGCGCTTTTTGCCAAATAAAAACTGCAGCATCGGTATGCTCCTACAGCGCTCATTGGTTTTTGGAAAAAATCAAGTACCGAAATGGTGTGAGCATCGGATCAAACTGTAACTGCCTATTATCCAAAAGTAATGAACCCTCTTTGGATTCACCCAGATGGATCTCACATGTGATATCTGACTCGTCTTCTCCTGTGATGAATGCTAACCACCAACCATCAGGATTCATTCGTTCGGCATCCCAACGAACTCTGAGCATGCCACCACCATCAATGTCATCTCTGAGCAGTTCCACTTCAAGACGAAACTTCCCAAGCTCCCAAACACCAAAATCAAACACCTCCTCTGTTTTCAAGCCTGAAGCTGCATGCGAAAACTTTTCCCCATCCAACCTCCCATCCCGATACCATCCAGGCTCCAATTCAGCAGGAGCTTCCGGCACTTCGAATTTATCGGAGTGAAGTCCCATTGAATCAGCTTGCTCAAGAATGGATTGGAACAAATCAAATTTTGCTTCATCCACCATTATTTCATTCCTCTTCGTGACCATCGGAATGGTCTACAAGTTCGTCTGCATCGAGTACATAGGCGTAGGTTCGCAAAGCACTCAATGAGTAGTTTTTTCCAGCTTCCAGGCGACTGATCACCGGCAAAGACAAGACCTGCGAAATGGGAACTTCTTGATCTGTGAGTTTACTGTTGACTAGATCAAACGTCAAATTCACGATGTCTTCCCGGCTCCATCCTTCCACAGAACAACTCGGATACACTCCTTCAAAACCACTTTCCTGAACGAATTGTTTCAAAGGATCACGCAATTCCCCCATCCGTTCGCGCTTTCGGGCAAGCACTTCCCCTAACTCCTTCTTGGATGGTATCTCAAATCCGATGAGTTCCGCATACGATCTTAATTTCTGATCACTGTACGGCTCACCGGCCTCTATGCGCCACATCGCGAGGTACGACAATTCTCCGTCTAGCATCCCTTGTTCCGCCAAAAATGTAAAGACTTCTTCTAGTTGTCTCCGTGTCCAACCAGGCTTTGGTCGATTCACCCATTCTTTCTTTCCATGTTCACGGCAGACCTCGGCAAAAGGCTCAGGCAATTCGAGAAGGCGCTCTCGCTGCATGCACACAACTCTTCCAACCCTTTTTGCCATCTCCTCCATCATCCGCGAATCCCTTTTGTTGACTGTGGGTTCGTTTTGTTCTCCCTTTTTGTCTGCCACCTTCATCTCTCCTTTGCACATGTCCATCCTTTTTCCGTGTCCTCAGGTACCATAAGTCCCAACAAGTGCGAATCGAGAAGGACACATCGTCAGTATACCCCTCTCTCGCCATGCTGACCGTTCATGTGATGAAAATCTCACGCCCCCAAGAATGTCACCCATATGTCGAAGAATAGGGATTTAAAGCGTCCTTTTTCCCAAACGGTTCACTGCAACAATGCCAAGCCAAACTCGACAGGTGCAAAAGGCTCTAACTCATAGGACGATGTACCAGATCCCAACCACAAAAGAATTGTCCGTTGGCACAATTCTTTCGAACGATCCAACAACAACATCTCCTCTCCAGAGGAATGGCTTACAGGCATCCCCATCCTAGAAACAACAGCACAAGCATTCACAGCCTGCATCCACATATTGCGAAATCCTTTTGGAAGAAGAGTCACTCGCAGGTGATTCCCCCAAAAGATACGTTTATTTTTCAAAGCACCAAATGAAGCCCGTAACAAAGAATATCGCTTCAGAATCTGCAACCTCGATACAACAAGACTTTCCAGCGCATCGAGTCCTTTTTGATGTTGCATCCACATCGCATTTGTAAAGGGCAGCCGCTGCAGCCTTTCCAAAGTCAAAAGCCCCCGCAATGTTCGTTGCAGAACAGGATGGTGATGATAGCTTCGATAAAGCCCAACGTACAAGAAAGCATGCAACATCCGAACATCCGCCAACCAGCGAAACACAGCCTCTTTAAGGGGTCCGAATGAGATGAAAGATCGGCGTTTCAATTTCTTGTGGAATGGTTTGGACGGCTTCCAACGCAAAAATGCCCCCAAAAGAAGCGCTTTTATCTCTCGTTCTTTTGCTTGGTGCTCTTGTTCTCCCCTCCTCGTTTTTCGATGGGAGAGAATAGCATCGACAAAATGGCTTGCTTCGCATTCAGGTGTTTGTGCTTTTTGCATGACGATAACATGGTATCGTATGGATGTACCCGAGCCACCTCTATGGAGATAGCAACCAGAGCCGTACTTTCGCGTTTCTGTGACTTTAACTTCAACCTTTTGCTTTGGCCGGTTTCGGATCGTTCCACGAATATCACTATCGTTATAATTCCAACACCACCCTGTTTTGCTGCGCTTTCCTTTTACTTTGTGTTTCGTCTCTTTCGCGTAGAATTGTTGAGGAACATTGCTATATGAAACGGGTTGCACCGTCATCGTCGGTCCAAAAAAGCTCCGACACATCGACTTTTTTTCTCCTCGAAAGGAAAAAATCTGTGTTTTTCTGTGGTTGGGAATAGATATTTGAGCAAATACGTCGACTTGCTGGACAACTCCTTCCAAGTCTTTGAGAGGCTTTTTTTTCGGATGAAACCGAAGGAATAACAAGCGTCTCGCTTGGCTAGGCAGAAACAAAGAGCGAGGCATCTTCCAATAAAGGGATTTTGTGTTGAAGCTGAAATCTCTTTTGGTTTCGTGTGTAGAAAAACAAAACGAAAGTTGAATGATCTTGCTCGCATGAGCACGAACCAATGCTTCACCCACAAGAGCATTTGCAAATGTTCTGGGCAAAAAATACCGTTTCTTGGGATGAATCGATCGAGAGTTCTTGCATAAGGTCATCGAAAAGCCTTTGGGTAAAGGCACATCGTGCTTGCTTGTGAACTCCCAAATAGCATATTCTGCCGCACGCTGGATTTGTTGGACGGAGCGCTTCATACGATGTAGATGCTTCCGGTAAAAAGACGGAGATGATTGCAATCCCTTAACAAATTGACGAATTCGCTTGCCTGAAGCACGAAACATCCGATCATACAAGGCTTTTCTCTGCCTCGTGCGTTGGTAACGTTCTAATCCTTCTGCCCACAACCGAAGATTCACAAGGCGATCTGTTGGTACTTGTACTCTTTTCTGACGGGCGAAACTCGCCAATAGATTCAGCTGCTTCACATATGGCAAACCTGTCACTGAAAATGGCAGAGCTTCGACAATATGAATAGGCTTTAGATTCGATGGAGACGAAGTTCCTGAAAGTGTGATATGTGTGGAGACTGTATTTGAGAAGTGGGCCAACTTCGAAGCACAGTCTCCATCGGGTTTCATCCGGCAGTGCAGCAGAATCCCTTTCCACTGGTGCAGCTTATCCTGCAATCGCGCAGTTTTTGCATCTTTTCCAAGACGTACAAGCTCGGACTCAACACGATACACACTTTTTCTCAGCGCAAGGAATTGTTGCGCTGTCATCTTTTTTTGCTGCAACAGTAGGCGAGTCATCGCAGATAATCGCTCATTCATGCCTTTCATCGCGAAATGAAATTCTCTGCGAAATACAAAAATCTGATTGGAGATAGATCGAAGGTAGGAAAGAATGATCTGATCTGTTTGAATCTCTTCCTTGCTGAGGGTCATCACGATGTTGACGAGCGAAACAATTATGCCAGCGGCAGCCCCGACCGCCCCCCCAACGGAAGCACCATACGAACCATATGCCAACATCGTCGCCAAAATAGCGACATTTACGGCTTCTTTTGCGATGACCTCAAACTTTCGGGCCTCCACTGGCGCATAAAAAGCGATGATCCTCGACAAAGCCGTCAGCACATGTCCCGTCTGAATCAACCCATTGACCTGTTGTTGGTAGCTTTCTTGCTCTGAAAGAGCATTGGACTTCGGTTTTTTGAGCTTCCGCAATGACGACGACAATTCATCTTTGAGTCCATTGGCAAGTACCAAAAGCGCGTCTTTGTGCTTTTCGAATTCTTGCCTAAGCTCTCTTGCAAACCCATCGAAAAGCTTTTTGGCATCTTTGAAAAAAGCTTCCTTTTCCTGAGTTGTCCACTTTTTGTGGGCGTTCACTTTCGCTTCGAACTTGGGATTCACTTTATAAGTGTAGCCCTTACCCTCATCGATTTTTTGATGAAGGATAACAACCTCATTCAACAACACCTCAAACAAATGCGCTTCTAGCAGTTCCCGTCCAGGTTGAGTGAGGCCAAGACTCCGTAATAACTCGATGGAATGCTGATGGAGCCCCAACCTTTTTAGCAGTTCAACTTTTGAATGCGACGTTAATCCAGCAAGTTGCTTTTTTTGCTTGCCCAAAAAGTCCACGATCAACAAACGCGCTTTCTCGTGGTAGATGTCTTTTTGATACTCTTGGTATATTTCCAAACCATCCAACACCAACCCCACAGCATTCCCTGCCATAGGCAACCACCGCAAAAGCTTCGAAACCTTTTTGTTTTTCAAGAGTTTTTTCACAAGTGGAGAAGAGAGAGCTTTTTTGATTTGGTTTTTCAGCAGGAACTTACCAGCAAATCCCCCAACCTTCTTCAAAAATCCAGCGTGCTCAAAAAAGGCAAGGAGTTGCTCTGTTTTCTCGGTAAATTCGAGATGTTTTCCTTTGAGACTGTCGAGCTTGCACAGCCATGGCTGGAGTGTACAACGCTCCAACGCAGTCTTTTTCAATGACATCCTCAAAAGCGGTAAAGAGTCCACACGCTCCCCTGCAAAAACCGGTGATGTCGCGGACAAAACTGACAACAANANNAACANGCAAAGAACGCGGGTAAAAATGGACTGATGAAAACGCATGGAGTCTCCTTTCCAGTGATTTTGCCAAACGCTATCGTATCAACGAAAAGCGCAAGCTCCTATCATCCAATGTCGGACGTAAACGAAGCCTACGAGAAGGGAGCCCTATTGAGAGGTCTTCTATGGGTATTTTCGTGTCGATCGCGGGTATGTCGACATGGATATGTTTTTCCCAGAGATAGTGGAGATGTAGCTTTTTGACAAAGTTGGCTTTTTTGAGAGGTGTGTTTTTGAGAAGTTGTGCTGCAGCCCCCAACAACGAACATTTCAAGTAAAACGATTTACCAAGTTTGCGGAGAATCGAATCATCAAGGCCGACTTTCACGGAAAATGGTTCGACACGCAGTTGTAAGTTCCGTTCTTGTAAATTGAAAGAGATGTGACTCGTCAAAGATAGGGGTTGCTTAGGAAGCACAGCACGCATGTTGAAATCCCTTTTAAACTCAACGACACACGCTAGATAGCCGAGCCTTTTGGGAGAGTACGAAAGGGATATCTTTGCGTCAATAACGGCTCCCACATCGCTTTTCAGAGTGACACATCCCAAATCACCTGCGACACCCACATCATGAATCGCGATTTGGGCCTTGCCTTTGACGTCTCCACGAAAGCGAATTTTTCCGAGGTGTAGCATATGCCGCAGAGCACGTAAGGCGACCCGTTTCGCATTGCACTTTGCGACTCTCGCCTCATTTTTCGCTTTGTGTGCAGCTCTTTTGGCTTCCCGACCACCTTTGCAAGCAGCTTCTCGCGCCTGACAACCACCACGAATAGCCTCACGCGAAACTTTGCAAGAGGCAACCTTCCTTTGGCAATTGAGACGCAAGGTTGCGCGTCTCAGCTTGCAAGCTCTTTTCCGCCCTTGACATACAACACGCCTTGCTTCGCGCCTTGCTTTACACTTGCCACACCTCCATTTACACTTCGCTTTACGTTTATGACAGCCAGCTTTGTACCACTTGCATTTTGCGCGGCAGTCTGGATGACCGCATATCCCACCACAATCAGGGAGGGGACATGCTTTGTTACAATTCGGTAAATTGCACGGAAAGTGACATGTTGGTAAATGGCAATGAACCTTGCAAGAATAGCTCGGAAAAGGTTTACGAAGCCCACGACAATGAAGTTCCTTGACATCAATCTTGAGATCTTCGGATTCATCGAATGTCTTCTTGTTCTTGAGAGCATCTTCTGTCGCATTGATCACCAAGGCAGGTCGACGTAGACTTGCATTCAACATACTCGCCACAAACGATTTTGTGAACACGATCTGTGTTCCCCATCGCTCCGAGAGCAAAAAAATCGTTCTTTTTATCGCGTTAAACTCTTTTTGCAATGTTGTGTACATACCCTCTACGGTTTTGCGCTTGAGTTCTCTTGGGAGTGTTACCACAAATGTTTTGTCTCCTGGAGGTTTAGGCACAGTACGAACATCTGCGAGGATCTGAATCCCATTTTCATCGACCAATACGGCAGATTGATGCAATGACATATCCACTTTTACGCTCTTATTCGAAGCAAATGTGAGACCCTTTTTGGGTTTGAGTAACTCCGTCCACTTGCGGGACTTCACGAACCTTGTCGCGACCGGCACAATCACAGGATTCTTTGACAGAGCCTGGTTCGCGTACCTTAAGAACTCCCGCAATGATGTGTTGATCATGTCATTCACAGAAGCAGTCTGGTTGACCAACGCGAGGGTTTTCCGATGCTTCAAATAACGAACTGCCCCCAGGTGCTTTCGAAGTGCCGAGTTGATACGGAGTCGAACAGAAGAAAGGAATGGATGAAGTTGTAGCGATTTGCCTGTGTATGATGTCGAAACAGCTCCCTCCACGTACAACGAAACAGGAGACTGAAGACTTTCGACGTAGGTGTTCACATCGAGTTTAAGAAGCAGCATCTGTTTCTCCGCTCCCAAGGCAAAGCTCACAAGTGTGGTGCGCTTTAGGCCTTTCCACCTTTTTTTGTGAAGTACTTCTTGGAGTTTTTGTTTCAACATCGGAACAAAAACCTCTTGCACATGACGATCGTGAATCCCCACAAACAACGTGGGGGTTGGCATGTTTTTCAGACTTTGAAGCGCTGAGCGAATAGACCGATATCGCTGCAGTGACATCATGTTTGTGCGATGAGAAAACTCGTTTTTCTTTGTAGCATAGGGCCGAAGCAGAAAGCGCTCGATTTTGATTTCGAAAGGGGCTTGTGAGCCTGTTGTGGCAAGTTGCGCTACAAGTTCCAGAGAGAGTCCCTCAGCCAAAAGAACACGTGCTTTTTCGAATGTATGTTTTGCCTGAAGTGCAATGCGCAGTTGAACGCTCTCTCCCAAAAAGCCTTCCAACGAGAAAGACAACAAGGGAAACCGATACGATCGCTTTTTGTACACCAGTTGAAGTCGATTTCTTCCCTTCTGACCAATCCCAGCGGAGATGTAGAGCGCATCCTTTTTCTTTGTGAAGGTACCAACAACGGACAAATTTGAATCTCTCATGCTCCAATTTCCCCCTTGTTTTCGAAGTTTTTCGATGTTGGTCGTAAGGCGAAGCCGTCCTTGGAGATCTTTGTTCGAAGAAAGCGAAAATTCCGCCAACACTAGATTTGCGCTTTTTACTTTCGCGATATATGGAGGAATTGCCAAAGCCGCGTGTTCGAAGAACTGGAGCTTGCATGTGTCGACGTGCATCATGCGAAAGATTTTCCACAATCGCACGTTATCAACCCGGGAACGATTCACACCTGTCGAAAACAGATGCTGAAAGAGTTCGGATATTGTGTAACGTAAAAGCACCCGCAAGAGAACACTTCGCCCTTTGGTAGATGTTTGCAGGGAGAGCTTTTTCAGTTCAACGGAGAGACCTTGGGGTGAGATAATCTGCAGAGGTGAGGAAAGCTCCATCCGAAAGGTACGGATATGAGGAAGTAATTCAATAAACTTGCCTGTCGGCGAATGTACTTTGCTCGAAAACACCATACCAAACTCGATCTTCGTCTCGCGGCGCAAACGAAGCCTCCATCGCTGATTTTTGACATACAAGGAGTACGTGCGCTTCCTCAATACAGCGTGGCCGGAGATTTCGGCACGTTTTAGACTCGCGAGCATCTTGGACAACGATGAGCGCTGGATTCGAATCGTGGGAGGTTTTAAGTGGATATCAATGGGCTTAAAAAGCAGATAAACACCAATAATCATAGCAAAAGCCAATAAAGTAAGCAGGATACGCCAAATGATCTTTTTCACGATCTTTTTCCTTATCGAATGTAAAAAAACAACCAACCCGTCGATGTCTTCTTCCAGACAAACACACATTTTCTTATGGCAGGCCTGCAGAAAAGATAAAAAAACAGCGCTCTTGATGGATTCCAGGGTCTTACCTGACAAGGACTTGTATTAACGATGAGAGTAAAGCTTTTCCTCTTCGTCGTGTATTGTGTACATACTCGAAAAAGCTCAGGTAAAGAGGTAACTTTTCTTGAGAAATGCCTCGATGGGGTCGCAGCCAACTCCGCAACAGCGACCAGAATCCTTCCATCGTGTTCACATGTACTTCGCATTGTCCATCTCCATCCTCATCACGTGCATACTCACCACCCGAATGACAAACACTTTTGTGGATATAACCCCACCAACATAGTTCATTATATATGTTGTACTCATCTAGTATACACTGTGCTTTCTTTNNNGNNNGTACTTCGTATCAGGGGTTTTATTGTTGNCCTTTGCACATTTGNAATGTGCATTCGTATGACCACATCACCANCTCTTTCNAACATNCCCAAAATNGGAGGCTTTTCTTTTNGCAAGGTTCCTCTTNCACGTTTTCCTTTCAAACGNCTGCGTCGTCCTTCTCTCCCTTTTGCCTTCACTGCCTTCGGATTTCCTTTGTGTCCCGCTGTGATGTACACCTCGTCAACCTCGACTTCGCCACTCAGTTGGATTTCTGGCTTTTTTTTACAATCCCTTCACGTAGTTGACTGGTCATCTTTTGTACATCGTCTTTGTTCAAGTCCAGTTCTTGGGCGATTTGAGAGTTGGAAAGGTTTAACCCCATGAGATACAGACACAAAATCCATGTTTTGAGAGGTTGGTGATGACCGCTGAAGACGGTGGCTGTAAGATCATCAAAACGCTTGTTGCATTCTTTGCATTGATAACGCTGCTTTGCGGGCTCGGTGTCATCGAAGCCACGACGAATGACTCGCTTGGATAGACAAAAGGGACATTCACGGCCTTCAGGCCATCGGAGTTCACGTACGGTATCGTAACACTGGGCATCATCAATGAGATTTGTAATGTTCACGAACATGGTTTATCCTCCAAAAACCGTTCAAACAATCATCTTCTTTGGAGTGTACCACACTTTTTCAAAAAGACCCTGGAATCCATCAAGAGCGTTCATCATAATAGGATCACCCCCCAAAAAAGCAGACGCGATTGGTCTTGTAGCAATAGGTGCAGCCATTTGGGGTGGCAAGTACTTAATTGGAAAGGCAAGAAGAGACGCACAGTCCGTAGCAGATCACATCGACGAGATCATAAAGAGCCGTATCGTTCAAGCCGATACAGCATTGAAAAACAGACTCACACAAGCCAACAAAGCACTAAAAGATCGGATTGGACAGCTCGATGGGGTTATACAAAAAAACCTGGGTACGGCCAAGAAGTACACCAAAGAAGTCATCGAAAAGGCTCGCCAAGAAGCTCTCGTGGTCCTCGGCAAAATCGATCAACAAATCGCAGATATCGATCAAAGATTCGGCAAAAGGCTCAAAGAATTCCGTGAAATCCTGAAAACCGCCAGAAAAACATTGAAGGACTCGATCAAAGGTGTAGATAAAGTTCTGGAGCAGCGGATCAAACAGGTGGAAGCGCTCCTCAAGCAATTGGATCAACGAGCAGCCACACGCCTTGAACAGCTCGACACAACAGCCAAACGCATGCAAGACTCCGTCAACAAGCTAGTTGGGGCCATGAACAACCTCAAAGGCACCGCGGACGAAACGCTGACACGCTCTATTGCACGCATCAAATACTCCTTTCGCTTTGCTGACACAAACCCCACAGTCAAGAAGAAAAAGCCAACATGGTCAGGTTATTGGGGCTCCAAATTATCAAATGTCACGAAGTTCCTTTCGGTCACAAAAGCCCTTCAAAACACGATGAAGAACCTTTTCCATTCCAAACCAACCATCGCGTTTGTCACACCCAAAAAATTCAACCGCTACAAAAAACCCAATGAGGTTGAAGTTTTGTTCTACAACTTTCCAACATGGGTAAAGCGAGAGCATCTCAAAGCCACCCTCGAAGACGAACATGGCAAGAACAAAAGGGTTCTCAAAATCGCTCAACTTAACAACATTTCGATGGATGTGGCTCTTACCAATGTTCCCATGAAGTCAAACCAGCCTTACAAACTGCGCATCCAAATCTTCACATCCAAAGCACAAAAACATCTCCACAAAGATCAGCCCAACGAATACGAGATCCGTCAGATCGCACGAAAAAAGCTCATCGTCAAATATCGTGTGTCCTACAAAGGGATGCAATACCCTATGAGCGGCGACTTTGCGTCATACGCGGTCACTTCTCTTCATCCAATGAAAGAGATTATCAGCCAGCTACCTTTCGACGTGCCTGATCTGTACAATACAAAGCTCCACGCACGTCTTTACTCACCCACAAAAAAAAGTGCCAGTCCTTTCCAGAAGGCGATCGGAACTATGCTCGAGATCAATTCGAATAAGCTCGGTTACCACACAGCCATCAAGCTCACCAAACGAAGCGAAAAACGATGTTTGTTGCTCAGGTACAAAAAGCTCTCCTACGAGGCCGCGATGAAACGGTTTGATGAACTCAGCATGAGACTGACCCAACTGACTCCCTGTGAGCTTCGAAACTGGCACGCACTCAGCGCCTGCAAGATCGGCGAACACAGCTGTAACCACAACAAACCCAAAAAACATGGTTCAATCCCCGTGTATGGAATGAGACCACGCGTATCTATTTCCGTCAGCGTTGTATCAACACAATGAAGCCCATCCAAAGCCAACCCCCAAAGCAAAAAAGGAAAAATCAAATGAAACAGATCACTTTGCTCATTCTCGTAACATTGGTTGCAGTCAGCATGCTCCAAATTGCAAAGTACGAAAACATTGCCCACGCAAAGACAGAAAAAGTCGATGGTAAAGTTTGCATCTCCAAAAAGCTCCTCGGCCAACTGATCGCCGATCGCAACAAAGCAGAAAAGAAAGCCAAAGACGCCCTCGAAGTCGCCAACAAGGCTCTGGCAGCAGCCCAAAGAGCTATCAACGCTGCCAACGCGGCAAAAACACAGTCCGGCACTGCCACACAAACAGCGAACCAAGCAAATTCAAGAGCACAAACAGCACTCAATGTGTCCCAAAGCGTGAAAAACTCCCTTGCTCAAATCAAAAGCAAAAAAGGCAACGTCTGTTACCTTGAAAGCGAGTGGGGTGGCATGAAAACTTTCTCGTGTAGCCCTGGATATGCCATGGTAGGAGGCATGGCCAACCATCAAATCAGTGGCAACCCAGCATTTGTAACTCTGCGATTGAATCGTTTCCACAATGCTTCAAGCACCAAACATGTTTGGTTGTGTTGTNGCGACGCCCTACTTCCATAAGACCTGTGCATCAACAACCGACAACACCGAACATCCACGCAACAAGGAAACGCTTATGAAAAAACATACCCTGACCTTCTTCGTTGTACTTGTCACATGTTCCACTGCCCTACTTCTCGGACCAAAGGCAAACAACGTACAGGCAAAGCCCAACAACACGGCCAAAGCTAAAGCCAAGTCAAGTGGCACAATCACCATTTCGAAAGATCTTTTGGCGAAATTGCTCAAAGAAAATATTGACTCCAAACAAAAAGCCCATCGCGCACTGCAACTTGCCCAAAAGGCCATAGAAGAAGCCAAAAAACCAAAGGTTCCTGTTGGAAGCGTGATGGCCTACGCAGGTCCAAAGTCCTCTGTCCCCAAAGGATGGCTCCCTTGTGATGGGAAAGAAAGATCTCGCACCAAATACGAAGCATTGTACAAAGTCATCGGAACAACCCATGGTCATGGGAATAAACGCACAACATTTAATGTTCCGGACTACAGGGGTTACTTTTTGCGAGGTGTTGATGAGGGAACTGGACGCGATCGTTATCGCAGCCAAAGAAGAGCGATGCAATCTGGGGGAAACACCAAACAAAACGTCGGCAGCGTAGCACTCGATACAACAAGAGCACCACGGTATGCTGGATTCAAAGCAGATGGCAAAACCGGAGATGGCTCTCCACATACACATCAAACTCACCTCTTTCTCGGAAAGGGCGGTCCTATGGCAGCACAAGCAGGAACAGGTGCATTTGGGGATGGTCCACGTCAAATTGGATGGTACAGAGGAACACAAACGGGCTCCCACCATAAGCACAAGCTTAAAGTTCGAGTTTTCGGTGGAGACGATGAGACAAGCCCCAAAAATGCTTACGTGTACTTCATCATCAAATACTGATCCAAAAAGCAATGAGCACACAACACCGACAGGCGTGTCTGTATCTTGCGGTTCTGGTTGGCTAATGAGAAGAGAAGTCATAAAAATAACGGGCACGCCCATGGTACTGCAGTCACTCATATGAAAACGGATGACACGGCAAGTTTGCCAGATCCATGCCTGTCATGGATTGTTACGTTCGCAGCCGTCGAACAGGTGAGTGAACCGCTTAACCCCTAATCACTTTTTTCATCAAACAGACTCTCATTACCGGACACTTTTGATATAGGCTCGATACGAGCGTGAAAAAAACTCTGTCATGGAGTATCCTCCGCGTTGAATAAAACAAACGGAGAGACCCCAATGACAGA
>PCBK01000004.1 GCA_002731275.1 Deltaproteobacteria bacterium | reverse complement strand
ACCCGAATACACGCTACAATCCCTCATGGCAATGCGTATGTCGCAAGCGACATCCTTCAAATACTCGACTGATCGGGCAAGATGTCCGGTTGTCATTTGCTTCGTGCTCTTTGCAACGACCCCTTCGACAAACCTCTCCATCCCCCTGGCCTCCGGCCTTCCCCCTTCCTCTCCAGCCTCTGGAGAATGGAAGGGGGACCAATCAAACGACATATACGTGAATTTGGGTATTGTGAGCGTGAAAAGAATTGCCCGCTAGTTCCCCCTATATGACCTGCGCTTTGCTTTGGTCAACAAGGGGAGCGATACATACCCAACCCCATATCGCGATGCAAGCTAAATCATCGTGTATATCGGTAGGTTTGTCCCTCCTCTCGAAAGGNTTGAGAGGAGGGATGTCACGAAGTGACAGGGTGGTGAGTTTGTTGAGGTGGATGATTGCAAGTGAAGACGCAAAAAACCCACTGCAAGCTCGGAAGCAACCGAGCTCTACAAGGATATGGCTTGCTATATCCGCTTACAAGGAGGGGATGATTTGGTGGAATCAGGGGAGTTTGCGGAGACACAAGTGCAACATCCGCCGGAACAGGTCCCTAGTCTTCGCTGTCGTAGACCGTCGCGTAAATCCACATCGCGCCGTCACGGGCATCACCATCGAGGTCAATACCGTAATCATGCCACTCTTCGGGGATAAAGAGATCAGGACCTTGCTCCCAGGGACCAAAGCCATCTCCTTCCCAGGCAGCAAAGAAGACAGACCAATCTTCGGGATTGACGGAGATAATCCACTCGGATTCGGAATCACCAGCAAAGAAGACGTCAGTCTCATCTGCCATGTTGGGTGCTTCATCTTCGACGAAGAATGGACCTTCCCAATCGGAGTACCCATCGCCAACCCAAGCGCTGTAATAAATGGAACCATCTTCAGCATTGTAAGAGTAGAGCCATTGTGTGCCCAGACGTGCACCAACAGAGAAGTACGCTTCTTCGTCATCGATCAGCCAGTTGGGTGGCACTGCGAGTGAGGCGAAGTCATACCAATCACTCCAACCATCTCCTTCCCAAATACACCAAGTCAACAATCCAGCGACTGGATCGTATGCATGACACCAATCATTGCCGTCACGAGAAGCAACTGTGATTGTTGTCGCTTCGGGATCAAAATCTCCAGGGATCGGGGGCATCATGTCGCCACCTTCCCACGGTCCCCAATGATCTCCAAGGAATTGACAGTAGTAGATATCAGCCATCGCAGTTCTCCTTCTTTGCATCCATACGTCCATGGCATACGGTGTCCAATCATAGGAACCAATACGCTCCCATGGGAGCAATCGTAAAACACCTCACTGCATGTGTGTCTTGTGAGGCGACGAGTCAGGGATTCTATGTCACTATTGTTGATACCCATCCACATATCACAACAAAATGTTGAGAACAAGCAGACAAGCTGGAAGATTCGACACCATCGAAGAAATAAAAAGGACTCTCACAGATTGCGTTTGTCTTCGACGATCTTGTACAGGAGGGTTTGTGCATCGATGATGTGTTTGGGCATGATGACAAAGGAGAGACGTAGAGGCGAAACAAACAAACGGACAGGGAGTTGATCCAGACCTTCTGCAAGAAGCGCGTAACAACGTCGTATCAACGCAGCATCTCGCCCCACATCGGAGCCAACAACGTGAACAGCCGCAACATCCATCACATCAACTTCCGTGTCGAGCTCATGAGCGAGGGTTTTCTGGAATGATTCGAGATTGGGGCACCGTTCACGCTGGAACAAAAGCTCTGCGTAGACGCTGGAGATATCGGAAAAAGAAGGACTGAGTTGGTGCTCTTCAAGTAAGGAGAAGAGTTGTTCTCGCTGGCCTTTGAGGAGTGTGCAATCGAGCATTGTGAGCGCAGGCATACAACTAATCGCGAGGAATGTCTTGCGTTCGTCTGCCTTGCGATCCTTTCGAATCAGCGTCCCTCCAACGCTGCCCTTCGTCGACTTGACGTAGAGCGCGATATTGTGGCGACGAGCGAACTCGACAGATTCTGCATGTAGGACCTTTGCACCACATCGCGCGAGCTCTTCCATCTCGCGAAAGGAGATCTCGGAGAGGCGTTCAGCATCGAGATTGACACGAGGATCGGCGTCATAGACTCCATCGACGTCGGTGTAGATCTCACACGCTTCGGCATCGAGCGCCGCCGCGAGCGCGACAGCAGTCGTATCCGACCCACCTCGCCCAAGCGTCGTGATCTCACGTTTGTACGATACGCCCTGAAATCCAGCGACAATCACCACACGACCTTTTGCGAGCTCATCTTCGATCCGTACAGGCCGGACTTCAATAATTCTGGCCTCGTAGTGCCGATCATTCGTGATGATCCCGCTCTGTGAGCCAGTCAAAGAGATCGCCTCAAGACCATGTGATTGAATCGCCATAGACAACAACGCCATGCTGATGCGTTCCCCTGCGCTCAACAGCATATCAAGCTCTCGACGTGGGGGCTCGGAGGTCACTTGATGGGCCATGTCGAGTAATTGGTTGGTCGTGTCTCCCATCGCAGAGACAACAACAACGACTTGATAGCCCCTCTCACAAGCCGCGACAACATTCCGCGCTACGATCTGAAGAAGCTCTGGGTTGGCGACAGAACTTCCGCCATATTTTTGGACCAAAATGGGACGAGATGCGTGCATATGAATGCTCCTTTCTCTGTTTGAACCACCGCGCGAGATGAATTGAAACGGATCCAAAAAACACAAAAACAAGATCAGGCCACAAAGGCTACATCAAACGCTATGTCCGGAATATACCATCAAGTCCATGCATGTAAATGATACACACGATCGACTCCTCAGAAGCAGAGCATACTTGACAGATCGCGCTGTAACAAGTCTTATAACGAGCAGAAGCATCACGATGGATGTGGGCCGAGAAGCCAGATGAGATGATCGTGGTAGACGACCTCTGAAAAGAGGAGACTCCCGATCACACCCCCTTCTTTCACCCATCCACATACCTATCGAATCGCAAAATCCACTCTGGAGAGGCATGATGACGCTGAATCACCGGCTCAAGTATCAATGGATGCTCATGTTGACAGCTGTTTGTGTGGGGCTCTTGTCCTTGCCAACGCAAACACTCGCACGTAAACGAGCGATCTTTCAACATAAAGTCCCCGCATCTGCGACAGCAGGAAAATCCCTACGTATTGCAGGAAAAATTCTCTACATGGATGACCTCGATTACGCAGAGCTGCGTATCCGAGTCACAGGAAGCAAGGGTGACTTTGCTCCCATCAAGATGAAACAGTCAGGCAATAAATTCTACGCCCTCGTCCCCAAGAAAATGATCAAGGGCACGGGGATGGAATACTATGTCGTAGGGATCGACTTCAACGGCAAGCCACGCCTGCTCTCAGGTTCTCCGGCCTTACCCAAACAGTTTGTCGTCGTAGGTGGTGACACAGAAGCCCAAACCACCATCAAGCAACAGCAAGGCGATGGAGATGGTGATGGCGACGGAGATGGCGACGGTGACAATGCCAAGAAAAAGAAGACCAACTTCGCAGGTGGTGGCAAAGAAGAGCTGAACAACGACCTAAAGGTCTCAGGTGCCACAGGGCAGGAGCTCCCCATTACACTCTCCCCCTTCACAGCGACTGTCTTCACAGCCAATGACATCTACCTCTACGGTTTTCGTTCTCTCTTGAGCATCGTACGCGCTGCTCCAGGTATGGACGTCAACAATAACGGACTCTTTGCTGACATTGGACTGAGAAAAGTCAACAACACCGGCAACCGAGGAAATGGCATCAAGTTTTTGCTCGATGGCCACGATATGTCTTTCCGCCAGCGCGCGTGGGGACTGCTCAATGACTCCTGGATCTCCGTCGATGATATCGAGCGTATCGAGTTTATTCGTGCTCCACTCGCAGGACTGTGGGGCAGCGGCGCACACAAAGCCACGATCAACATCATCACCAAAAGTGGCGCAAAAATGCGCGGTGTCGCAGCGACTGCTGGCTATGTCCCAAACAGTGGCTCACACTTCTTCACCGTCCGTGGAGGGCATGTCTTCAAGTCGGGCTTTGAGTTTTACGCTACGGTCTCTCAATTCCACGACGCAAGAAGTCCAGTCCTCGCTCCCATCGCCGAGTTTGTCAACCTCGCGACCGATGACAACTCGCTGATCGAATACCAACTCCCCAACGCATTCACAAGCAGTCGCAACGCCTACGCGAAGCTCAGCTACAAAGGCGCTTTCCTGACTGTCCACCAAAGCAATTACGATGCAAACGCTGCAATGAACGAATACAGCGTATACGGCAGCAGCGCCACACGTATCACAACAGATCGCCTGATTTTGCGCGTCGGCTGGGATGGAAAGACCGGCAAAACATCGCGCTTTAAAATCTACGCTTCATATGATCGATACAATCTCGCGCCCGGCTCCCGCTTTGAATTCAACCCTCTCGCGACGGGGACCACTTCGGCCTCTCAAAATGGCGCATCCCCCATCTACGTACTCGTTGCCCAAGATGGGAAAACAATCGTCAAGAGAGCCACCGCTTGTTCCGAAAGTCGAGGCGGTGAATGTCTCGTCACACGTAGAAACGTCTCCTACAAAGACGATCAAAACAAAACACAAAAAGTGGACCTGTGTGCTGTTGTAGCCAACGCCCAAACAGCGTTTGACTCAAGCAAGATTACCCCCGCTGAGCAGTACAAGAGCTGGTTCCCCATCACAAACTGTATCCCCACATACGTAAATGGTCGACATGTCCAACCTGTCAGTGCGATCGACCATCGCCTACAAGCGGGCTTGCGGTTTGACCTTGGTATCACCAAGAACTTCTCACTGACAGTTGGTGCTGATACTGAATACCTGATCTCCACCCTCTGGCACTTTGACGAAGAGTGGAGTAAACGACTGCAATCCAACAACACCATCCAGGTAGAAACACCTGACTACAGTAACTTCAGGGTGGGTGGATACGTCCAGGCACAATTCGCAGTCCCCAAATTGCTCGCAGCGACAGTCTCCGCGAGGGTCGACTACGATCAACGCTTCAACGTTCGCTTTAGCCCTCAAGCAGGGATCGCCTTGACGCCTGTCAAAAACCTGTTTGCCCGCATCCACTATGGCTGGGGATACCAGGCTCCGTCTCTCTATGATCGTTACCACGTCGAGAGAGGACGCTACGGAAATCCACTACTTCAAAATGAAGAGGTCCACACGATTGGTCTGCAAGTCGGCTGGAAGCAAGATAAAATGTTGTACGTCTCCGCAAGCGGTTACGGCTCCTTTTACAACGGTGGATTCTCCTACCTTACGAAAAAACCGACGGACACCTTTGAAGGCGCAGATGACGCAACACAGCACGACTTCACGGCTCCCTCAACAAACTATCAGCAGCTCGCAAACACTCGCAACGTAAGCGCATTTGGGGGAGAACTCGAAGCACGACTGAATCTCAAGTTCGGTCTGTCTCTGATGGGACACTTTGGCTTCTTCCTTGGCAGCCAAACGACGAGCAATGGCACTGACGAAGAACCTGTCGCTGAGCTGCTCCTCCACGCCGCAGGTATCCAGGGTGGCCTACAGCTCGCCTACCAGACCAAGTTGACCAAGACAGTTGGCTTTATCGCCTCGCTTGGTGCTCTCTACGTCGGTACAAAACTCGTGGGCATCGTCTCCTACCAGGGAGACGCAACACTCCCAGCCAAAGACATCAACAACAAAGAGATCGACCAAAAAGCTCCCACATGGGATGGCAGCAAACAGGAACCCCGCTCACCCGATCTCGATCCCAATGGCGATCCTGGTCCCATCGCACCAGGGTACCTCCAGCTCGATTTGACACTTCAATTCGTCAACCTCTTCGATCACTTTGATTTCATCATCCGTGGTAAAAATATCACCGGCGCGTTCACTCCCAGTTACGATGCAGGTGACCCCTTCCTTTACCCCCGTAAAGGTCTTGAGCTCATGGCCTTTATCCGCGTCCACTACTGATCTCCCCCCCACAAAACAGCGACATCCTACCAACTCCCTAGCAAGAGAGCACACCTGTCCAATGTATGCGGAAGAAAACCGCGTCATCCAGGACTCATACCAACATACACGAGAGCGTGACAGAGTTGGTTTGATGTACATCGCTTCCTATATACAAGACGAACCGCCCTAAAGAATCGATACTCCGAGAACAGAGTCTACTGTCTCTACTCTTGACAAAACCCCACAAAAACACTGAACAAAGAAACAACGCTACACAAAGAGTTAGTATTACTTCAGAGATGCTCCTGTTGGATAGCGCCAGCCGCTTTTCCGCCTCAAAAACACTGAACATTTCAAGAGTATTGTTAGATAGAAGAGAGCGGGCACAGCGATACTTTTTGTATGAAGGGATGATGTGTATGTGT
The DNA here is from genome assembly GCA_002731275.1 of Deltaproteobacteria bacterium. Lineage (GTDB taxonomy): Bacteria > Myxococcota_C > UBA6777 > UBA6777 > UBA6777 > UBA6777. Next base: position 11,731 of record PCBK01000004.1, on the reverse strand, counting down.
GCTGAGAAAAGATGAAAGAGAGGAGAAGAGAAGAAGATGAAAACTACCTACAAAAACAAGGCCATATGAACAGAAACAGCGTGAGCAAGAGGGAGCAGGTGTTTATCGGTCCCCGGGGAGCAGTTCAGTGTTTGAAGTCTCGATCTCTTCGGCAATTTTGCGCATACCATTGAATTCAACCTGACGGATACGTTCGCGTGTCAGGTTCATGTAGAAACCAACCTCTTCGAGGGTGACACCACCGCGTTCTGCGACGTCAAGAGCACAAGATTCGCCAAGCTCCCAGACCTCTTTGTCGGGGAAGTTGAACTTGATGCTTCCAGTGTCGGGATTGACATCAAGGTATAAATGGTACTTGCACGCGACGTGTGGGCAGGGACGTTGTCCACCACGACACTCACTGCGGCGACGTGGGCGTTGTGCGTCCAGCCATTGAATCACTTCTTTTGGCATGTGAACGCGCTCCCGTCGAAGCTTTCTCATGTTGATTGTTTTTTCTCTTCGGACTCTGCCTGTCTTTGTCAAGTTGTCTTCCTGCGCCATCTTTTTGCTCTCTTTGTTTTGTGAACCCTTACCCATGCGGACCTCCTGAAACCACTTTCGCTTCTTTTAACACCCGGCCTTATCGAGATTTTCAACAAAAAAAACACACAACAATACAATACGAGACAATGCTTCCCAAAAAAACACAACAACCCCAACACATCTTGCGTTTTCACTTCACGTGGCTGTGAGAGTGGATGAGCGGATTAAAACAGATTTCGATATGATTGACAAGATCTTTGCTATAAAATCAGTCCATTTCGCTGTAAGCAATGCTTATTTATGTATATTTTTAATTAATTTATATGTTAATTAAGTGTTTATTATAGGGTGAAAAGATCTCTTCAACTGTTCAGTTAGAGAAGAGTAACACCCCAATTTCAAAATATTTTATCTGTTCGTTCAAGGCAAGAAAACGACACACGCACCATTCACCACATCCCCAAAAAACCCAAAAACCTTTGAATCATAGACCTTTAACTGAACATGCACAGGACTGAGGGAAAACACGAAAGATCTGTGTTGTGCTCCGATCGAAAGATCGCACTCGATCTGATCGACGCCGATCTCGTGAGATCGATCGGATCAGATCGTCAATGATCACATCCACACGTCTAACGAGGCGGCTTTTTTCTTTTGACAACAGGGGTTTTCATCATCCCCACAGAAGGATCATTTCGATCTTCCATGTACGATCTTGACTGATCTTGGCAGATCGCAATGGCCAACGATCTGCGCAAGACAACAAACACAAATGAGATGGATATTTTGGGGAGGAAGAGAAGAGCAAGAACCGATTACAGAGACCACTCAAGGTCTACGTGGAAATAGAGCATGCCATCAGGACGAAGGATGCGTACATAGCGGACTTTCTCATCACGGAAGGTCCCACGCAGCTCGAAGATCTTGTCGACGAGCTTGCTACGATCGAAGTCCTTTTTCCAGGATGACTTCAGTCGCAATGACATCGTGTCTTTTTGTCGGTAGATCTTGTCCGCAGGGAATGTCTTGAGGCCATCCACTGTGACAGCAGCTCCCAAGGCAGGCGCTGCAGGACCAGAGAAGCTCGCATACAAGAAATAACCTGCCGCAAACACCAGGACTACAACCAAGAGAATCGCCCTTGGACTTTTGAGCACTTCAAGCCAATCGGCGCTTGGTGGAGCAGCTTGCTTCTTTGGACTCGCTTTTGGACGGGCCTCTTTGGCGCTTTCAGCCTTTGTGGATGGTGTTGGCTTGGGCGTTGCCTGTTTGGTCGCAGGAAGAGGNGTACCAGCCTTGATCAGCTTCATTTTCCCAATTGATGCCTGCTGTGGCTCACTTTGGGGTGCGGTGATCGGCTTTGTAGGTCTCTTTCTTGTCGCCGGCTGTGCATCTCTTTTGAGGATGTTGGGACGATTTTGTGTTTCGATGTGGATGCCGTGTGTGGTTTTCTTTTGCAAACCAACAGGCATCTTCAAACGCCAAGGAAGTGAACGCTTTAGCTCACTGAAGAAGGCATGCACTGCGTCCTGTTGCATGGAAGGCACTTTCGAGAGCAGCTCCCAGACAGGCTCCAAATCGAGGAGGTCTCCATCGAGCGCGTTAGGCAACGTACGCTGCAGGTGCTTTTGAAAAGTATCGGGGTTGACCCACATCAGCAAAGGAGATGAGCTGAGCAACCCCATGATCACCTCGATCGTCTCATCAATCGACTGATGGCTTTTCGATGGCTTTGCATCCCCGTTGAGCACGTCGAACATATCCTCGACTGTCGAGTCGAGCTGCCACATCATCTGCTCAAGAGACTCTTCTGACTTGGTCTGTGTCGGCTTGACGATTTGGATCAAGTGCGCAGGAAGCTCGATCTTCCATAACCATGACTCATCGTAGAGTTGGAGAAAGTACTGATCGACAGATTCCTTTGGGATCTTTGGATTTTTGAGCAGCAACTTGCGCACAGGTTCGAGTTTAAGTGTGTTGTCTTTGATATAGGACAACAGCTTCTTTTTGAGGAAACCCTCGAACTTGCGCGGATCGACCCACCGAACCAGTGAAGAGCCACGTAGAATGTTGATCATTCGTTCACGTTCACTCGCGACACTCTCAGCAGAGAGAGTATCATCGACGAGGGCACGTGGCGGGCGCAGCTTGTATGGGAAGTCCTGACGGAGCAATTCCTCGAAGAAGCTCTCTAACGCGTCAGCTTGAACGGAGGGGATCAGAGAGAGGTTCTCCCAAATGGGTTGTAGATCGAGGACGTCACCTTCCAGATACTCAGGGAGCCTACGTTCGAGATAGAGTTGGAAGCTCTCGAAGTTGATCCAAATCATCAGAGGGGACGCGGCGAGCATCCCCAGAATCATCGACATACTTCGTTCGATAGGATCTGTGGAGCTGTCATCGATCTCGATATTGACGCGCTTTGGTGCGGGGGTTTGTTTTTTGGGTGCGCTTTTGATCCGCGGAAGTGATGCCGTTTGCTTCTTGGTTTTCTCGGCGCGAGCGAGTGTCTCTCGGGCCGCTTGCAATCGCTCCGCAACAGAGATCCCTCCCTCTTCATTCTCGACGCGCCCGACCCGGCTGCCCATAGGTGCAGTATGTTTTGCTCCGGCATCATCTCGCCGTATCGTCCGAAAGGAGCCTGTCGGAGGGCGCCTGTCGGCCTGATGTTCATCCTTACGAATGGCACGAAAAGAGCCTGTTGGAGGACGTCTCGGAGGAATACGGTCTCCCGAAGGGATTGCGCGGAAGGAACCAGTAGGAGGACGCCTGTCAGCCTGATGTTCATCCTTGCGAATGGCGCGAAAAGAGCCTGTTGGAGGACGTTTTGATGGGATGCGATGACGAGGACGTTCACCACCTCCTTCGATCGCCTGATCGAGGAGTGGCTCCAAGAAGCTCCACAATCGCTCGGCGGGCAAATTCTGATTTTCAAGGGAGCGCTGGCGAAAGAGCCACAGGCGTACAAGCTCCTTCCCATCCTCGGGGGATGCTTCGAGAGCGCCTTGCTTGAGCGCGCCAAGGAATTTTTTGGACACATCGGCTTGGAAGATGTACTGGCGGATTTTCCCAGTCGCCTCCTCTCGCACAAGCCGCGCGCTCAATTTTTTAAAGACTTCATCGGCTCTCCAAGACAGCGCCATCCTTCTCTTTACCCTTTCGATACAAATATATCCCGTCCACAAGATCGCTCCACTCAAAGAGCACACCTTATGTGTTTACCACGTCAAGTACAACCAGACCACACAATGATACGCATCCATAGTACAGAGTAGGCGTTTGCGTGTACAAAAAGATCACGCACCACCGCATATGTTCTTTATCGGCTATTTTCCTTTAATGTATACCGTACATCACAATGTCTTGGTCTCATAGCGATTTTTTGCAACATTTGCAACATGTCACCACCAACCCTTCACACAGATCTCATCACAAGTTTCCACCCAGCAGCCTAAGAACAGATATACAAACGGCTCTTTCCACAAAAGGCTCTAGCTCTTTCTCACCACGATCATCTCTCCCCACAAAAACAGCCATATTTTTGCACATCTCGATGCATCAAGTGATTTGTTGCAAACTGTTGTGCGATAAGGTATGTTTTTGTGCCGTTTCCATCATCGACTTGAGCGGTAGACGGTTCGTGTGGGTGTCAGCGCTGTATAACGCAAAAGGCGCTAGAAGGTCGATCTACCCAAGTGCAACAACGATATCAAGAGAGGCAAAAAACGTGTCGTCAGAAGGTCCAAGCGCCATTCAACTGCTCTGGCAATCTTTGCTTGGGATCTCCCTGGGCATAGGTGGGGGGTTGCTCTTTTTCTGGTTTATCTCTCCACCCCCCCCAACACCTCCCCCTGCGTCCAGAGCCAAACGCACAAACACACAACGGCAGGCACCACAACCGCTGGGGCCCCGCTCAAGCCCCGAAGAGATTTACAAAAGACTACTGGAAGAAGAGGTTATGACGATGCAACCGGGCGCAGGCCTCCGGTGGCTCGCATCCAACCAGCCTAACTTCCCGCTCCATCCACATTTACTTAGTACATTAGCAGAAAAACTCTTTGCTTTAGGTCCGAAATACGCGAAAGCGTCCTCTACATATTTTCACGCCTTGCTCAATATGCGCCAAACCCTGTGGTCCAAAAAGCGACTGTACTACCGCATCGCCTACGCCCATTGGAACATGGGACAAAAAAAGACCGCGATGCGCTTTTTGCAGCGCTCTGTACAACTCCCCCTCCCTCGTACCATAAATAGAGGCTACCACACACAACTCGAACGACGTGAGCTCGCAGCAGCTTACGAATTTTATGCAAAGTTCTGTCGCGGCCAAGAAAAAGCAAACGTATTGTTTACATTATGGACGACCTTCCCAGAGAACAAATATGCGCAGAGTGCGGAAAAGCGCTGGTGGAGAATCGCTAAAAAGAGAAGGTTTCGGCAAACGAGCAGTCAGGCACTATTACGCGCAACTGAAGCGTATCTCTCGTTTGGGTGGTCAAAGAAAAAGGCGAACACGTTGTTGAAAGCCAGCAAACGCAGACTTTCAAGGCGGCAAAAAAAGCAATGGATGTCTTTGTACGCACGTTGGCAAGAGCAATGGGGACGTTCTCGTGCAGCGTACAAGGCGCTGAAAAAATGGAGCGGATATGTCTCGCGTGAGAAACGCCCGGCGCAAAAGTACCGTATGGCAGCGTTGGCGCTCAAAAAAGGAAGTCGTCGCAAGAGCGAGCGCTTTTTCAAAAAGATCCGCCGCAACAAACGCTACTGGCGTGCCCTTGGATACAGAGACATCGCCCGGTGGTATCTGCGCTTTCGAAAATTCCGCAAGGTCAAAAAGTATTACCAAAAAGCATGGCGGTACACCCGACGCCAAAAGACATTGCGCGAGCTACAAGCCTCTCTGTTTTTGGAGCTTGGACGCACACACTTGATCAAAAGAGATCGACGCCGTGCGTTGCGCTATATCAACTCATCCATACGAGTGTTGGGAAGAAAACCACCCTCTTACCTCTACTGGTTGGCCCGCGCACAGGCCAAGAGGGGCAAAAAACAACAGGCGCTCAATCACTACCAAGAACTTCAAAAACAGGCAGGGCTCTCCTACTACGGCCTCCTCGCAGGACAACGCTTGCGTGAGTTGGGCATCGTCAAACCATTGGTCTTCCACAAAGAGCCACGAACACAACGATGGCGTCCATCAAAGGCTCCAGCATCAAAACAGCAAACACTCAGCATCCTCAGACAGTACGGCCCCAAAAAACTCTACCTGTTTGCGTTGGAAGCCCTTGCGGTCGAGCACCCTTCTTTGCCTTTGTTCCGAGAGATCGTCAAGACAGGACAGTCCCTCGGCGCCTACTCTCTCTCCAAAACTTGGCTACACAAACCGATCCAGACCTTTTTGAAGAACAAACTTCTCCCCAGTCAGGCGTTGCTTCTGCAAGCCTTCCCCAACCCCCCTGAACTGTGGCGTATTGTACAACGGCAAGCTCGTACGTTCCGATTGGATCCACGCCTGATCGCGGCGTTGATATACCACCAAAGCGGATTTCAAGAAAACTACCAAAAAGGAAACTTCCGAGGATGGTTGGCACCACACCCGATGCTTCGCCTTCCCTTTAGAGCTGATACGGCGAGGCAGATCGCGATCAGTTGCCAAAGACTCTCGCAGTTGAGACGACGATACAACTCGCTCCCCATCGCACTGCAGGCGTTCTTGCACCCAGACACTCGTGGACTCCGCACGATGTCCAGAAAACACAAGCGGACGCCCCAAGATCTCGTACTGTCAATGCTTTCAAAGAAAGTCAGGACAGTGATGCACACCTATTGGATTTACAAATTACTTTACATCACACCCTGAGTCGCTCAAAAAGGAGACGCTCAACCTATGCGCAAATTGAAACGCCACCAACTCGCGCTTTACAATGGGCAAGATAAACCCGATATTTACATCGCATATCAAGGACGCATCTACGATGTCACACCCAGTCGCCACTGGAAGCGTGGCCGCCATTACGAACATTGGGCAGGTCAGGATCTCACCGCCGAGCTCGCAGACGCTCCACACGACGAAGCGGTCTTTGAGCGGTATCCTTGTATCGGTGAGTTGATTGATTAAGATTGTTGGCCCGAAAGGTTTCCATTGATGAAAAAGCCTATCCGTTTTTATCTTCTTCTGTTTTTCGCGTTTGCCCTACTCGCGCTCGATAACATCAGCAAGTGGGCAGCTTACACATACCTGCGTGGGAAGACCCCCATCGAGTTGACATCGACACTTGATCTCCGCTACGTCGAGAACAGAGACGTCGCGTTTAACTTGCTCCAATGGCTCCCCCCAGGCTCTCGCAAGATCTTGATCCTGTTTATTGGCGTGACCATGAGCGCCGTCATCCTCTGGATGCTCTACCAAAATGCACAGCGCAAAGGCCCCATCGGCTTTAGCTTGGCGCTGATCTTCTCAGGTGCCATTGGCAACCTCATCGACCGTGTCTTTCGTGGCTTCGTCGTCGACTTTCTGCACGTCCATCTCGGGACGTATTCCTGGCCGGTCTTCAACATCGCCGATATATGTATCAGCGTAGGTGTTCTGCTACTCGGTATTGCCGCATTTATGATGCCAGATGATGAGGATGAGGATGAGAGCGCCCCCGCATCCACACAGAGTGACGAGCAAGAGCCCTCCCCGACCACAAGCGAAACAAATGCCGCATAATCCCCGCCGTGTGAGAGCTGACGAAAGGAAAAAAGTATGACGGAGAACAAACGCCACTTTCAAATGTTGCGTTCCTATACACTCGCCGACTTGTTCACCCTCGGAAACGCAGCGTGTGGTACAGCTTCTTTGTTTTTCTGCCTCGAATACCTCGCTGGAGGCAACCAAAAGCCCATGCTTTGGCCCGCGTTCTGGCTATTAACGATCGCGCTTGTTTGCGATGTGCTCGACGGCTACGTCGCCCGCAAGAGACAGTCCCACTCTCTGATCGGTGCCGATCTCGATTCACTCGCGGACATCGTCTCTTTTGGTGTCGCACCCGCAGTGATTGGATACACACTCGGTTTGCGTACAGGTTGGGACATCCTCTGTTTGATCTACTTCATCCTTTGTGGCATCAGTCGCCTCGCACGATTCAACGTCACCGCCGAAGATCTCGCCGGCGAATCTGGAAAGGTCAAATATTTCGAAGGCACCCCCATCCCCACAAGTCTCGTCATCGTGATCATCCTTGGGATTGCCTTCTACCTCGACCACACAGGTTCCAAATTATGGTTTGGTTTGGTGCAACTGCCGCTCTGGAGTTTCCACCCCATCTCCATCCTCTACGTCCTCAGTGGTAGCGCCATGATCAGCGGCACACTCCGCGTCCCCAAGCCATAGACAACACACGACCCATTCCACTCCTGACACAATCCCTCTCCATCACACCACACAAAAAATGGTGAACTTTCTCTCCCCTCTCTCGTCATACCTGACAGACCCACTTGTGGCCACTGAACGGACAATGGCCTCTCACCCCCAAATAAAGGAGTCTATCTCGCCATGCGCTGCTCCCTCTTGTGATTCAATCGCCCCGACAGATAAGGGACATATGGTCATTGGTACACCCCACATGCACAGAACATGTGATGGACGTATTGTATCCAGACCTCCCCTTCGCTGATGGCATTCACAAGAGCTGGCGCACGAGAATAACACCCTTACCCCACCCTCAGTGCAGCCAGACCTCATCATGGAGGTCCCATGAAACGCACACAACCTCTCGTTTTACACATTCCAGCCCGCTGGCTACACTATACACAACCACTTCAATATCTCCTGGCACTCGAACTCTCATGGCCGACATCCATGGTCCACTCACTCGCCGAACGATTTGCCTTTCGGAACGATGAGAAACGATTTGTCAAAGAGCTCCTCTCTCGCAAAAAGAATCTCTGGTGTTTTCGCACCAATCAACAAAAGTTCTGTGGTGACTTTGTGATCATCGATATGTCCAGCCCGTGTCCCAAAAAGCGAGAGGTTTACGTGCTCGATCTGAAAAGAGGTGCACGTCTCAAGTCAGGTGGTGGTGGTGCCGGAATTCAATTCAAAAACGCCCGCCTTGCCGTCGAAGAGATCGCACGCAAAACAGAAACCATCGACAAAGACACATCCTACGAGCTTCTGACCGGTGATCGAGAAGAAATCCTCGCATACCTCGGTATTTCGTATGTCTGATCCGGCAGACGTTGCACCAGCGCAGCGCGCTGGACCGCATTTGAACCCCTGCGGGGTTGGGGCTTTACCACTGACAAAACTCTTCTTGGAGAGGCTTCGGCTCTTCCCTCCTCTCAATCTTTTCGAGAGGAGGGACCATTTATCCGATATACGCGGGGGATACTAGATTTCTGTTCCAGCGGACGTTGCACTTGTGTCTCCGCAAACTCCCCTGATTCCACCATTTCATCCCCTCCTTGTAGGCGGATATAGCAAAGCCATATCCTTGGACAACTCGACTACTCGCGAGCTTTCAGTGGGTTTTTTGCGTCTTCACTTGCAATCATCCGCCTCAACAAACCTCACAATCCCCCAACCCCTTTCTCTCCAGCCTTGGGAGAAAAAGGGGGGTTTTCGCCGATATATACGGGGGAAACTCGAATGCTGTTCCGGCGGACGTTGCACTTGTGTCTCCGCAAACTCCCCTGATTCCACCAAACAATCCCCTTCCTGTAGGCGGATATAGCAAGCCATATCCTTGTAGTGCTCAGTTGCTTTCGAGCTTTCAGTGGGTTTTTTGCGTCTTCACTTGCAATCATCCACCTCAACAAACTCACCTCCCTGAGCCTTCGGCTCTTCCCTCCTCTCAACCCTTTCGAGAGGAGGGACCAACAAGCCGATATATACGTAATTTCGCTATAAAACTGATCCGGTGGGCGTTGCACTTGTGTCTCCGCAAACTCCCCTGATTCCACCATTTCATCCCCTTCTTTCAGACGGATATAGCAAGGCCATATCCTTGTAGAACTCGGTTGCTTTCGAGCTTGCAGTGGGTTTTTTGCGTCTTCACTTGCAATCATCCACCTCAACAAACTCTCCACCCTGAGCCTTCGGCTCCTCCCTCCTCTCAAGCCTTTCGAGAGGAGGGGCCATTTGCCCGATATACACGGAATATTCGTTTATATCGCGACATATCGTTTGATATGCATCGCTCCCCTTGTCGACCAAAGCAAAGCGCAGGTCATACAAGGGGGAGATGGCGGGCAAAGCCCGTCTGAGGGGGGCTCCAAAGTCACGTATATATGGTTTGATTGGTCCCCCTTCCTTCTCCAGAGGATGGTCTTGTTGCCAAAGTCCAAGATGGCATGCTATTCTCTCTGCAAAAAATAAATGAACTCATAGAGATAGGATAAGACATGCTGCCAAAAACAAGTCAACTACCCTCCATTCCAGAAGATACGAAGCGAGTTGCTGAAGCTGCATTCAAAAAGGGAAACATTTGTGTTGATCTTCAAAAACACATCGGAAACTTGTTTGAAGACAACGACTTTATCGAGCTTTATCCCAAAATGGGTAAGCCCTCCATTCCCCCATGGCGCCTTGCAACCGTACTCATACTCCAGTACATGGAGGGAGCTACAGACAGAAGAGCCGCAGAGTTCGTTCGTAGCAGGATAGATTGGAAATATGTCCTCCGCCTTCCTCTCGATGATCCAGGCTTCGCACATACCGCGCTTACAAAGTTTCGAAAGCGAATGGTCGAGAATGATAAAGAACGTTTGATTTTCGACTGTATTCTGGAGAAACTTGGAACGACCGGTCTTCTCGAAGAAAATGGACCACAAAGAACCGATTCCACTCATATTCTCGGTGCGATACGCACTCTCAACCGAATCGAATGTGTTGGTGAAGCGCTCCGAAGCGTCCTAAATGCCATTGCAGTCGTCGATATCGCATGGCTAAGAAAATATATACCAAAAGATTGGTTTGAGAGATACGAACATTCCTTTAGTGATTACCATCTTCCAAAAGATACCGAAAAGAGGGAAAAACTGGCTCATCAGCTTGGAAAGGACGGATTTCAGATACTTTCATGGCTCAACACGAGCGATGAAGGCGAGTATCTTTCGAGAATACCGTCGGTAAAGACGTTGGAAAAGATTCTCGAACAAAATTACGAAAAAAAAAAAGAGGTGAGATGGAAGAAAAATCGTGAAATGCCGAAAAGCTCGGAACAAATCCGCTCTCCCTACGAGACAGAGGTCAGGCAAGGAAAGAAACGAAAACACCGATGGAACGGCTACAAAGTCCATATCACAGAAAGTTGTTCGGAGGGAAAACCGCGCTTGGTAACCAATGTGGAAACGACGATGGCAACGGTAAATGATTCTGAAGTGGTAGAACGGATTCATGAAAACTTGAAAGAACGGGGGATTCATCCTCTCAAACACATTGTGGATCGTGGATACATAAGTGCAGAACTCCTGGTCAAGAGCAAGTCGGATTACAACATTGACTTACTTGGACCGGCCAAGAAGGAAACAGGATGGCAAACAAAAATCGAAGGTGGGATCACGCAGTCAATGTTCACGTTTGACTGGGAGCAAAATCAAGTGATCTGTCCGAAGGGGGCAAGAGCAAAGTTGAACAAGATAACGAATTGCAATGGAAAAACTCGGAATCAAGCAGAATTCAGGAAGTCGGTATGTGCTCTTTGTGAGTTCCAAGAGAGATGCAAAAAATCGGAGGTCAAAGGGCGCGTGTTGCAGGTATTACCGAAAGAAGAATTGGAAGTGTTGAAAAAGAGACGTGAGGAACAAGAGACCCGAAGATTTCAGGATGAATTTTCGATAAGAGCGGGAGTAGAAGGAGTTCATCATGTATTGTGCAATACCATGAAAATGAGGAAAAGCCGGTATAGGGGGATAAAAAAGGTAACCTTGCAGCATCATCTGACGGCAGCAGCGCTGAATGTAAAGAGAGCTGTTTGCTCAAAACAGGGAATTTCACTTGCAACAAGCTCTCAGCCCCGTTTTATGGAGGCTTTGGTGTGAGTTTCGACTTTGGCAACAAGACCCAGAGGATGGAGAGGAAGGGGGAAGAGCCGAAGGCTTAGGGGGATGGAGAGGTTTGTCGAAGGGGTCGTTGCAAAGTGAATGAAGCAAATGACAACCGCATATGTTGTCCGAGCAGTCGAGCGTTAGGAGGATACTGCTTGCAGTATCCGTATTGCCA
>PCBK01000003.1 GCA_002731275.1 Deltaproteobacteria bacterium | reverse complement strand
CTTTTGGCGTGCATATTTGTGGAGGAGCACAAGAGAAGTGAAGAACAAAAAGAAAGGGAAAAACAAGGAATGTCCGGAAGAGAAAGCTCATGAAATCAACTCACCATGTTCTGGGTTGATGGGGAACACTTTTGTTTGTTATACCGAATTTGGATGGATTTGTCACATCAAAATGTTTGGAGTTGTTCAAGATATGATTTTCTTGGAAGGAGTATGTACGTGTTCAAAATGTTGGAAAGCTCCAAATAAACATAGGATAGTATTTTTGTGCTTTCAAAAGTTTTCCGGCCAATGTTGTCGGCGCAAGAAACTCTCCCACAGAAACTATTCTTCCATTGTATATGTCGAAAGTTCTTTGAGACAGAGCAAATTTTGGATCGCCAACACCATCCTGGATGGACTGCTTCCAAGTTCCTTGACTGTCAAGTCCAACGACAAATAATCTACCCTTGGTTGGATCGAGTTTCGTTGTTCCAATCTGGACAACACGGTCAGAATACCCTGCAAAGAGAAAGTTTCCATTTTTTCCTTCTGCTGCAAACGAGCCAGCGGTGACTGCGTTTGGACCTCCTATTGTGTTGACCCATTTCCAGGACCCATTGTTATCCATCATCGCTATGAATGCGTCTTGTACGCCGACGACTGTTTTTGTGAAGTTTCCTAATGTGAGTGTTGAGCGAAATGAGCCTGCGACAAGTAAATGGCCAGCGTTCGTTGTTGCAAACGCCCCGCCAAAACCGCTTTTGACCCAAAGCCACTTATTGGTGTTGGTCGAAAACTTCGCAATAAATGAAGTATTTGCTCCCGAAGAAATGGAATGAGTCACTGAGCCAAACTTTGCTGTTTGGTTCACTTTTCCTGTTATGTATATGTCTCCATTGCCATCAACATCCATCCAATATGCGGAGTCTGTGCCTGGACTTCCTGCAACTTCAACCCAAATCCAGTTACCACTTGAGTCCAGTTTTGCTAAGAATATATCGTAACCTCCGAGCCAATTGGGCGTATGGGAGCCAAATGTGACACCACCTGCATATCCTGCAATGTAAAGGCTGTTTTTGATGTACTTCATTGCAACTATATTGGTATTCGCCTTTATCGCCCAAAGCCATTTTCCGCTGGCATCCATTTTGGCGATATATTCTTGTACGATGCTTCCCCCTGTTAGAACTGTATTGCCAAATGTCGCTTTCCCTTCAAACCTACCAAGTATGTAGATGTTTCCAGTGTTGTCTGTTTCTAGTATTTTAACAGAGTCGTTTGTAGAATATGATATTCTTTTGGCCCAAAGCCATTGTCCACGTTTACTCATTTTGGCGAGAAAAGCGCTGCCTTTTGTATCCAAGTTTGGTGTGGTGATGGTTGTATTCCCAAAGATAGCTTCTTTTTCAAAGACTCCAGCGACATAAATATTTTCGTTGCTATCTATTGTTGTGCTTTGTATTCTTGATTTGATGAGACCAACGCTCCCATAAAGTTCTACTTTTTGCGCCCACGAAGTTGTACATTTCTTTTCTACACAGAGCGTTCCATTTGTGCATGTCGTTCCACAAGTACCGCAGTTTGCGTCATTAAATGAGACATCGGTACATACTCCATTGCAAATTTGCGCTGTGTTAAGGTCACACACACATGCGCTGTTACTACAAGCCTGGATACTTGAGCAAGATTGGTAGCATGCACCACAGTGCTCTGCGTTTGATGACACATCGACACATGTATGAACACACGCTTGCAAGGGGCTTTGACAGGTAAATGACTTGCACAAACCATTTTGACAGTTCGTTTTGTTCGGGCAATCAGCGTGCTCTTTGCATTGGACAAGACAGAGACCCGTTTCACATGTCTGGTTGGCTGGACAGAGTTTGGGTGCATACGACTGATCGATGATACCATTACAGTCATCATCTTTTCCATTACACACTTCGGATTGAGGGATAACTTCTCCTGAACATAATCCCCACTTGCCCGCTGTACAAGTTTGCTCTCCCTTTTTACATGTGCCAATTCCTTCGGTTTGACTAGGGCCAGAGTAACAATCTTGTTTGAGCTCTTCGTCGATTTGTCCGTCACAGTCGTCGTCAATGTTGTTACATTCTTCGGTCTTTGGGGTGTTGGTTTGTCTGCATTCGAGCTTTCCATTTGTGCATTGATAGACACCATCCTTACAAATGCCCGGCTTTTGGGTATCGCAAGCTTTGTCTTTTTCAGGGTAGGTGTCGTCTGTCATGCCGTTGCAGTCGTCATCTTTGCCATTGCATGATTCTTGGGTTGGGAGGATTTGCCCAGCACACAGGCTCCAAGCACCTTCTTTGCTACAGATTTGCTGTCCAGGTTTGCATTCACCAATGCTGTTTGTCCCTGTGGGGCCGTTGTAACAGCTTCTTGTTGTGTTGGGAGTGCATTCTTTTTCGACGATTTGTTCGGGCTCAGGATGCTTTTCTGTGGGAGCCTCTACTTGTGTGTTTTCTTCATGATGGCCTGCGTCAGGGGTTTTTTCTTTGGGGGATTCTTCAGAAAAACGTTCGTCTGGAAGGGTGTTCTCCAAAGTTATCTCTTCTTGGTCGTTTTCGTTGGAGTATTCTTTGGGAGGCTCTTGATTTGGGCATGAACAAGCGGAGTATGTGGAGCCATCATCAGAGCATGTTTTTGTGCCCTTTGTGTTTCCCGAGCAAGTACATTCGACTTTCTTTCCTGGAGTGCAAACCTCCGTAGGTCCGCAATGCACAAGAAAAGCAAAGGTCAAAAGTGTGAAGAGGGAATGAAGTAGTCGTCTCATGGGTGTAAACTCCCCTAGTTTTTGACTTTTGGGCAAACGGAGTCAGTAAGTTACGTAGTGCAAAACAAGTCTTGCATCCGTCAATTGTTCGTTGCCACTGTCCGTTTTTTTGAAACTCAACACTGTTCCCTTTACAAGGGTTTCTTCTGGAGGTGGAGGGGCTGGTGGTGTTGGAGTTTTTGGGTTTTGTAACTCAACGGGAATAAACTTGGGAGTATTTCCTTGGCTATAAACGAGCAATTCGGTTTCCGGAGTGGTGCTCCGATCAAAGATCTTGAGCGTAATGTTATTTGTGATTTGCTCTGCGTTAACGAGAGTGGCTGAAAGTAGACAGATGTTGGAGGGCGATACGAAAATGGGACGCTCATCGATAGTGCTTGAAAGCTCTCCAATGACGCAATTTTTCGACTCGCCTGTGATTCCTGCTCCTTTGAAAAGCAGCATATCTTGTCCTGGCTCATGACCCTTGCAATCATTGTTTTTGAGTGATACGTCCTGAGCTCCAGCTGAAACAATTACTCCACTATTTTGGTAAGGAAATCTTCCAACTTCTGGAGGGCGGCAAAAAAGCTGGTTGGTGAATAGTCGACACTTATCGACTGCGTTTGTAACATGGATACCAAAATTTTTAGTTGAGTCATCCTTCCCATTGTCTATCACCAAGTTGCTAATCAGAGAGATATATTCGGAACGAACAGAATAGCCATCATTCCCTTCTACTCGAATACCTCCTTGATCATCTGTTTTTTCTCCGATTCCGTTTCTGAAGATATGGTTTCCGATGATCCCGATGTACTTGCCACCACATAAAATCCCATGTCGCTTGTTTTCGTAGATTTGGTTGTCGACGATCTCCACCATGTAAGGCCACTGTTGTGTCGTATCTTTTGCTTGTGTCGCAACTTTGACACCATGTCCATCGTTGTTTCGGAGGATATTGCCTTTTATGATCACTTGGCGGTTCTTGCCGCTCTCTGCGGGAGGATAACCTTGATCGTCTGTTTTGATGTCGATACCATTGACCCCGTAGTACTCGATCACATTCCCGATGATCGACACACGATCTCCTGATCCAAACAAATCAATCCCATCACCCGAAAGCACTTTCTTTCCTCCGACTGGGAGTGGTGTTCCTTGTATGATGTTGTTTTGGATCAACACATCCTGCACTCTCTTTCTCAACTTGATCGCGTCGGCACCTCCATCCCCCAATGTCTTGAATCGATTCCCGATGATCTTGATGTATCGGTGTTGTTCCGGATAGGTGTAGCTGCTGCCTATGTAGACCTGATGCGCACCTGTGTTGAAGTGATTGTTGAAGATGTCGATATATTCGTTTGTTTGGTTCTCTCCTGGAGTCGACCAGATCGAAGACCATCCCCCAATAAATGTACAACGTTCGATGCGTAGGTGTTTGCATCCACCCCGGATCTCGATCTGGGCGGATTCTGGAATAGAGCCACTACTAAAGGTGATGCGCTCAATGAAGATGTTTTCTACACCTTCAAGGTGAAGGATGGTATTTGTTGCCGGAGGAGGTTCAGGGGGAAAAGTTCCATTTTCAATCGCGAGGATCGTACCATAACCCTTTCCACGTAGCGAGACATTGCTTCGACAATGGATAGGGTAGGTTTGGCGTAGTTTGATGAGTGTACTCGGGATGTTGACAATGCCTCCACCTGACGCATCCTTGAGTGAATCGATCGCTTCTTGCAGATATCCATTGGCAAACACGATGTAAGGGGGTTCGGGAAGATCTTTGACTTGATATCCCCACCAACCCAGCTCAACTTCTCCGCCCTTTGTGAATCTCAACGTGCCTTCACCTGTTTTGATCTCCATCCTCGATGGTGCAGTCACATTGGAGGGGGAATAGACTTCCACGATGGTTGTTGCATGTTGCTCTTCGTTGAACTCCACCTTGAGGAGGTTGAGTTTTCCCGTATCCACGAACATGAGCGTGATGTTTTCTGGGATGATCAACAGATATTCATCCGGGGAGATAGGATACACATCGATCGGTTTGTTGATCACAAGTGTAACCCAGTCCGAACCGATCGATGCAACTGCTTGCCACAGATCGTCGTTGAAATCGTCGATACTTATAAATGTTTGGCTCATGTGATTCTCCTGGCATTTTGTTGCTTGTGCAAAGCACCACACAACAAAAGGTGTATCAGAATGTGACGTAATGCAAGATCAGTCTCATCTTTGTTGTTCCTGAACTCGATGCAACAGCGCCCTTGTAAGGCTACTGCAAGAAAAAAAGTGTAGAGGAAAAAGAAACGCACGTGGAGGTTGCAGCTGAAACCGCAAGCTTCGTTATTCGTCGTCGACATGGCGGTGGCCATGCCTTCTCCTCATGCCTTGCCTGAGGCTCCATCTCCTGCCCTCCTTCGTGCGCTTTTTTCCTTGCAGTAGCCTAAAAGGTTACGACGCTATCTTTGGCGATGTATTTTTTGGGTGTCGTTACAAAATCTAGCTCACTCGCCTTGAACGCTTCGATAGCTGGAGTTGTGTTACTTTCCTTCTCAAGGATCTTTGGGGGGTTGGCTGGATCGGGGATGCTCGCATCGTAGAGTTGTACCGAAAAGGTTTGTGTCGGACTTGCAGAGATATCCGCGGCATTGACAAGCTCTGCCCCTACGATGCAAATGTCCGAAGGTGCGACAAACAAATAAGACCTCTGATAACCTCGTCTCGGAAAGAGTAGGGTTCGGATTTACCAAGCCTCTATTCATGCGTTTTGGGTGTCAAAGAGCTCTCAAGAAAGTGAGGTTTGGCTTGGGAGGCGATGACGTGCCTTTTTTGTAAGTGGAGTGTGGGTTGGGAGGCGGTGAGCCGTCTTTTTTGCAAGTCGAGTATGGGTTTGGAGTCGTTGACGCATCTCTTTTGTAAGTGGAGTATGGGTTTGGAGTCGTTGACATGTCTTTGTTAGGGGTCAGGTGTGAGTTTGGAGGTGTTGATACCTCTTTTTTGGGGGTCAAGTGTGGGTTGGGAGGTGTTGACGCGTCTTCTCTGGGGGTTGACCCCTATTTGAGAGGTGTTAACGCGTCTTCTCTGGGGGTTGACCCCTATTTTGGAGGTGTTGACGCGTCTTCTCTGGGGGTTGACCCTCAGGAAAGACGATAAAAGACCAACGGCCTAAGATACTACTCGGTTTTTTGTTCTTCGGTGGTTTGGGGGTCTTCTTGTGGTGGTGTATCTTCTGTTTCGTCTTCACCTGTTTCGGGGTTGACGTCGTTGACAGGGCGGTGTCTTTTCATGAGGTCAGCGATTCTGGCCTGTTGTTTCATGACAGGTTCGAGGAGTTGTTGTCGAGGTTTGGTGTGTGATTCGTTGTTATAGTAGGTGCCGATAATGATCGCGATCATCTGTTCGAGGAGCTGTTGACCTTTTGCGCGGGCGGCTTTGACATCACCAAATGTGATTTCAGGGCCATTGTTTTTCTGCAGAGCTTGGTGGAGAGCCTCGCTGCGTTTTTTTGTGTTGTCCAACAAGGGGGTAAGATGTAGCTTTTGGACATGCTCTTGGTATTTTGGGGTGTTGAGTGCTTCGATCATCTCATCGACAGTGGAGATCTCCTCTTCATATTCGAGTTGTGTAATTGCACCTGGACCTTCAGGGAAGAAGTCTGTGGTGATCTCTGCTGCGAGGATGTACAGAGGGTGGCCTGGGTCCATTGCATGGGTGAAATTCTCGCAGTGGCGGGATATCGAAGTGACAGAACGATCGAGGCTGTAGTCCAGAGGTCGGAGATCTACTGTTGTTTTGCTTCCCTTTTGGGTTCGCCACTTTCTTTCGAGCTTACGTGTGTTGTGGTCATGCTTGATCGCAAGGGTGATGTGAGCATCAAGAGCTGGAGATGTGAGTTTGTGAATCCGTGCTTGTTTTTGAACACCGAAGTAAGCGAACAATCGTCTACCGGATGTGAATTGGTACAAGTCTAAAATCGAGCCTAGTGATGTATCCATAAGATACCCCCATAAGGTTGTTGGAACCAAAAAAAGAATGCGGAAGGTTGAACATGTACAGGAAAAGCCCTGTTTTTTTTAAGTGCATGTGCAAATTTGGAGTTGCATCAACCAACATCCGACATCTATGAATGGTGTAGTTTGTACCACAAGGATAGACTCCTGGCAAGGGAATTTGTTGCGTCAGCTTAAAAAACTTGTCATGGGCCCTTGTTTATCCTTGGAGGTGGGGATATAGTGTGTACTATATTCACGGAGCAACGCTGATATAGGAGGTGCTTTGTTTCTTTGTAAATAACCTTGTTTGTAAGCTGTTCGAGGTTCTTTTTAGCTGATCATGCTGATCTGTATTTACAAAGTACATACCCTATATTCTGTGCTTGGTCACATGAGCAAGAGGAGACGTTATGAATCGCACTATCATCGCCCTGGCTTTGGTCTCGGCTGGTTTGATGTCATGTAAAAATGAAAAAAAACCAGAGGATACAGCCATTTCACAACAACCCATTCTTTCTCGTAGCGTTTACGAAGACGGGAATGTTCGCGTGACGATACTTACTTCAGGAGGGAAGAGGGACTTCAACCATTGTATGTTTCCTGTGGAGATCGAACACACCAAAGTCACAAATCTTCCTTACAAGATCAAGTCTTTCATCATCCGTCCTGTAGGGACAAAAATTGCTCTCAAGAGTATTTCGTCAATTCGCCAGAAAAAGTATCTTTTGAAACGGTGGTTTGTGTCTGGTGATAAACGAGCTGGGCATATACCTGTTCCNTTTTTTCATGGTCGGCCTGTTGAAATCGTTTTGAGAGGCGAGCAGACTACTGGCTATACAACACAGGGTTCCTTGCGTTGGAATGTCACCAAACCATTCTCGCTACAAGTACCCATTGACATGAGTATGTGCAAGAGTTTTGCTCGCCAGAAGTACACCTTTTTACCGAAGAACCATGACGCTGTTGCTGAACAAAAGGCGAGAGAACTTCAGAAGAAGAAGGATGACAAGTACCAAAACGAGTTGAAGAAACGTTTGGATGGTGAATGGAAGGCTCTTTCGGATGCTGAGAAGATGAAGAGAGTTGCCCAACTCAAAGAGCAAATGCTGAAGTGAGAAAGGAGAATCACATGAGAAAGTTTACATGTTTGTTGGTTTTTGGCTGGTTTTCTTTTTTTTCGTTGGGTGTTGGAGATGTGTTTGCATGTGCTTCTACTGACAAATTTTGTGAAGTAGAACTGGAGTCTTACCATCAAGATTACATAACAGTTCGGAGTTATTGGCTAACGACTAGCGATAACACTGTGTTTGAAACAAAAAATTCAACAACGATGCCTGGTAGTTCGTCTTCATCCGCTGACCCTGTGATGTCGATTGTGCGTAGTGATACAGGGGAGGTGGTTTGTACAAATGATGATTTTACTCTCCAAAGTCGAGAGTCTTTGATTGCTCTGGGGACGAATTGTACCATTCCAACAGACGGGGTATATAAACTTGTCATCCGGAGTTACAATGGAACAAATGGAGGCAAAACGGAGTTATGGGTGGACAGTGTCCTTGTAGACTTCGATTTGCCATTTGGGGGTAAGTTTTGGCAAACTTCTTGGCTTGGGGATGAAACGTTTCAGGCTGCTGTTCTGTCTGATTTGGGAGGAGGAATAGCTGATACTGTTCTTTTGCTTGCATCGTCGAATGGTGAAAATGTTCGTTTTGACGACGATAGTGGGGTGCGTTATTCTGCTGCTGTCAAAACAGGAACAGCTTCGGTTTCGAACGGTGTTGTTGTGGCTGCCAAGTATGCTTATAACGGTTCAGTGATATTAACAGATACTCTTAAGGTTAGGGTTTACCACAATGATATCCCCAATGTCTCGAGCTTCAATTTCGTAGACCCAAGTGTATGCAACACGTTGTATGATCTCGATTGCGATGGTCTTGGGAATCAACTTGAAGTCGCTTTGGGGACTTGTCCATGCAAGCCTGGTGTTGATTTACATTGCACTTCTTCAACTCCTGGTGTGGGCGTTTGTGCAAATGTTCATAATGCTCGGGATACAGATGGGGATGGAATTCCTGATAGTTGGGAGGTTTTTGGAAGAACCTTGGGTGACGATCACACTGAGCTATCTCGTTATGGTGCAACACCTTCACACAAAGATATCTTTATCGAAGTTGATCGAGAGCCTGGGCAAACGGCAATGTCAAAGGCTGACTTGGATTTGATTTTCAGAATATACAGCGAAGGCTCTGGAAGTTCACAGTTTCTTAACAATCCCAACGGACAAGGTGGTATGCGTATGCATATTGACATTCAGGTTCATTCGGGCGATCCTGTGAGCGGTTATGGTACGATCAATGGTCAGAGTGACTCTCGATACTCCTACGGAAACTGGGGAGGTAGTGAGAATGTGACGACCGGCACCTTGTCTATGAGCAATGAACGTATGGGGATATGGCATCTCGCTATTATGCGTTCTAGTGCGGGGACTAATATAGGGGATTACAAATTCGATTTCAGAAACTCTAAGCACTTTGCCCACGAACTTGGTCATGTTCTCGGTCTGAAGCACGGAGGGGATCCAAAGAGTGCACTTTCCTTCAATTATAAACCAAACTATCCAAGCATCATGAACTATGGTTATGATAGTCTAAACTCTATTACTCCAAATGCACCATTGCAATTTGCTGATGGATCATATCCTTCTCTAAATCCTTCCAACTTAAATGAAACTGTGGGGTTTTCTGGAGTTCCTGTTCTTGATGTAAAAGGTTACTATCATTATTTGTCGAATGTTCCTTATCTATTTTCGGTGCAAGGCGATCCGTTTGTCCCAAATTTTGGTTGTATCGATTGGAATCGCAATGGGCTCCCGAGTTGCGAGTCCTCCACCAAGGCTTTCATTTTTGCAAATGGCGCTGCCTCTGGTGACGGAGCCTCTGGAGAAAATCCTTTCTTGTATCAACATATCAACTCCAATCCAACTTCAGGAACGTGTTCTTCGAATGGATTTTGTCTTGCTTCGGGGTCTGAGATCGTTGGTGGCGTTTCTTTGACGTCCTTTAATGGAAGTATCTACTTAACGACCATCGAAATGACTGCCGCATCAAACAGGAGAATTTTGATCAAAAAAAGAACGGGTTCAACTTGGAGTGATATTCTACCTACAGCACCACAGATACAAGGCGCAGCTTATGAGAGCCCTTCTTCTCAAACGCTCTTTGTTGGTTTTCAAGAGAAATTGTACGTATTCTATAGAAATGCAGCAGATGATAAAATTGCATACTTTTCGATCGATGCAAACGATGTTGTGAGTGGTGTTACCATTCTGAATGTTGTCTCTGATTCGAGTCCCAAGGTGTACAAAAAGGATAGTGGAACCCTTCAAATATACTTCACGAGAAACGAGGGAGGGGTCGATGGAAAGGTGAAGATGTTTGAGTTTTCAGGTTCGGGTCTTCTCTTGATCTCAGAACAAAAGGACTCACAAAGCAATGTTCTTCTTGCTAAAAGTGCGCCTACTATTGTAAAGGTTGGTTCGGCTGAGTATATGTTTCTTGTGAGCGAAACGTCAGAAAAAATACATAAGTACAAAAAGACAACATCTGGCTTGTGGGAAGATCAAGGTGTTTTGGCCGATATTTACAGTCGTTATACTTCTTTTAACAAGTCCAGTACAGGCGTTGATGTGGTCTATGATGATCGAGCTGGTTATCAAAATGGATTTCATGTTTGGTATGGAAAGTCTTCAGGAGATCTCTTCCAAAGAGCTGCTTCGGTTCCGTATAATGCAAGTAACTTCAAATTCCAGTTGTTTAATGACGTGTCTGGAAGCGGATCCAATGGCTATGTATTAGGTCGTCCGGCGCTGCTGAGGCTCCCTGCTGGAGCGTTTTATGGCGCGTATAGTTTCAATAAGCACATTTATTTCATTCCATATGCCGACGCGATATTCGATGCAAGCGTTCCAGCACCAAATGATTGGGCATTGATGGCAAAGTATATGTGTTATTCGCTTGCAAATGCATCTCACGGGGCTGGCACTGCGATTTGTGAGGATTCCCCGATATGAAACGAACCACACCATTTGTCTTGCTCTTGGTAGTTTGTTTGTTTGCCAATTGCAATGCAAGCAAAAAAACCCTTGAAAGTACACAAGAACATCCTCAACACAAAGCCGAGTTGAGTAGGGAAATATGGACTCCTGAAGTCGATGCTTCTGTTGGAAAAGAAGTTGATGAACCCTTTGTGAAAGATACTTTGGTTGAAAAAACACCTGAACTCATCGGAAGTGAAGATGTTATCAAAGAGAGTCCTCCTGAAGATGCTTGTGACAGAAGCAAATATCTCACATGCAAACCTTTTCAAAGTGAACTGATTTTTCGACAAGATCATTGTCAAAGTAAAAATGGAAAGGAGGTTTGTGAGACTCATAAGATCTTTGGAATGACTCTCCATCCAAAGGGCATTCTTTTGTCTGTTATGAAAGAAAACTCTATTGGATATCCTTACACGACTGGTTATATGATTGACTTTCATGGAGGGCGTCAATTTGACTTTGCTCACTTCAACTCATACCAAGGCTTCAACTTCCTTGTAGACCCGAATGAAAAGGGTGTTCTCTTTGGACTCGAACGTGTGCCTAAATATCATGGTAACAACGGCTACGGATTTTCTATCCGGTCTTCGTCGACTGGGAAACTTTCTTTTTTTTCAAATGGGTTTTACCAAAACTTCGTCCATCCGACATTGATGTCAAGTGGTCAGTTGATTGCTCTTGTTGGAGATCGCGAGCTAAAGACAGTTGTTGGTGTGTCGAGCAAAGATGGAAGTCACCTTTGGGAGTACAAAATTCCTGACGATGATACGATTCAATGCCCTATGCTTTCGATCAAAAATCAAATATTTACTTGCACAGCCAAGGGTTATGTTATTGCTTTGACATCGCAAGGTAAACTTGCCTGGAAAGTTCATGTCAGCCAACTCTTTGGTGTTGGTGAATTTGGAGGCATTATACACTTGATTGCTGGTATAAACGATGAGTTGATTTTTCTTAAAGGTTCTTATCACGCTGTTTTTTCTCTCGATGGAAAGCTTCTTCGTAAGAGTAGGGGGAGCATTCGCGCTGATGAACTGTTGGCAATAGGTCCAAAGGGAACGATGTGGTCCTGTGATGATGGTTCTCTTTTTGGTTTCAAGTACAAAGAAACGAAGCACTTCATTAAGTTGAGGGTTAATGTGAGTCGTTATCCCATACTCATGTTAAAAGACTCCAGCTTTATTGTGAATCCTGATAACAATAGGTTGACGCATTACTCATCAGAGGGTAAGAAACTCAAAGAGTTTCCATTGTCTGAAATTCAGAAGGTAAATCCTTTCTTTGTACGCTTTTCAAGCTCCAACGGAAACTTCCTGCCGACTTACCCATTGTTTGTCAAACAAGGGGATTATGTTTACGCACCTGTTGACATCTTCAACTCTGAAAAAATGCTTGGTGTTGGGATTCTCAAGGTTAAGTTCAAAGTTCCTGATGTTGCGACTGCTGGTTGGCCTACTGTTCATGGTGATCCATACAATCGTCGCTCCAAATGACTGGGCATAGATAGTAGCCATACGCCGTAGGCGTCAACTGGAGGGGAAGGCAAACGAAGTGCGCCAGGGGATGCCCGTGCATCCCCGTTAGAAAGGCAAGCGAAGCGCGCCAGTAGCAGAGCCAAGAAACGCAGCCCAATCAAAAATGCAGCTTATTTGTTTTGTTGGAGTGTGTCGTGTGAGGCGTGATTGATGACGAGTCCGAGTTTGAGTTGTGCTTCGTGGATGCCGAGGTTATCGTTGTATGTCCTGAACAAATCAAAGCATTGCCCGAACAGGTTTCGTGCTTCATCAAATTGTTCTCTGGCCCATATACGTTCGGCGTTGCGCATGAGGTAATGTGCGAGTCTTGGTCCATCGCCGGCGGCTCTGTAAACATCCCGTGCGAGCTTCATCTGTGTGGAGGCAGTGTCCCCCTGTCCATCTTGTGCGAGTAATTGTGCTGTGAGCATTCTAATGTCGGCCTGAAGGATGGGGCTGAGTGGTTTGGGCGCACACTTCACAGCTCGTTCGAGATGGTTATGTGCGAGGTCGCGTCGTTTGAGCTGGAGATAGGTCTGGGCATACAATATGTTCATCTGCCATTGAAGTGCCCAATGCGCCTCATCTTGATAGGGTTTGAGTAATTTGAACGCGAACTGTGGACGGGAGATACAAAGATACCAGGAGACGAGCTCTGTCGCTGCGAGCGCTGCAGCCCACGAAGGCCCCTGTTCCTTGAGCTGGGTGTGAAGCTGATTGAGTTTGTTGGGCCAGACATTCTTGGGGTGTGTGACGTATTTGATCTCAGCGAGCTCTTTGTACGGTGATGAGAGTGATATCTCAGCAGGAGGTGCATGTTGTGGAGTTCGCGCCATCGCCATATAGAGGAGCCAGCTCGCCTCATCTGTGAGAGTGGACTCTTCAAAGAGACTTGAGAGTGTACTCATGAAGGGCGTCCCCAGAGACCAAAGCCCTGTCGCGATGTCATGGGCTGAGTATTCTTTGTCTGCTACGAGATGGGGCGCTTGCGAGAAGCGAAGCCAGAGGTCTTTTTGTGTATATTGATCGTTCTTCTTGAGCTTTTTATGCGCTCTTGTTCGCCAGTGTTTGCTTTGTGGGGGGAGGTCGAGCTGTAATGAACGAAGATGTTGTCTTTCGAATCTTCCACGTTTGTCGAGGAGTCCACTTTGTCGCAGGAGCTGCTTGTGATGTTTGTGATCTGCCCGGCTCATGTAAGTCATGATGTCGCGGTGGTAGCGTTCACCAAAGAAGGTGGCTTGTGCGAGATATTGTTTGGTGCGTTTGGGAAGCTGGAGAGCTGGTTGGGCTTCTTGAGCTTTTGTGGGGTCGATGTCTTGGAGAGAGAATGGTTTGACACCCACATGTGACGCATCATGCTCAGTCATCACATAGAGAAATGAGAGTGGCAACCGGACTTGATGTTGTCGGACGAGTTGAAGAAAGTCCCCCCACAGAGGTTGATGCAGGTCATCTTGTTCGATCCAGACGAAGGTTGGTTGTCCTCGCAAAGTCTCCATTGTGCGCATGAAGTAACGTGAGAGGTGGACATGAGGTCCGAGCCACCATGAACAGAGCGATGTTTCGGAGGATTCAACGCGTGGAAGTGCGTGACCAAAGTGTTCACAGAGGTGACGAAGTGGTGCGAGAGGTTCCCAGGGGGTTGGAGGCTGAAGTGTGATGGAGGGATAGTCTGTAAGAGAGAGTGTGTGTCGGAGTGTGGCGACTTGCTGGGGAGACTGTGTGCGTATCGAGAAGATCATCGCGAGCTGTGTCTCAAAGGGTCGAAGAAGCGGCTGGAGCTGGTCTCGCATGAATCGGAATTCCTTGCAAACAATTGTTTTGGTGAGGGGGATTTAGTGATTTTGCATCCACCAGGCCTTGTGTTCTGTATGGAACTCTTTCGGTATCTCGGCTTTAAAAGTCGTATCAAACAGCGCGACGGCGATCGAGAGCCATTGTGGATGGTTTTGTGGATCCTTCCACTCAATGCTGGAGCCACAGTGCCGACAGAATGTCCTGATGACTGTTCCCGATGAGTTGTACGAAGAGACCTCTTCTGCCCCTGATGTATAAGAGAAATCCTCTGAACGAAGGACAGCGTGAGATGCATATGCTGCGCCATGATGCTTTTGACACATGTTGCAGTGACAATTGGAGATGTATTCGGGGTCTTGCTTGGTTTCAAAGGTCACTGCGCCACACAAACAACTGCCTTTGTGCATCGTGTCCAATCCTTTTTGTTGGGTGGTTCTAGGTAAAGAATATAGCAACTCACACAAAAAGATGCCAAATTTGCGCGACAGTGAGCGTGACGAGAAACCCCATGCCAAGAGGGAGGAGTGTGGCGATGAGCGTCCACTTGAGGCTACCTGTTTCCTTGTAAATCGTGTAGATCGTCGTACTGCACGGATTGTGGATGAGACTGAAGAGCATCACATTCACAGCCGTCAGGAGCGTCCATCCACCAGCCTTGAGGAGCTGAAGGGTCACGCCTGTATTGGATGGCTCGAACATCACGCCAGCGCCAGCACCTGCGCCTTTGGTCTGTGTGATCAGGACAGTTAACATCAAGATCGTCGGGATGATAATCTCATTCGCCGGGATCGCGATAATATACGCCAACAAGATCACGCCATTGAGTCCTAGCAACATTCCAAATGGGTCCATCCAGTGAATGAGATGGGCTGCGATGCTCTGCCCGCCGAGGTGGATATTTGCGCTCAACCAGATGACCGCCCCTGCTGGGAGTGCAAAAACAATCGCACGCCACAAGACGAAGATCGTTCGATCCAACAACGATGTGTAAATGGTTTGCCAGATGCGAGGTGGTCGATAAGGTGGAAGCTCCAGGCTAAATGTCGACGCTTCACCACGGAGAACGGTCTTGGACAACAACCAGGACACAAAGAACGTCAGCAAGACCCCTAACACTGCGATCGCGACAACCGCAAGAGTCGAGAGCAATCCTGCCAGATACGTCGGGGCGAGGACACCCACAAAGATCGTCGCGAGCAAGATCTGTGTAGGCCAGCGTCCATTGCACAACGAGAAGTTGTTGGTGATGATCGCGAGCAAACGTTCACGTGGTGAGTCGATGACCCTTGTCGCGATCACTCCGGCTGCATTGCAACCAAAACCCATCATCATACTCAGCGCCTGTTTTCCATGTGCGCCGGCCTTGTGGAAAATACTGTCGAGATTGAACGCCACACGAGGCAGATACCCAAGGTCCTCAAGGAGCGTGAACAGTGGGAAAAAGATCGCCATCGGTGGCAACATCACGCTGATCACCCACGCGGTCGCGAGATACATTCCATCGAGCACAAGGCCACGCAACCACCACGGCGTATGAATGGCGACCGCCATCGACTTCAGCCACGGGTAGAACTTGCCAATAAGGATGTCCGCGAGGAATTGTGAGGGGACATTGGCGCCGGAGATGGTCAACCAAAAGACCAACGTAAACAACAAGAGCATAATGGGGATGCCCCATCTTCTGCTCGTGACGATACGATCGACCTTTTGATCCCAATCTAGCTTGTTCTCTTCACCTTGGTGAGAGACTGCTCTGTCTGCGATACGTGCGGCCTCTGTGAATAACAACTCCGTGAGCTGTTCATGGATGTCAGCCGAGATCTTCCAACGTAGGGACTCGACCTTCTGTAAAAGCTCAACAGCCTGTGGAGACGTCGAATCTTGCAAGGGAGGTGCGTCTTGTTCGTTATAGGCTTCCATGTTTTCGCGCGAAGAGATGTTTTGTATGTGACCTAATTCACCTGTCCTGACAGCCTCCATCACCTTGGCATCACCTTCTAACAAACGAAGCGCAACCCAGCGGGTGTTGGGGAGCTGTGGAAAGGCTTCTTTGATCGCCTCTATCAGCTCTGGTAGCAGCGTCTTGAGCGCAGGTGGGGTCTTTTGGATCCTGTGAGGCTGTCCCTGAAAGGCACCTGTTGCGACTTCGCGAATGGCTTCGAGCAGCTCAGGGATACCTTCTTTGTAGCGGGCCGCAGCGCCGATAACGGGAACACCAAGATCTCTCGCGAGCGCGCGCATGTCGATCTCGATGCCCTTGCGTCTCGCTTCGTCCATGAGGTTGACACAGACCACGACGCGGTCCGTCAATTCGAGGATCTGAAGGACGAGATTGAGGTTGCGTTCGAGTCGCGTCGCGTCGACAACGACGACGGTGACATTTGGGCGGCCAAAGAGCACAAAGTCACGGGCGATTTCTTCATCGTAGCTCGTGGAGAGGAGGGAGTAAGTGCCTGGGAGGTCGACGAGTTTGTAACGTTTGTCGGCATATTGCATGCCGCCTTCTGCCCGCGCGACGGTCTTCCCTGGCCAGTTACCAGTGTGCTGTCTCAAGCCTGTGAGCGCGTTGAAGACGGTGCTCTTGCCTGTGTTTGGGTTCCCTGCGAGGGCGATAAGATGGTCCGACTCGCCCAGCTCGACGCCGAGCTTTTTGAGCTGTGAGGCATTGTAGACGGGGCAGTCTTCACAAGCCGCCGAAGGGAGCCCTGGCTGTGATTCTTGTGTATGTTGGGATGATTCTGTCACCATTTTCTCCGACGACTTTAGGCTACTGCAAGAAAAAAAGTGTAGAGGAAAAAGAAACGCACGTGGAGGTTGCAGCTGAAACCGCAAGCTTCGTTATTCGTCGTCGACATGGCAGTGGCCATGCCTTCTCCTCATGCCTTGCCTGAGGCTCCATCTCCTGCCCTCCTTCGTGCGCTTTTTTCCTTGCAGTAGCCTTATCGCTGTTGTGTGGACTCTACGGAGTCATTTGTTGGGGTTGTCTCTTGTGTGTGTTGGATGTCTTCACACTTCTCGATGTAGATCTGGTCTGTCTGCTCTTTGCGTAGCGCGACGAGTGTGCCCCTGATTTGATAACCAGTGGGGGAGCCGCCGGGACCGAGCAAGAGTGACTTGATTTTTGTCCCAGGCAGAATCCCTAGA
This sequence comes from Deltaproteobacteria bacterium, assembly GCA_002731275.1. Taxonomy (GTDB): domain Bacteria; phylum Myxococcota_C; class UBA6777; order UBA6777; family UBA6777; genus UBA6777. The sequence goes on along the minus strand of PCBK01000003.1, from coordinate 154,812 downwards.
TCGAGCAGTCTGCGTCGCTCACGTCCCCTCAGTGTTGGCGAGAGTTGGAGGACATGGCTGCTCTCACCGAGGGACAGCTCGGAGAGGCGACAGGCGTTGGAGAGGTCGACAACTTGAGAGCGAGGGATCTCTTCGACGGTGATGTTGGCGGCGACGACAGGTGCGATGATGTGTTCGATCCCACCAGACCAAAAGTGAATGGAGCGCTCCTGTTTTTCGACTTGTTCGAGGACATGTCCAGGGAACAACTCTTCGGCGAGGATCTGCTCGTAGATGATAGGGGGTTCGTCTTCGATGTGGACGATCTTCCAGGGGCCTGGGCCTTCGACATGATCGAGCGGGTTACCTGTGAGGGGCTTCCACTCTCCCGTGGCGGTGGGGATAGGATCGCCGTGAGGGTCGTGTGTCGGGTGTCCAAGACGTCTGGAGAGTTGTTCGGTTTGGTCCGAAGACATCTTGTGTTCCATACGCTCAGCCCGGTCGTGCCATTCGCGCTCTCCGTACCCTGTGTGGTTGGCCAAGTAGCTCTCCCACAGGCGGTGGGAGCGGATAATATGAAGGGCGTAATCGCGGCCTTCTTTGGTCAGTTGGTACGCGCCGTGGAGGTGTTCGACGAGTTTGAGGTCTTCCATGTAGCGAAGGAGTCGTGTGGCGTCGTCGACACCGATACGCAAGGCTCCAGCGACACTTGGAATGGTCGGGATGATGTCTTCGGCTTCACATTGTTTGAGGTGCTTGAGCGCGTCCTCTCTGAGGACACGAGCTGCAAACTCCTTGTTGCGGCGGAGACGTACGAGGAGGCCTTGTTCCGGCCATAAGAGCCAGCCAAGAGCGAGGAGTCCGGCGAAAATGAGGATGAGGATGGTGAATGGAGACATCTTGTTTCCTTCTACGAAGATGAGACACAATGTCCCCTGGTATAGGACGTTTGATGGGGGATTGTTTTGATGTGTATCAAGTGTCCATCTTCGGTGGTGACGTTCAGTCGGGGTGATTTTGCAGGAAGTGGGCGACCTTCGTGAAGAAGGCGAAGAGGTGTTGTCTGATGGGAGGGGGGATGTCTGTTTCCTCGAACGCTTCGCCCATGAGTAGCAACCATCGATCACGTGACTTGCTGTTGAGTACGTAGGGCATATGTCGTCTTCTCATGCGGGGATGTCCACGTTTTTCGAGGTAGCGGCGTGGACCACCAAAGCGAAAGACCAAAAAGTCGCGAAGTCTCTCTTCAGCGCCTTCCCAGTCGTTGTCTGGATACATGGGGCCGAGGATGTCATCTTGTTTGACACGTTTGTAGAAGGCGGCTGTGAGGTCACGAAATCCTTCTTCTCCAATTTGTGCGAAGACATCGACATCTTCAATGGGTGTATCCGTGTCCATATGTGGGCTCCTTATTGTCTGCCGTCGATGCGGCCTCTTGTCTCTGTGTACACGAGATCTTTAACGTTATCAGAGGCGAGGAAGTCATGTGGGAATCCCAACGAGATCTGACTGACTTCATCGAGCTGCTTGAGGTGTTCGTCTTGTAAGGAGACATCAACCGCGCCCAAAGAGTCTTCGATTTGCTCAACTTTTCTCGCGCCGATGATGGGGATATATGGATATCCTTGCGCATGTACCCATGCAGTCGCGACTTGCGCAGAGGTCACGCCCAACTCGTCTGCGATGCTATCGACTGTGCGTGCGATCTCCAGGTTCTTCTCCGAGGTACGACCTCGTGCGGCGTTTCCTTGTGAGCGCAGTGAATCTTTGGGTTCAGCGTGGCGTGTGTATTTCCCTGTCAGTACACCACCACCGAGCGGTCCCCACGCCGCGACGGACATACCAAAGTGTTTGGCCATAGGCAGCAGGTCGCGCTCTGGCGTGCGTTGGAGCAGGCTGTATTCGATCTGAAGACCCACAAATTGTGTCCAGCCGCGTAGCTCTGCGAGTGTATTGGAGGCGGAGACGACCCAGGCAGGTGTGTCACTGATCCCGATGTAGAGGACCTTTCCTGCTCGGACGAGGTCATCGAGTGCGCGCATCGTCTCTTCGTAGGGGGTGTATTGGTCCCATGCGTGGACCCAGAGCAGGTCGATGTAATCGGTCTTCATACGTTTGAGGCTGTCTTCTACTGAACGCACGAGATTTTTGCGATGATTTCCTGAGGTGTTTGGATCGGAGTGGTCCATCGCGAGGGTGTATTTGGTCGCGACGACCATACGATCGCGCTTACCTTCGAGCCAATTGCCGAGGATCTCTTCGGTCTCGCCGTTGTGATATTTGTTGGCTGTGTCGAGGAAGTTTCCGCCTCGCGCTGCGTATGTGTCGAGGACTTTGTGGCTGGTCGCTTCATCTGCGCCAAAGCCCCAATTTTGACCAAAGCTCATCGTGCCGAGGCAGATCTCGGAGACGCGTAATCCGGACTTTCCAAGTAAACGATATCGCAACATGGTGTTCTCCTTTGTGGTGGTGAAGGGATAGGCTACGTGGGTGTGTTGTAGCCATATTGTATCTGGTGTGTGGAGGGTGGCTTGTCAAGCGTCAGCGGTGGCTTCTTCTTGGTGTTGGGCGAGTGTGGAGGTCGGGAGGGAGAACCACATCAAAGGTAGCATGTACATGAACGCTGAGGTCATCAAGATCCACTGTCTACTGTACGGATCGTAGGTCATATGAAGGGGATGTGTGTGCTGTCCACTGACCTTGTAAGGCAACATCGCCTGGATACTTGTGGGGAGTTTGAGCGGCAGACTTTGCCATTGTTGTCCATCGAAGACGTAAAACGGATAGGTTGGTGGTGTCTTTGATGTGTGGCTCTCTGTGTAGAGGACGGAGGCGAAGAGCAGGTCGGAGGCTGGATCATAGAAGAGCCATTCTTTGACGTGTCCGGCGGCGTTGTGTGCAAAGTCGAGGGTGGAGATGTGTTCCCAGCGGGCCTGTCGCAGATGCCACAGCTTACCATCTTGAAGACAGAAGACACCATGAGGTGTCGAGAGCATTCTTGAGGCTGTCGATGTCTCTGCGCGCGCTGGACCTGTCTCTGAAAAGAAGATCCAGTCGGCCTCTTCAAGGTCGATGATCATCGTCTCTTGGATGCCTCCACCACATGCGACGAGGCGTCTGTTGGGTGCGTCCCATGCGAGGGCGATCTCACCGTGTTCTCTGTGTGTGGGGGGTGTATCCCTCATGTCCACACATTCCCAGCGGGTGCCTGTATGTTGCCAGAGATCCATGCGGTCATCGAGCAGGAACAGGCCGTGCTCTGGTGTGACGACAAAGTCGTGAAAGTTCTCCGTCATACTCGATACTTTGAGAATATGAGGGGCCGCTGTGTGAGGAAAAGGGGGGTTGATATGTGCCCATTCGTCGAGCTGGAGCGCGAAGAGTTTGTCAAACTCGTGTTGGTACACGTTGGATTTGCTGAACGCATAGAGAGATTCGCCGTGTTGTCGGATACGTGTACGACAGTGAGGGAGCAGGTCGTCGATGAGAGCCGTCCCCTCTGGTTGTTGGATACACAGCGCATTATCGTGCTCGATGGCGATCCAAGGTTGCAAAGAGGGGTGCGCGAGGATCGTCTTGAAGCGGTCATTTGCGCCGAGTATTTGGTCATGTAAATACATCAGCGCGATCTTGCGTTCGTCGCCTTTGGCCCAACTCCTGAAGAGTTGTTGAATGGGTTCCCATGTCTCCGTCAAGACGTCGTGGTGCAGGAGGCTTTTTAACTCTAGTGTTCGTTGCGGTGGCATACTCTTCCTTTCTCTGTTGTGTGCAAACGCACCCGGAAGATATTCCGTTTCACACACACCGACAAGGGGTGGGGTGTACAGACCCCATGGAAAGTTGGGTGCAAAACAGTCGATGGGGTGTCGTGACATCAGCCGGTATACCGGATTTCAAGGGTTTACAGGTGGCATACTTCTCGCATTGGTGTGGCCTCAACACACAGGAGGTATATCATGAAGATTGACGCTTACGCTGGGACACATATCGGCAGACGACGCAACAACGAAGACGCTTTTTGCACATCGGACAGGCTCGGTTTGTATGCCGTCGCCGACGGGATGGGTGGATATGAAGGGGGAGAGATCGCAAGTCAGCTTGCTTTGTCGACGATTCATGGATTTTTTCGCCAGAACGCCGAAGATCATGAGGTGACATGGCCATACGCGCTCAAAAAGGATCGGACTTTCCTGGAGAATATGGGAGATGCGGCGACGCGGCTCGCACACCAAACCATCAAGCTCCAAAAGGAAGGCGCGCTTCGTTCTATGGGGACGACGCTCGCGATGATACTCCTCGAACATCAGAAGAAGGACACGGCCAAGGCGCTCATCGTCCATGTTGGCGACAGTCGTGTGTATCTCTACCGCAAACAGCGCCTCTCTCAATTGACTGTTGATCATTCGTTGTACGAACAGCTCAAGGCGACAGGGATGACTGTGCCCCCACTGAAAGCCTTTAAGCATGGGAATGTCATCACACAAGCGCTCGGGATGGAGATTGAGCTGACCCCAACGCTCTCGACGGTGACACTCGAACCAGGCGATCGTTTTTTGATTTGTTCGGATGGATTAACCGGTCCTGTCTCCGATGACGAGCTTCAGAGGTTGATGACGATTGGGAACGCAAAGCAAACCTGTGAGGCGATGATCAAGACCGCATATAACAACGGTGGAAACGACAATATCACTGCGATTGTTCTTGATGTGTTGTTGTGATGGTTGTGCATCAAGCGGCGGAGACTACCATTATCAAATGAGATCGTGTTTTTTGAGTAGATTGCGAAGGTGTTTGCGATCGAGTTGGATGTCTCGTGAAATGGCAGACAAGTTGCCATCGTGTCGTGCATATGCGTCTTTGAGGTAGGCACACTCAAATTGCTGAATGAGTTGTTGTTTGGCTTCGCTATAAGGCAGGTCTGTGCGGATATTCATCGATTGGTTGTGTGTGATGGGGTGCATATGGATGTGCAGGTCGGCGAAGTGTTTGGCGTGTGGAGAGAGGGCGATGGAGCGTTCGATGACATTGCGCAACTCGCGGACATTACCGGGCCAGTCGTGGGCCATCAACTTGTCGAGTAGATGATAGGGGGTGGGGTCTGTGGGGATGCCACGTCGTTTGAGGAGGGCGCGTGTGATAGGGGCGATATCCTCACGTCGTTCTCGAAGGGGGGGGAGTTTGATCCGGACGACGGAGAGTCTGTAATAGAGATCGGGGCGGAAGGTACCTTCGGCGATGTGTGTGTCGAGGTCGATCTGTGAAGCGGCGATGATCCGCACGTCGATGTCGTGTTCTTTGTCTGCGCCAACAGGCCTGATGCGTCGCTCTTCGATGGCGCGGAGGAGTCGGGCTTGGGCGGCGGGGGGGATATGGTCGAGTTCATCGAGAAAGAGCGTCCCACCTTGTGCGCGTAAGAAGGCGCCTGCGCGTTGGGATTCGGCACCAGTGAAGGCTCCTTTGACATGTCCAAAGAATTCGCTCTCAAGGAGTGTGGGTGGGAGGGCGCCGCAGTCTATCGCGACGAATGGTCCTTTGTGTCTGTCGCTGGCTTCGTGGATGGAGCGCGCGGCGATCTCCTTGCCTGTACCTGTTTCTCCTTCGAGGAGGACGGTGACATCGGAGAGGGAGACGAGTTCGAGTGCGGCAAAGACCTCTCTCATCGTAAAGGATTCGGCGACCAGATCGCCAAATGATCGCGATTGGCTTGGTGTGATGGAGAGTTCTTGTGGTTGGGGTTGGATACGGACGAAGGTGTGGCCCAGTTTGAGTGTGGCACCTGGGCGGAGTCTGGATTCTTTGATCTGTGCGCCTTCGAAGAGTGTGCCGTTACGGCTCTCAAGGTCAGTGGCGATGAACCACATCTCATCGCGTTGGATACGCAGGTGGTGTCTGGAGACGCGCTCATCTGTGAGGATGAGGTCGCAGTCTTCGGCTGTTCCAAGGAGGATAGGGTGTTCTTGAATGGGGATGGCTTTCCCTTGGTCAGGACCTTCGAGGACGAGCAATTGGCAGCGTGCGGGGCCTTTGTTGAGCCATTCACTGTGGGCCGTTGCGATGGTGATGCTCTTGGTTCCTGACATGGTGTTCTTACTCCGGGGCTTGATGGATTGCTTTGAGGAAGGATAGGATGGAAAGGGTACAGATGACAAGGGAGGAGCCGTTGGATACCGAGAACATTGGATATATGCCGAAGAGTTTGGGGCCTTATCGTTTGCTGCGTTTGCTTGGTCGTGGTGGGATGTCCGAGGTTTTTTTGGCGACGCGGTACGGTGCGAGTGGTTTTGCCAAGGAGTTTGCGCTGAAGACGTTGCCTTTTTCGCAATCTATGGATGAGCATTTGACTCGTTCATTGATCGAAGAGGCGCGTTTGGGCGCGCAATTGTCTCACCGTAACTTGGTGCAGATCTACGATCTTGGTGTAGAGCAGGGGATGTATTACCTTTGTATGGAGTATGTCGCGGGTTGTGATCTCAAGCGGTCTTTACAGAAGGGTCCATTTCCAGCTCCCTTTGCCTTGATGATTGCATCGGAGATCGCGTTGGCGCTGGATTATATGCATCGAGCGTGTGATCGTGATGGCCGAAAGATGGGGTTGATTCATCGGGATATCAGTCCATCCAATATCTTGCTTTCTCACGAAGGAGAGGTGAAGCTCGCGGACTTTGGGTTGATGAAAGCCACCAAGTTATCGGATGTGACTTGGGGGCGTTTTCGTAAGGGGACGATGGCCTATATGTCCCCTGAACAGATCACTGGCGAGACGCTCTCACCACAGAGCGATCAGTTTGGTTTGGGGGTTGTGTTATACGAGTGTTTGACTGGACGGCGACCTTTTGAGGCGGAGGCTCCTGCGGAGCTGCTCAAGAAGATTACGAGTGATGATGAACCTGTTCTCGAAGGTGTCTCTGAGGATGTGCGGGCGTTGCTTGCGCAGATGTTGAGAAAGGTACCTTCTGAGAGGGTCTCGTGTATGCGTGAGGTGTATATGAGACTTCGTGCGTTACAACAGCGCGATGGTGTGGCCTGTGTGTATGACTTCGCAGATTATGTGAGGGGCTCATAGAAGGGGGCGATGTATACCGTGTAGATGGTTTGGCTGTTTTTGAAGGCAGGTCTTTAGACCTGCCTCATTCCGAACGATGCGATGCTGGAAGCATCGCGTACGTTATCTATAGGCCCAGGTTTTAACCTGGGTGGGGGCCATTCGTATCCCAATATCCGTGCGTTCATGGGTTTGTTGGTGTCCGAATGTCCATACATGTATGATTTTATTCGTATCCTTTGGGCGTGTTCTCCTAGCGTATGTTTCGAGAGCGGAAACATGGATCATTGAATAGAGGGAATTGTTTGGTTGGTATCACCGGGTTAAAACCTGGGTGGACAGCCATTCGTCTCCGAATATCCATACATGTATGATTTTATTCGTATCCTTTGGGCGTGTTCTCCTAGCGTATGTTTCGAGAGCGGAAACATGGATGGTTGGATAGAGGGAATTGTTTGGTTGGTATCACCGGGTTAAAACCCGGTGCTATAGAGAGCGTACGCTCGCCTTGATGGCTTCGCATTGATTTGAATTGCGGTGGGACTCAAAGTCCCACCTCAGCGCACAAACACACTTCGTTGGCAAGGGGAGCGATGCATATCAAACGAGATGTCGTGATATAAACGAATATTCCGTGTATATCGGGTAATTGGTCCCTCCTCTCGAAAGGCTTGAGAGGAGGGAAGAGCCGGAGGCTCAGGGTGGAGAGTTTGTTGAGGCGGACGATTGCAAGTGAAGACGCAAATAAGCCCGACGAAGAAGGAATAACCCCCTCAGTCCGAGCTATCGCTCGTCCAGCTCCCCCTACGGGACTTTCGCTTCGCTCCTGTCGGCAAGGGGAGCGATGCATATCAAACGAGATGTCGCGATATAAACGAAAAATCCGTGTATATCGGATGAATCTCAGTAGGGTCGGGCCTTGTGTCCGACCTCAATCTTCGTATATGTCGGTTGGTTTGTCCCTCCTCTCGAAAGGGTTGAGAGGAGGGAAGTCGCGAAGCGACAGGGTGGAGAGTTTGTTGAGGCGGATGATTGCAAGTGAAGACGCAAAAAACCCACTGCAAGTAGGCGAGTAGAAGGGAATCCAAGGATATGGCTTGCTATATCCGCCTGCAAGAAGGGGATTGTAGAGTGGAGTCGGGGGAGTTTGCGGAGACACAAGTGCAACGTCCGCCGGAACAACATTCGAGTATCCCCCGTGTAGACGGTTTGATCCCCCCTTCTCCAGCCTTGGGAGAAGGGTTGGGGATGAGGTTTGTCGAGGCGTATGTTGGTGCAATGTCTGCCGGAGCAGATTTCGACTAAGAGGGGTTGTCACATTTGATGTTTGCGTTGACCACCTGACCAGCCGAGGTTTTGGCAGCATGTATTACAGCCTGCGTTGTTGAGATTGCCTGCACATGATTCGTAATTCCCGCCATTTCCGGTCATGCCATTGCAGTTACACCATGTGCGGTTGGTGTCATCACCAATATCGCCTGGTTCGGTGTTTTGGTCGTTTGTGTCGGCTTTGTCTTGTGTGTCTGTGGTGCTGACCGTTTTGGTGCTGGTTTTGGAGATGGTCAGAGATTGTGAGTTTGTCGATGGTGCTGGCATTCCGCAGGCAACGAGGGATACGAGGAACCATCCGATGATGAGAAGAAAAGATACACGAGTGGTGTTTGAGAGATACACTTGCATGGAATGTCTCCTTTTGGATAAGCCTATCCATCACATGCTGGAGATGTTTTTGTACATCCACCGGACTCGATGGAGGCTCTGTTGTCATAGTTTTCTAGCCTTACACATATCAAGTGTGAGGGGTGATGGAGAGCGTTCACACTTTGTTGGGCTTTCTTGTTTGGGCCGAACCCGGTACATTGTGTCCGTTTGATTTGGAAGATTTTGACAGAAGGAAGAGAGAGCATATGACATCAAAACCATCAGGACGTGGTTTGAGTGATCTTCATTTGAGTGCATTGATCATCGCGAGTATGATCGGCACGGGTGTATTCACAACCTCTGGATTTTCGTTGGCGGCGTTGGGGACGAGAGAGGCCGTTGTGTTGGCTTGGATTTGCGGCGCGTTGTACGCTGGATTGGGCGCTGTGTGTTATGGATGGATGGCTGGATTATACCCCGAATCAGGCGGTGAGTACGTCTTATTAGGGCGTTCTCTGCATCCCTCTTTGGGATATACGGCTGGTTGGCTCTCGATCCTCGCTGGCTTTACGGCACCGATTGCGGCAGCCGCGCACGGACTTGAAGCGTATCTTCAGCGTTCGGGTTCGTTGTGGATTGGTGCGTTATTCATTCTTGTGAGTGTGGCGCTTCATGGTATCAAACGGGACGCTGGTGCGGTCCTACAGACGAGCGCTGTGGTCTTGAAGTTGTTGTTGCTCGTGGGGTTTGTGTTGATGGGAGTGGGTTCCATCTCACCGAGTGTCTCGACGACGTTTGTGGCAGAGACGAAGTGGGCGCAATTTGGTCCAACATTGATGTGGATTTCGTTTTCGTATTCTGGCTGGAATGCGGCGATTTATTTGGCTGGAGAGCAAGATGGTGATGCGAGCGCCTGGGTGCGGAGGGGTTTGATCGCCGTCGCGTTGGTCGGTGTGTTCTACATCATCTTGAACACAGTCTTTGTGTACGCAGGACCGATGTCATTGTTATCGGGGCGTCCTGATATTGGGATGGCTGCGGCGAAGGCGATTGGTGGCAGCAAGTTGGCCTGGGCGTTGTCTTTGGTCGTCGCGTTGGCGTTAGGGACGTCGATCTCATCGATGATGATGGCTGGACCTCGTGTGATCGCGAAGATGGCAGAGGACGGTGTGTTTCCAAAGTTCCTGACGAAGGGAGGGGACACACCTTATAACGCGGTGATGATTCAGGGGGTGTTGGCGTTGATGGTGTTTTTTGCGTCGACGTTGTCGTCATTGCTTGGGTATATCGGTTTGACGTTGAGTTTGTGTACTGCGTTGACGGCGCTGGCGTTGTTGTGGGAATGGAAGAAGGGGCGCTTTCGTCCCAAGCGTCCCTTGTACCTGCTTGTCCCGTTGGTGTTTGTGTTGACGACCTTTGGGATGGCAGGTTGGATGGCGTGGATCAAACCTCAGCAGGCGTATGCGAGTCTCGCGACATTTGCGTTTGGTTTGGTCGCGTGGTGGCTTCACAAGCGTTTCGTCAAACGACCTGATGTGAACGGATAATGTTTGTGTGGGGTCGTTTTTTGTTGGGGTTATTTGGTAGGGGTTCTCTGTTGACTTATTGGCAGGCTTTGGCGAGTTGTGGTGTTTCGAGCTTGGCTTCTTCGCGTTGTAAAATCAGCTCTGACTTTGTTTTTTCAAAGGCATCATCTCGGAAAGGACAGTTGGCAAAAGGAGTAGCTTTTGTCTCAAAATGCTTTTGTCGCTCAAGAGGATTACAGTACCGATATCCCGGCAAAAATCTTACTTTGAACACATCGTCTTGGAGGTGAATGTTCTTCTTCCATTGAGCGACTGTGACAGCTTTTGGACCACTCGCAGGATCAATGACTCTCCTACCTTTCTCTGTGTGGACGACGATTGCGACGTGATTGCACCATGCGTACTTTTTTCCCTTGTATTTGATCCAGATACGCTTTTTTTTCTCTGGGCAATCTTTTTTTGGTAACGCCCAGATCTTTTCGCTGTAGATCTTCTTTTGGTGAAGGAGTCCCCACATCGCATGGGCTCTTGCAACACAATGTTCGGATGGAATGATTTTGTTGATCGGGAAGCATGGCTGGTTACTCAGGTAGGTGTACATTTCTTGTGCTTTTTTCTCTGTGATTTTTGAAAATTGTGGGAGTTTTTGAAACTCGATCTTTGGTAACCAAGATGCTGGGCGGCTTGTTTGGGCTTGTAGGTTTGCAACTCCAAAACACAACAACAATCCCATCAGGGCAAAAAGTGCTTTGCGTATCATGTCTTCTCTCCTTGGGGTGGTAAGTCAAAATGCTTGATGGTGGAACCTTCCACAAAGCATCAAGATAATTTCAGAGGGAGCAAGCAAGAGGAGTCCACCAGAGACTCAAATTGACGACGTAATTCTTTGGCTCTCCTTGTGTCTTCCATCAAAATACCAGCTTCAATGTTACGTTTGTGAGCTGCCTCACTAAAGTTGGCTGAGGTGACAAACATCCATCGATCATCCACAATGATATTTTTAGCGTGTAAACACGAGCGCTGATCCCAATTTTCGTCAAGTGATCTGGGGTCAAAGTATACTTCGGGAAACCGACTCCCTGGCCACAATTTTCGAAAGTTTTGCGCAAACAGGTGCTCTACTGATCTGCGTGTTTGTTTCTTTCGTAGATCCCGCTTTATGTTGAGAAACAACTTTACTTGCAAAGCTCCCTCTTTCTCCATACGTGTTGCCAAGTCACCAAAGATCGTCTTCATGTTGGACGCCTTGTCCAAAGAATATGTCGAGATCAAAACTGATTTCTGGGCCCGTTCAAAAAGCTCACGAACGATTACCGCTGTGTCTCTTGCTGTTGAGCCCCACTCCTCTGGTCCGGTCCACACAAGCTCTAGCCGGTCTTCTAATCGTTGTTGTCGTCTCTTTTCTTCTATCAACACACCCAGAATATAAATTAATAATTGGCTTCCACCTTCGAGCGTGTAGCACATATTCATTTCTTGAGTGATGAGCGTCTTGTCTGCGATAGGAACGTATTGCTCTAAGGCTTCTTTTGTAAAAGGTGGGGTCAATCGATTCTCTTGAAGAGCACTTTGTAGCGACTTCAAATGATGCGTCGTAAGCTGATGAAGTGGGGAGGTATGTGTCATTATTTTTGGTCACTCCAAGGAAAAAGTGAACGAAAGAGGTCAATTGATGGTGCCTGAAGCAAGGCACAAGGAGAAGCTTGCTGCTATGTCAATGACGAATGAGAGAGTGCACACGCTGCCCCTGAAACCTTGGTTTCGTCTCTCAAATCGTTTATATCAGACTTCACCTGTCATCTCTGTGTGCATTTCTTCTTCCCTGCTCTTTTTTTCTTGGGGTGGGTTTCTTCTCGTCTCTCGAAAGAACGCTGCGCCTCGGTTGTCTATGGTCTCCACCACAAGAGAACGATCAAGATCCTGGTTCCATGCCTCACATGAAGTCTCCGAAATCAAAAGGCAACCATGACAAGCTGCACCATGACGGAATCTTCCTTCATGAATGTTATCCGGCACATGTTGTGCACATACCGGATCATTTGAACACAATCGTCCCAACTCAAGCGCCTTTCTCAAATGGTGTTCTATACGATGTCCCATCTGAACCAGTCCACCCAATGTCCCTTCTGAGCCAGAGCTGCCTGTATACAGCAAAATACCATAGCCATACTCGCCTGCGTAAATACGCTCTCTGATCGAACTCGAAGCGTAGCCACTCTCCAAAGAAACAGCCGTGATCAACAGGTGAGAGAGTGAGTGGAGCATGATATGTGCAACACCAAAGAACGATTGGCTGTGTTTGTTTCGAAATTCTTTCCAGGCATCAAAACCTCTGTAGAGACTCTCACTGCGTTCGACAACCTCTGAACGGTTCATCCACTCTTTGATCGCCTCCGTGCGAAATGAAATAAAGATCCCCTCACCCAAGTTCTCAACAGCAGGCAACCAACTTAACTCTCTCGCGATACTTGCATTTTTAACACCGATATTTAATTCCACCTCACCCTCTAGGGATTTGGAAGGGGCTTCAAAGCGGGTAAAACCTGTTTGGGCGAGAACTTCACGGAGTCGGTGGATTAAGACGATACCATCGATAGACTTCCCAAAATCATCTGGAAAGTGGCTCATGTCACGCGATGTTGCGGTGAAGGTCTTGTCGTGAATATCCTTCTCTAATACCGAATGTATCGTTTCATACTCAGCTTGCTTGAGACCTTTGACCTCTTCTTTTTCGTTCTTTTGCCTTCTTTGTACTTCTTTCCAAACCTCTTCATCGGAGAACGCACCCAAGGCAGCCTTTACCTTCTTTTTTCTGCGCTCTCGCTGTAGTTCCTCAAAGGACTCTGCGTACTCCAAATAATCATCAAAGACTTCATCTACAGCGGCCCGTAGTTGCTTGTCTTTTTCGGGGATCGAGATGACACGCTCCACAAGTGAAAAATAAGCATTGCTTGCTGAACGGACGAGCAAACGGCTGAAGTGAGGTTTGTTAGAGCGTTCATCTATACACGGTGATTCTGTACTGTTTGCGCCGAGCCATGGACGGTGTCCTGGACAATGTCCCAGAACATTACTCTTTGGGAGCTTTGTTTCTGATAGTGAGCGATACGCACCACAGTTGTTGCCTTGTTTGTCTTTGCCTGCGCAACGAATATACACCTGAGACAAATCGCCACCAGAGCCACCTTCCTCCAGCCATAGTTCGGCGTGTGTGCATTTGGGTTGGTTTGCGTGGACGTATTTCACCCAGTTGATATCGCTAAGGTGCCCGTTTGGACAAGCTTGTACAAATCGAACGGGGACAACTGGTCTCTTCTTCTTGTTCTCTGTGAGATAGTAGCGTCCTTGTACGAGATTTTTCTTGTGGATGAGTGGACGAGTTCGCATCCCTTCATGTAAAGGTTCCCAATCTGCAGGAATATCTTCTGGTCGGACTTGTGCGACAAACCACAGCGGAAAAGGGAACACTTCAATACCCGTCTTCCCTTGCTGGTGTGAAAGCTCTTCATCGACAGGAGGCGTGTAGAGCGCGATCTCTTCCAGGTCAAGTGAGCGACAGATCATTTGCTCAAGGCGCTCTTCGCGAATGCGACGTTTGTTTCCGTACCAAAAGTCCAACCCACCGATCACAACCGAATGATCCGGAAAATCAACCATTGCACCCGGACCAAAAGTCGTTACAACCTGACTCTGTCGGAGTTCTCCATCAGGTTTACCTTTCCAACTTCGCTTTGCCATCATCCCTCTCCTTCGGTGCTATTTGGTGAACGCAACCATAAATTCACCGTTTGTTCTACATCACGTAAACTTCGTTGGGCCTTGAATTTTCTCGCGTATCGAGGAAGCTCTGCGAGCGCTGGATCCAGCGGTGTATAAAGAAGTGGTGGGTGGCGTCCCTCTTCTCGTTGGTATTGTAAACCTGCGTGAGCCTCTTGTTGTTCTGTCGCGATTTTATCCCAAGTGTCCAATAAATCCTCTGTCAACGCACGGACTTCTTGGCGGAGTTTTTCTGCGTCTTCTGATGAGATCTCCTTGTTGTGATGTTCTGCGCGACGGGAAAGTGCCTCTGCAACAAAGTTAAGCTTTGATCTGTGCAAAGTGATATCCAATGCGTTTCTTGGTGCTGTTAACGTCTCCAACCCCAGGCGTGCGAGAGCGACTGTTACACCTGCGAGGCCACGCTCCAACGCTCTTGGAGAAAATGGCGTAACGCTCGTTGCTTCAACCGCTCTATAAAAACTCGTATGCCAGGACTTGAAACGTTCGTAGTGTGAACGATCCCTCGGGCGATATGTGTTGAGAAGCGTGATAACCAAACCTGGGCGCTTCTCATCTCGACCAACACGCGACGTCGCCTGAATGTATTCGGCTGTCATCTTGGGTTGTCCTAAAACAACCATCAAGCCTAACCTCGTAATATCCAAACCTACGGAGATCATGTTGGTCGCTAACGCAACATCCACACGTCCTTTTTCATGGAAATCCAGGGACAATTTTCTCTTGGCTTTGGCCACATCACTTGTGCTCACGCGAGAGGTCAATTCGACAGGTGAATCGTCGATTTTGCGCTTTGCAAACCATCCCTCCTGTTTACTCTCTCCTACACGAAGGCGATCATCATAGCTCATCAACCGAGCATTCACCTCATCCTCCACAATCCGACGACTCCCTCCTAACTCGCGTAATGAACCAAAGTAGCCCAATAATGTCATGTATGGATCTGCAGGGTTCTTTTGGTTTCTTTTTCCCCCAGCATCCTGCCAGGCCCGCTGCGCTGCACCTAACAGGGTCAAGTAAGTCCGCAGCAACACAACTTTCATGCTGCGTCCTGGCGCTGCGATACCTATGTAAGTCCTGGGGTTGGCTCTCTCTGTTGACTCTGTGTACGCGAAAAACGAATCTGTGCGGTTTGGACCCGGAGGCGGAAAGATATCGACCTCGCTTCGACCAAATAGCGCTCGAATTTGGCTGGTTGCTCGTCTGACTGTCGCTGTTGAGGCAATATTCTTTGGGTAGTATGTGATGTCATCGCGCTCGGCTCCACTTAGGGTATCCAAAGCTGTCTCGTACAAACCAACCATCGTCCCAAGTGGTCCTGAGATCAAATGCAATTCGTCCTGAATGATCAAATCTGGAGGCAAAAGTGGCCCGCCCAAGGGGTGCCCCTCGCCTGGGTTGCAGGGACCATAAAAGCCGTCTTTGTCATATCGATGAACTTTCCCAAAGAAGCCCCCTGTGTGTCCAACCCAAGGTAGGTTCGCAAATTTGTCAACGGTCGCGATGATAAAGCACGGGAGGCGTCTGTAAATAGGCTCATCAACTGATACGATCGGCAGTGGCAGGCGCTGAATACCACGTCTGCCTTTTTTGATGCCATACGTGCAGTCGTGGTTGGCGCACTCTACCTTGAGATCCTTTGGGTGGTCTGCGTCGGGGACGAGCTGAAAAGATTGGTTGGTGAATGGATGTCCACACCATGGACAATCCGCTAATGGGATAGGAGATGGGTGTCGCTTATCGTCCTTTTGAAAGTCCAGCGTTTTTTTACGCGCTGTGTATTCATCTTTGTCACCTTTTTGCCCCATCCTGTTGGCTGTTGCACTTTGTCCGACCCATAACCCTATCTCAAAAGGCCATTCCCCCAAAAGGTCTTGGTTGGCTCGGCGCTCAAGCTCCAACGCACACACGAGGATGGTCGCGCGACCTAATTGATCCAGAGTCAACAAACGCAACGTATAGCGCATCAACACACTCAGCCCCGCCGAACGAATTCCTGGATTGCGTAACCTGCGCAACAACAATGTAAACGCAGCAAGCCCAAGATAGGCTTCTGTCTTACCACCACCCGTGGGGAAAAAGAGCAGGTCGACGATATGTCTCTCCTGATGGGTTGGATCGGCGATCCCTTGTATATTCATCAACACAAATGCGAGCTGAAAGGGACGCCAGACAGGCGTGATCTCCTCAGGCGTTACGTTTTTCTCAACAGAGAATCGTTGCTTGGCTGCTGTTGCCATCACCTTATTCATAAGCGTGAACGCTTGGAAGATCTGAGGATCGTCTAATCTTTGTAAGCCAGCTTCAATACGTTTTTGTGCGACCTCAGCACGGCGTAGCAAGTCTTCTGCGACTTGCTTGCGCTTGTCTTCTTGTGGGATGTACGTTCGATTTCTTTGTATCCATTCTTTGTATTCTTCGATAAGACCTGAGAGCATCTCTCTTGCGGATTGCGCGTTGGGGGCTGCCGCGAGCTCTTCCATCCCAAGTTGAACCTTCTTGTCCATCATCTTCGGTAGGACCTTCGCGACATCAGCACGTGGAATCCATGTCGTTTGTATCTCGAAACAATCCGTTCCTTCCGAGTCAATTTTGGCATCCACAGAGACGTTATGCCCGACAGCATACTCATAATCATGACGATATTGTAAGTCTGCAACCTTTTCATCCCAATCATCCAGATCTTTCCCTCTTACATCTGGCCTGTATACAAAAGGGACGCCGCTCTTGACTCGTAAACGTGTCTGAAAAAGCGAGACTTTGTCTATAGGTGTGTTTTCAGGTCGAGAGCGTTGATTGACCAAGAATATCGAGATGGAGCGGGCTTTGCGGTGTCCCGTGATATGTTCAGGGACATCTCTGACAGAGACCGCGAGGCTGATCCCTTTCTGTGTTGGAAAGGGGAGCATTTGAGGTTCTTCTGATGGCGATATGTCGATGTATAGACTCTCTTCGTGGGGGGTGCGCTTCCAGGGGCGCTCTTTTTTCTTCTTACGATCTTTTGATGAGGTCAGGAGTTGGGTATACTCCCCCCAAAAGGCTGTGACCTCAAGCTGTTCTAAGTCGTAGGGGACCAGCACACTCAAACCCATCGAAGATGGAAAGTAGCTTTGCTTGGAGGAGGGACTCTTTTCAGGATCCACTTCATCATCACCTGCGCTCATCCTGCTTACAACGTCTAGCTGCTCATCTTCATCCTCTCCTACTCTTTCTGCAAGCTCCGTCTCCGTTGGCACCAGAAAACCCGTGAGATACCACTTTGAAGGGGCTGTCTTGACGATCTCTTCCTGCTGCGTTGGAGAGTCTGGTGATGGGCCGACCAAGTCCATGTGCATGGCGTCGAGTAGGTATTCTCTTACATCTGCTGAAGTCGAGTCTTTTGTGATCTGTCTTTTTGTCATCGATGAATCCTTTTCTCCAACGGCCTAAAGAAATATCCAACGGCTTCAGACGGGATGCGATCTTCGCCTTTGTGCATATCTGATCTCCCGTCTTCCTTTTTATCCAAAGGCCTTACAAGCTTGAAGATGCTCGCTCACGTTCAAGTTCCCTATGTCTATAGAGCTGATGACAACGAACGTAGCACAAACACAATGTAAAAGATATGACTTTTTCCACATCTGATTTTCCTGCTTGACATTTTGATGGTAACGCGGCATCCTCCCTCCATATCTTTGATCACATATAGAGGCCATGTCTTGGCCGTATTCTTATCCAGCGACCATATCTAGTGGTCTCACAAACAGGAGTGGTACATGTCCATCGTCCAGCTCACAAGCGCAGCCATGCTTCTCATCCTCGAATACACGCTCTCTAGCGAAGTGTTGAAGCTCATCAAGTCCAATGACCTGCTTGCAGCGATGGTACCGAGACTTCAAAGAGTCAAGGGTGACCTCGCTGCGAGTCGTGAAAAACCTTCCACGTCGCTCTCCCCCGAAAAAGAGAGGGAGATTCGTGGAGTCTTGCAGAAGCTCGACTTCAAACATGACAACTTGTATCGAAGCCTTTCGCTCCTGCTTGCGCTCGCTGAGAACGCAAGCTCTGATGAGGAATACCAATTACAAATTGCGACCCTCTCTGATGACCTCTTCCCCTTTGGGCTCAATATCGTCCGCATGAAGTGGGTCGATGAGGCCGGTGAAGCACAGAGACTCGGCAAGCAGATCGATCACAAGGAGACACAAACTCTACTCTCCGATCTCAAGATCACAACAAAAGAAGGTACAATGTCAGCCCTCGATTTGGCCAACAGCATTGTCTCTACCGGGCAAAAGATGAGCAAGCAACTCGTCGAACTTGTCTCTGTCGATGAAACTGCAGGTCCAACCTCCGAGACAATCGCTCGTCGCCAATTCTCGAAGCTGTATGCGCGATTCCTTGATCTTGTGCATTTTGAATGGGAGGAGGAACCCAACAAAGTTGAGATCGTCACGAGAGCCTTCAACGAGCAGCTCGCACAACTCGCACAACGAAGAGAAGAACCCTCGCAACCTTCGGAACCTACTAAAAAGCCTGCGTTCTCATAATCCTTGGTGCTTCGTGAAGCGATCAAAGAAGAGGTCTCTTCACTTTTATCGCTGTCAACAGCGATAAAAGTGAAGCTCTCCAAACACGAAACACTTCCCGAAGAGGTATGAACGAGGCTCTATGTACTTTGATCACTGCTGGCTGCGATAAAAGGGAAGGTGTGTTTCTTTTTGGTGCTGTTGACAGCGTCTCTACTTTGTTGGGGAAACTTTTGTCAGCGCAGGAGGCGTTGAAAGTTGCTCTCGTGTACTTTCGTCGCTTTGGGGAGCGCTCCAACCACATAGACCTTCACCTTTATCGCTACCAACAGCGATAAAGGTGAATCGGGGTGCTTTGGCAGCGCTTTCTTCTTTGGTTGATGCGCGATTGGGGAGAGTGTCAATCATTGGGTGGTTTGATCGACGCGAGCAAGGGAAGCTCTGTCGTGGGTTGTTGATGACTGGCTTTGGTTTTCTTCTTGCTTTTGTTGGTAGAGGAATTGGTGGACGTCGTCTTCTTGGATGTTTTTGTGGTTGGGGGGGCTTCTTCCAGCGCCCGCGTCTGGTTGAGATCGAGCAGGCGCGCCAGCACTTCGTCATGAATGGCCTCAGGCCAACGATAACGCCACGGTTTCTTCTTTTTGGTGTCTTCTTCTTCGTATTCCAAGAGGAAGGTGCATTCAGGTTGAAGGTCATCCCAACCATACGCATCAAGGACCGCACGATCCATCGCGTCGTGAAGGTCGCGCAAGTGAAAGATGTCTTCTGATAACTCTTCTGGATCGTGAAACCTGTTGTAGGTCTGTGTCATCCCTTCGTTGTGACGGACCATCAGCTCTGCACGGTATGTGTAGTAGGCTTCACCGGCTTTTTCAAGGGCCTTGTTATTCTCCCAATCCAACGGCATTGGAAAGGTCTCAAAACAGTCTGATGGTGTATAGCGAAGTCCATCTCCTAATGAGGAGCTGAAGAAGCGTGCCCACAGTTCGTGTGCTCTGGACTGAAGGACTGCAAACGCATGATCGACATCGACAGGGAATATCACGAGTTGTTCAGAAAAGACAGTTTTATTTGGGAGGATTGCAAAAGAAGCGTACTGACTGACACGCGGACAAACCAACACTCTGTCGAGGTCTTTGATCGCATGGAACAGCGCGGGGGTGTACCTTCCCCAAAGCCACCAGTGTTTTTTTCTACGACGACCGTCTGCATTATCTGCCAGCTTCATCCTATCTGGCTTGACCTTGGTCTCGACGATATCCATCAGGTCAGGCCATTGACGAGCTTCCTCTTCTGTCATCTCCCCGAAGTTGATGACATAGCGATGGTGAGCGTGTGTTGGGCTTGTGTTGACCTCTGAACCGCCAATGTATGGGAAGATACGTTCCTGGTTGTGTGGGTTCTCTTCGATCAAGCGGTGCATCTCTTCGATGGGGGTCGCGACTTCTTTTTTGTCCGTGTCATCAAAGGTAAAGCCCATGCCCAAGACATAGCTACCAATATAACTTTTTCCGGCGTTGGCTTCGAGGGTCTTGGGATTCTCGTGGCCACCAGCGTGAAAGAGGAAGGCTGTGATCTCATCAACTCTTCGACCATCCAAATACTTCTCTTCGATGTCTCCCTTGCGAAAGAGCACAATGCTGACGATGACAGCGGCGAGGTTGGGCCACTTGTAGCGACGTTCTGCGTCGTAAATTGTTCCGCCATGTGTACATATCCAACGCAAGCCCGTTGTACGGGTGTCGCCTTGGGCGATGGTGTTGGTCGCGATCAAGCCAGCCGTACCGTTTTTGCGGAGCAGGTCAAAGGTTCGTCGAAAGAAGTGAGCGACGAGGTCTGCGTTTCCATGTGTCTTTTTATGAAGGGTTTTCAACCAGTCGAGATAGCCCTCAGCGTTGCCATTGATGAGATTGTTCTTTCCTGCAAAGGGGGGATTGCCGACGAAAGCATCAAAGCCACCCTGTGTACGAAACACTTCGGGAAATTCGAGTGGCCAATGGAACGGTGTGACCTTCTTCTCCTGTCGAAGTTGACGCACGACATCGTAGCACTCGTTGTAAGTGATGTCGCCGTTTTTCCAACGTCGATACAAACGCTCAAAGCCTTCGAGGGCTTCCTGACGTTGTTTCTTTTTCTGTTCGGAGAAGAAGGCTGCGATGACGAGATCTCCCCGCAGACGAGGTTCGAGGAGCGCGTCCTCGGCTTCTCTCCACAGCCTGCGCTTCTTTGTCTCATCTTCATCACCAAGAGCGTGGATGCCGAAGCGCTTCTCCTGGACGTTTTGAAGCTCCTCTTCAAGTCCCGCGAGGAGAGGGGCGTTTTTTTGGGGGGACCAGTGAAAGCGCGTGAGCTGGCTGACATCCAACCCAACGAGTGAGTCTCCGTGTTTTAGGGCGTGGTCCAAGAAGGCAAAGGAGTGTGCCTTGGCGAGCGTCACGAGCCACAAAGACAACTTCGCGAGATTGACCGCGAAGGGGTTTCGGTCGACACCATACAGGCAGCGTTGTGCGACGAGTCGTCGGGCGTGAAGCAGGGGATCTTCATCGGAAGGGACGATCACCACTGCTTGGGCTTCAGGAGGTGGAGCACTTTGTACGGCGGGGAGGTCTGTGCTGGAGGCTGTGCGCAACATATCCCGACGCTCCCATGCGTCCAACAGGTGCTGTGCGAGTTGTCGACAGGTCTCGACCAGGAAGGCACCTGAACCCATCGCGGGGTCACAGATCTTCAGGGAGAGGATCTGTTCGGGGGTTGGTGAAGGACCAAGTGCAGCGAGGATGGGACGCAGTGTTTTCTCGACGATGGGCTCGGTCATCGACTTGGGGGTGTAGTGCGAGCCTGAACGTCGTCGTTCTTCGCCGGGCTGAAGGTAGAGTGTACCAGCGGGGATCGGGTGTACGGCTTCCTTGTTGCTGTTTTTGAAGACGCGCTTGGAGGTGTGGAGGACATCGAGGAGCTGCTCGGCGTCTTTGGCTTCTTCAAGGTCTTTGTTGGTGGTTTTGCTTGTGCCAATGTCGCAGTTGGCGGTGTTTTTGAGGTAGGCTTTACGTTTCTTGGCGTCGAGCTCAAGAAGCGCTTCGAGGTTGACGACAACGCGCTCAGGTTTGAGGGCGATGGAAGTGCCTGTGGCGAGTTCGATGGTGTATCCCATCATCGATTCATAGACGGAGCCGATGTTTTCGACATCGAGGGCGCGATAGGAGAGGCGTTCACCACCGACGACGAGGAGTTTATCAAGGATACGGTAGAGGACACCATCGGAGATACGTGGAGGGATGAGGCGTTCACCTTTGACGCTGGTGCCGATGCGTCCTTCGAGGAAGGGGTAGGTGTCAGGATCGAAGAGTTGGCCGTGGCGAGGAGGGAGGCGCATCTCTTGTTTGGCTTGGTCTTGTGCGACGAGCCCGCCGCCGTGGTAGACGAGGCGAAAGAGGCTTAAGAGTTGGGCCCAAGCACCATAACGTCGATCCATTGTGTCGGGGTGTCGTCCCATGTCTTCACGGAGCCTGTCAAAGAGGCCCGAGACCGAGTAGTAGTTGACGTAAACACTGTGGGTTGGCATCAGGCCGCGATCCTCGGCATAGAGCAAGAAAACCAACCGCAAGAGGGTCGTGAGCAGACCACCATAAATGTGCTGTCTGTCTTCCTCCGTTGTGGTGATAAACCACTGTCCTTTTTGCAGCTCGTGGGCGGTCTGGAACCCTCTAAGGAGTTCGAGCAGGGCTTGTAAGACTTGCTCTGAGAGGAGGTTGGAGACTTCGGCTTGGTACTTTCGGCTCTCTCGAAGGAGTGCGAGGAGGCTACGTTCTTCGTTGGTTGCAAAGATGCGGCTCTCGGAGAGGAGCATACAGAAGGCGCTGAGGATCAAGCGTCCACTGACCTCTGTCATGGCGTCGATGGGAAAGGTGATGTGGCCGGCATTTTCGCCACGAGGTGCGTAGACAAGTCTGATGTCAGTGGCGTTGTACATCAAACCGAGTGAGAGACCTGTTTCACGAAGCAGGCGTTCAAATTGGGCTTGTGGTGGGACGTGCCAACCTTTGGTGGAGCGTGCAGGGGGCAACGCGTCGAAGTCCGTGCCGATTGTGTGTTCTTGTATCAACATCATCCACTTTTCGTCGTTGGGTGTGTGTGGATCGTTGAGGATATCTTCTTCGACATCGTGTGGGACTGCGTAGGTGGGGGAGAGGGTGTGGTTATATTCGGGAAGATAGACTTGTAGTTGTTCTCGAAAGGAGTCCTCTTGGTCGATATGGATGAGGTCTTCTGGTCTCCAGTGGAGGAGTGTTTGTGTGAGTGTGGCAAAGTCTCGAATATGAGGTCGTTCAGAGAGAGACAGACCTTCTTCGGGTGTGTGTAAGTTGGAGCGCAAGATAGTTTGTTGTGGTGCGACGTTGCGTTGGACGATAGCTTGAAGGCGAACGAGCGCAGGTGGAGAGACGACAAGCCCAACAGGTTGGAGGTATCCAAGCCATTCTTTGTGGTCGCGAAGGTACGATTGGTCAGACATGATACTCCTCTTAGCCTGAGATGGGGGCGAGATATACGACACCAACGGGCTCGATGCGTGTGGCTTTGACTTCGTAAGTGCGGCGGATGCGTTCAGGTTCTGTTTGCAATTCGAGTTCGATCAGCGAGAGTCGTTTTTGCCAGTATTTTTTGTCAGCTTCGAGCTGTGCGCGTGCTTGTTTTTCGAAGCCGAGTAACAGCTGTGTGCCACCTTTGTTGAACTTTTCGTTTTCTTCTTCGATGCGTTGACGTTGTGACTTGAGGATCTCGACCATCTCTTTGGCTTCTTCTTTTCCGCGCTTTGTGAGTTTGCTTTCGGCTTGCTCTTGGAGTTTCTCGGCGCGTTTGGTGAGTTCGGGGAGGAGATCATCGACGTCTTGTTGGATGTGGTTGAGGTAGAGAGAGCGGACGTGTTGGGTCGTGTGACGAAGTCGCTCGGAGGCGAGTGAGGCTTCGAGGAGTTGGAGTAGGTTTTCTTTTTGCCTGATGCCGAGAGGTTGGAGTTTCTTGGTGCTACGTGCGAGTGATGTGCCCCATTCGGCTGCGACGAGGACGAGTTCATCGTGGAGTCTGGCGGCTTGGTGTCCGTAGAGTGAGAGTCGTCCGAGGAGGATGACCTTTGGGATGGGGTCGTCCGTCATGCAAACACAAGCCCGCGAGAGGTCATCATGGACGAACCCTTGTGAACGAAAGCGTCCGAGGAGGCGTTGTGTGAGTCGATGTTCGAGATGGAGGTGTACTTTTTGGGCTTCAAGTTGTCCGGAGTCGCGAAAGATCACGGGAAGGATAGGTGATTCTCTGCGCCACTCTCGGAGGTTTTGCTTTCGTTTGCGAGGTGCGCGTAGGGAATCGAGTGTATGGAGCCATGTGGGATCTTTGCCTGCGAGTGTGTCGAAGGAGGGGAGGTGCCAGGAGGCGAACTCATCTTGTTGTGTGGTGTCGTGTTTTTGTAGGGGTGGTACACCAAGGAGAGTGAGTGAAGAGGACAGAGCTTCTCGAAAGAGAGTGTCATTGAGTCCGAGCCAGTCGCGTGATGTTTTGAGAAGCGTGCGCAGTCGTTTGAGGTCCTTTTCGAGTTTGGGTTTGGGTTGTCGTGCGCTTTCAAGTTCGTCTTCTGTGGTTTTGAGTTTTTGGGTAAGCTCATCGTCTTTGTTATCGTTGATAAAGCTTATCTGTGTGCGGAGGGTCTCGGCGTCTTTGTGGTGTATGCCCTTGCGTAGGGTCTTGTTGAGCCGTCTTTCGAGGACAGGGGAGAGGCTACCGAGCTCTTCTTGGATGGTTTTGGTTTTGCTGACGAGGACATCAAGGACACGATCTTCAGCACGTTGTGGAAGCACGAAGTAGTAACATCGGACCTCATCTTCGCGTTGCAGCTTTCTATCGATCCGTCCGTTGCGTTGTTCCATGCGGCTGGGATTCCAGGGGATGTCAAAGTGGAAGAGGTCAGCGCAGTAGTTTTGTAGGTTCACGCCTTCACGAGCGGCGTCTGTGGCGATGAGGATTCTGAGTGGGTGAGCGTCGGGGGCGGCGTTGAAGGCGCGTTTGATCTCTTCGCGTCGTTCTTCGCCCATACCTCCGTGGAAGGTTTCAATGCGTTTTTCGGCGAGGTGTGTACCTTCGATTGCGGTTTGAAGTTGTTGGACGAGGTAGGTCTTTGTGTCTGTGTATTCCGTGAAGATAATGACACGCTTGTCGGCCCAGGAGGCGTTTGGATTGGCGTCTTGTGTGTTGGAGGCGATACCTTGGCAGAGGTGTTCACGTAGCCATGCAATGATGTGTTGGATACGACCGTCAACTCTATAGCGTGCCCCTTCGGCGATGGCGAGCATCTTTTGGACGAGTTGGAGTTCAGGGGCCATGAGGCTGGCTTCATCGGAGGTTTGTTCGGTGGCGGAAGATATCTGTGCATCATCTTCCGCCTGAACGTCCTCTTCGGGGAGTTCTGCGCGGTCATCGTCAGCGTCGGGAGTGTCGAGTGGGAGCGCTTGCTGTGTGTCTTTCTCCTCTGGTGTGTTGGTTGTGGGTTGTTGTTTTTGTAGGAGTGCGCGTTGGTGGACTTTGAGTGTACGTGCGAAGGCGTAGATCGAGGAGAGGAGTCTTTTTTGTAGGGAGGCGAGGACGAGCATCGCGGTTGTTTGTTTGTTGCGTGTTGCGTGTTGAAGTCGAGTTTCTTTGGCGTCACGATATGCTTGCAAGAGCTGTGAGAGGGTAAGCTCGGGTGCATCCTGGGGGAGTTGGTCGATGGAGACTTTGATGACTTTGCGTAGTGGGAAGTTGCTGCCGAGGGAGCGGAGATCTCCTTTGAGACGGCGAACCATGACAGCGTTGAGGTCTTTTGAATTTTTTCGGATAGGTACGCCTCGGCAAAAGCGTTGTGGGTCGAGGATTTCGAGGAGAGCTGCGAAGCTGTTAGAGTGTCCATTGTGCGGAGTTGCAGAGAGGAATAGCCTGTGTTCGAATCTCGGCGCGATGTCACGCACAACACGTGTGAGTCGGGAGTCAATGGCATACTTTGCAGCGCTCGCGGGAGCAGCGTTGTGGGCTTCATCGAGGATGAGCATAGAGCCTGTGACAGAGTCGCCTAGCCACTGACGTAGTGGGGCGGCGTATTGTTCGTCTCGAAGGAGTGATTGTGAGATGATGAATTGGTGATGTGTCTCCCAAGGGTTGATGCCGTAGCCACGTTCTTGTCTCATGGATGCGACGAAGGCGCGGTCGTAGATGACGAAGCCGAGTCCAAAACGTCGTTCCATCTCATCTTTCCATTGGACGACGACGGAGGGAGGGCACGCGATGACAATGCGGCGAACTTTTTGTCGGATGAGTAGCTCACGGACAATCAGCCCAGCTTCGATGGTTTTTCCGAGGCCCACGTCATCTGCAATGAAGAGGTTAACGCGCGGCATCTGAAGCGCTTTGCGAAGGGGTTCGAGTTGGTATGCCATGATCTCAATCCCAGCGCGGTAGGGAGCTTGGAAGAGAGCTTTCTCCGTTGAGGTGACACAATTCCATCGAAGCGTGTGTAGGTATGCAGAGAAGAGTTCGGGTGAGTCAAAGCCACGTGATGTGACTTCTTTCCAGGAAGAGTTTTGAAGGATGCGTGCGTCGAGTTCGCGCTCCCATAAGACTTCGAGGCGATCGCCTTGTGCATCGTCTTCGATGCAGGAGAGGCGTACGAGCGTGTCTTCGGGACCGGGGATAGGGGGCTGGACATCTTCGACGAGATATTGTCTTGAGCGAACTTGTACGATTTGGCCAACTTCAGGGTGGTTCAAGGGGGACTCCGTCCATGTATAAGGGCTCATGTTTTTTGTATTACAAAGCTGTTGTGTCACAATATAACCTCGATGTGATGTTGTCAACAAAGCAAGAGCAGTGTTGACATGAGTTGGCTTGACGTTGTGTTGGAGAAGCGATAGAACATGTCTACTTTTGGATCTTCATAGGAGGATAGAGATGGGACAATGGGACGCGAGTGTTGCTGAATGGTATGCTGAAAAATATGGCGAGTATCCAACCAATCGCCTCGCAGTTGATCGTTTTGATTGGGAGGATGGACTTGTTGTCGTGGATATTGGGTGTGGGACAGGTGCGGCGCTTCGTCACGTCTTCACAAAGGCCAATATGAGCCGATTGATTGGTGTCGAACCAATCCCACGTATGATTGAAATAGCCAAAGAACGTCTAGAAGCACACCCTGCACGAGACTTGATCGAGTTCATCGCATCACCTGCCCACACGCTCCCTCTCGGTGACGACATGGCCGATGTTGTTTTGGCGTTTGATTCATTTGACCATTGGGGTGATGATGAGGCTCGTAACAAGGGGCTACAAGAGGTCCATCGTATACTCAAGCCTCACGGGACCTTCCTCGTTGTCAAAGATGGTGGGATTGCCGACGCGCAAGCTAAAGAACGTTTCACCAACAAAGTCAAAGCGCAGCGTTTCGATATACTAGACGAACAACATATCGAAGAGGAGGATGTGGTGTTCACCATGTGGACATGTCAGCGTATGCGTTCCTGATGTAACCACACACTGCCCGATGCGCGTTGCTTTTTCTATCCTCCCTCAATCCATCCCAAACAAGATATCCTCAAAAGCGTCTTGCCACTGTACAATTTGTTCATCAAAGTGATTTGTATCGTGTACTTGTTGGAGTGTCTGCATCAACTCATGAAGCACCTCTGTGTGCTGCATCAAGAGGGGTGTTTCGTACACATTAAACAACTCCAAGGCGTACACCAGACGTTGCCTTCGTCCTCGTATCCGTCGCTTTATCTCGCCAATTTGTTCATCTGTTGCCTGTGGCCACCACGTGTTTGCTGCGTTGGGAAGGGCTTGATGGAGAGCTCGTAGTGTGTCGATTTTGTGGTGAAGTGTATGGGGGTTGGGTTGTGAATTGAGCTGATTGAGTGTGCTGTCAATACATTCGAGGAGGAGCGGAAGTGAGGGTTCTGTGTGGGCTTGATGTCGATACAATGCGATATGTGCTTCGATTTGGAGCTGTAGATGTGCATGATCCATAAAGGACTCGATGGACATCAGCGCTTGGGAAGACAACGTCTCTAACATTCCAAGCGCCCTCAACAGAATGCTTTGTTCTTTGGGGTCTTTTGTTTGTTGGAGGTGTGTGTGGAGGGCGTCTTCTGCTCGTGGTGAGCCGATTGAACCCAGGGCCAAGGCAAGAGGCTTGAGCTGATGTGGATGTTGACGAATATATCGAGTCAGTGTTGGGACAGACTCGCTCGCTTGTGGTCCGATATACCCTAACAATTTTGTGATATAGAACGAATACTTTGGGTGTTCCTGAAGGTGTTCTTTGATCAGTATCAGTGCATCTTCTTTTAGATAGCCGAGGGAGAGCAGGGCGGGAGCCGTTTCTGCATAGGGCGCATCTGGTGTTGTCTGGATATATGGAAAAAGTAATGTGGCGATGTTGTGTGTCTGTTGCGCCGTGATACCTATCTGAATGAGCGCTTTTGTGGTCTCTGGCCAATACTGTGCGTAGTGTCTTTTTTGGTATTCATCGATGAGTGTGGGGATCGCTTTGTGTGCACGTGGACCGAAGAGACCCAGGGAATGGAGCACGTTGGGGCGAGCCTGACTTCCATATTGAGTGAGGCTTTTGATGAGCGGCTGAATGGCTTTGGGTGAGTTGATTTGTCCGAGTGCCTTGCAGATTTGTGCTCTTGGTCCGTTGTAATGGTCGAGACAAGAGAAGAGGGCGGGCAAGGCCTTTACGGATTGAAGTGAGCCGAGTGTTTGTGCGGCTTGTTCACAGATCGTGTGTTTGCGGTCGAAGAGGAGGGGGGTGATGTCTTTGACGAGTGGGGCGGCGAGAGGACCCAATCGCTGAAGCGCCTGGAGTGTTGTGCGTTTGACGCGAGGGGCCGGGTCATGGAGACCTCTTCTGAAGGTCTCAAGGGCGTCCTTTGCGAGGTGTCCCATTTGACTGAGTGAGAGGAGAGCTTCACAACGGACCCGTTCACGTCGGTCTTGTGAGGCTTGACGGAGAAGTGTGACGCTCTTTTCACAGGGAAGGTCTCCGAGCATCTGCGCGGCGTTTCTGCGGATATGTGGGTCGTTGTCTGCGATGGCGTCTTCGAGTAATTCGAGCGCTTCTTCGGCGTACTCCTCTTTGGCCCACGAGAGCCATTCGATCTCCTCTTGCCTCGCCTGTTTTTTGGAGCGCATGGCTGACCTCACTCTACGTCTGTGTTCATCTGTACGATACACACGGAGGCAAAAACTTCAAGCCCGCTTTGTTGGTCTTTTCCATGTTGTGAGTGTTGACAATGATGGGGGGGTGTGTAGTTTTGACGGTGTTGAGTTGTATGTCCCATGAAGAGAAGGAGTGATGATGGGTATTCAGTTGCAGGTTCAAAACTACAGAGCAATCCATCATTTGGATGTCCAATTTACTGACGCTGGACTCCATGCGATTATCGGACCCAATGGTGCTGGCAAAACAACCTGTTTGCGTGCTCTGAGGTTCCTCAAAAACTCTCTTGTGTACACTCCAGGAAATGCTTTGGAAGAAGATGGTGGTGTTGAAATGCTCTTGCACAGCAAGGCCGAAAGAATGGTCGGTTCGCTTGCATCTCGTCGTGTCACTTTTTCTTTGAAAGTTGAAATGGATGGTGTTCGTTGGTGTTTGAGACCGGCTTTGGGAGGGGGAGGGGGTTTACAGTTACCTGTGGTTGAGAGTCTTTTTTTGGGAGATGATAAAATTGCTGAGCAACATCCAGGTCAGGAGCACTTCGTGTTGAATGGCGAGTTGGTTCCATCATCTGGATGGACTGTTCTACGGCGAGCTACTGAACTTGACAATAACATCCACAAACAACTTGAATCGTTTGTGTTGCATTTGGGGCAGTTTGAGGCTTATGGTGATTATGATTTAATGCAACTCCGAATGTTTGGTTCACGTGATGTTCGAGATTTTCGATTGCGTTCTCGTGGAGAGAATGCGTTTGCGACATTGCGACAATGGTCAACTACACGTGAGCACAAAGAGAAGTACGAATTTGTGATTGAGGTGTTACAAGAAGCATTTCCCACAATGTTCGACGACCTTGATTTTGACAGCGCTGGACAATCGGTCTTTGCTCGATTTTACACAAAAAAGTCGGATATTGGGGTCTATCCATACAATGTATCAAATGGTCTTTTGGTTGGATTGCTTCATCTTATGGCTGTGTGTTCTGCCCCTGAAGGAGGCGTGATAAGTATTGATGAGCCTGAGAACGGGCTGCACCCCCACGCGATCCATGTTCTTCTTGAGGCGATAGAAGAGTGGGCGAAGGAGAAACAAATCACTGTGTTGTTGGCGACTCACTCTCCTTATATACTCAATTCATTCCACAAAAAAGAGGAGCGTGTGTTTGTTGCGGATCCTACCCGTGAGAGTCTCCTCACACCACTTTCTGAGATTCTGGATAAAGAGTGGCTACAACAGTTCATGCTTGGTGACTTGTATGGAAGGGACTTTGGCAAGCAAGAGCCTGAAGGAGAGTGAGGATGTCCAAAAAGAACATCAAGCTGATCGTAACAGGCAAGCTCGAAGAAAAAGGTCTCTCAGATGCTCTTGCTTTGTTGTTTCCAAACGCCAATTTTCTCCCACCTCAATATGTTGATGGCTTCACTTCAAATCCCATCCGTTTCCCTTTCCAGCAGAACTCACGTGTACACAAGGTCGCGAAGGCGCTTGTCGCAGCCGTATTCCCTGAGAGACATAGTTCTCGTCCCATTTCGGCAGATATGGCGATCCTTGTCGAGGATATTGAGCTTGATCATATGGACACCCCCGAAGATATCACTCGTTTGCTCCATGATGCTGTTCGGTATGTTTTATTTGATGAGGCCGAAAGCTCCATGAATCAAAGAAAAATGGATGAAAGAATTCGACGTGTTCGGGAACAGTGCTCCTTCCATCTTTTGTCTCCTATGATGGAGAGCTATTTCTTTGCGTCGTTTTCGGCACTTGCTGCAGCGGGAGTTCAGATGTCATTTCCGCCTTCGGAGGGGCTGCGACCTTTTGATCCTCCAAGAGTCCCCATGATCTGTCCCCAACATCCGGATCTTGAATCATTTCAGGTGATTCCTTCTGAAGGAACTGTGGAGCAGCCCGCTTACGCAGAGCGCATGTTTGCCCAAGATCTTGCGCGACGTGATAGCCAGCCTTTTTCCCTGGAGTTTCACCCCAAAAAGTATCTCGAATACCTGTGTAATCCCCAAAAGAAACGTAAATCCAAGTACAAGGAAACAAAAGCTGGTGTCAAAGCTCTTCGCCACTTAACCCAAAATAATTGGCAGCAACTACTTGGAGCTGGACTCTCTTTGCCCTACTTGGGAGCAATGCTTGAGGATATTGCTGATTGTATGGGAGTTCAGAGTCCTTACCACGAGAAAGTTGCGCCTTTAACAGGCGTATACGATGGCGACACAAGAGACAGGATCTTGCGGAATATCTGATTGACTTGTGTGCAGGACTTTCTTTTTGTGTGCCCTCCTACCAATATAGATGCAGAGCTTGTCAAAACTGCCTATACATTGCGAAAGGAGCGCTCGTTGTGACGGAGAATACACCCAGTCCAGCCTTGGAAGTCTTGAAAACTGATTGTGTGATTGTTGGGGGTGGACCCGGTGGTATGGTGTTGGGATATATCCTGGCCTTGCAGGGGATCGAGGTCACAGTGCTCGAAGCCCATCAAGATTTTCATCGAAAGTTTCGCGGTGACACATTGCAGCCTTCTGCCTTGGAGATCCTGCGGGATATTGGACTGTCCGATGATGTACTTGCTCTCCCACACAAAAAGATTCGCGAGATTGTCACGCCAACAGATGATGGTGAACAGGTCCTCAATTACGACGTCTTGCGCTCTGATTTCCCATATGTTGCGGTCGTCTCCCAGCCTCTCTTCCTCGAATGTGTCGCGAAAGCCTGTGAAGTCTTTCCCCACTTCCGTCTCCTACGGGGAACACGCGCCAAAGAGCTCATCGAACAGGACAACATCGTCAAAGGTGTCCGCGCTCGCTCTGCTGATGGAGACATCGAAGTCCACGCAAGTCTCGTCGTGGGAGCGGATGGACGCTTCTCGATGATCCGTAAACTCTCCGGTCTGCCTGTCCACACACTCGCCGATGTCCCCTATGACATCCTCTGGTTTTCCCTCCCTTATCTCGAAGGCGATCCCCAAGAAGGTATGATCAATCTCCCTGTAGGAGACAAATTCCTCGTGCTCTTCCAGCGTCCAAGTGAATGGCAGATCGGCTGTGTGATTCCCAAAGGTTCATACCAGCAGCTCAAAGAAGCACCACCATACGCATACTTCGAGGATGTGGGGAGGCAAGAACCAGTCTTCGCAGAGAGACTCCGTGCGCTCGATGATTGGAAAGACCTCTCTTTGCTCTCCGTCAAAATTGAACGCGCCGAGACGTGGTATCGCGAAGGACTTTTGCTGATCGGGGATGCTGCTCACGTGATGTCGCCTGTTGGAGGTGTTGGAATTAATCTGGCCATTCAGGATGCGGCTGTTGCCGGAATGATGCTCGCAAAAGGGCTGGCCAAAGGTCACGTCGATGTCCGCACGTTGCACAATATCCAAAAGAAGCGGATGCTCGACACACGGCTCATTCAGATGGTGCAGGTGATGATCCAAAGGGCCTCTCTGCGTGCCGAAAAGAAGACCTCTTCGCCACCTCGCTGGGTCAAGTGGATACAGAACAAGATATCACAGCTCTCCATCGTCCAATGGCTCCCTGTCAGACTCTTTGGAATCGGTGTCAGACGGGTGAAGGTGAGAGGGCTTATCGATACACAAAGGAGAACATCATGACTGATGATAAAGTATGTCTCATCACCGGTGGGACCAATGGGATTGGCCTCGCCTCTGCAAAGGAGCTTGCGAGCTCTGGTGTGACGGTTACGATCCTCGGGAGAAATCCCGAAAAGGGACTGCATTGTGTCGAAGAGATCAAACAGTACGCTGGCCATGAGCGTGTTGATTTCCTTCTGTGTGACTTGTCTTCTCAAGAGAGTATCCGAAAAGCTGCCGCCACATATCTCGACACACAAAAACCTATCGATATTTTGCTTAACAACGCTGGTGTGATGAATCTCGAACGGCGTGTGACGGTCGATGGATTTGAGGAGACGTGGGCTGTGAATCATCTGGGTTACTTCTTGCTTACACAGCTCCTGCTTCCTCGTCTCAAGGAGCGTCCAAAAGCACGTATTATCAATGTCTCCTCAGATGCCTATTCGTTTATCAAGGGGTTACAGTGGGATGACCTGCAATTTGAACATGGATACAAATCGTTCAAAGTGTACGCGCACTCCAAGCTCGCCAACATTCTGTTTACGTTTGAGTTGGCGCGACAATTGGAAGACACTGATATGATCGTGCAGACACTCCACCCTGGTGGCGTCAGGACAGGACTGGGGCAACATAACCACGCGCCGTTTTTGAAGATCTTGTACAAGTTGATAGGGCCTTTTCTCAAGAAGCCGGAGAATGGAGCCAAAACCTCTGTTTATTTGTGTACGTCTCCTGACATAGAGGGGCAGGAGGTCGGATATTGGGCCGATTGCAAGAGGAGAGAACTCAAATCATATGCAAAGGACATGGACGCCGCAAAGAGATTGTGGGACATCAGCCTTCAGCAGACCGGGTTGTCGTGATGAGAGCTGACAGAACGAACAGGAAATGAGGAGGGCGCACCAGATGCCCGGTATGTCTGGTCTTCTTCTGTGTCTTGGGGGACTTTTTTCTGTGGGGCGTTTGAATCCTCTTTGGTTCGCTTGCAAATCGTGGTATCTTCCCATGTCCATTTTGGAAATGTATGTATGCGGATATGTGGGAGGAACAGTTGAAACAGAGAGATTTTGGAAAGTGGCCGATCCTACGGTATGCGATGGCCAAACTCGTCCCGGGCGCGCTCGTCATCAACTTCGTGATTAACTTTATCTTTGGACTGGTTATCTTCGGTGGGATGGATGTCATCCCCTTTGTCGGCGACAAAAGTGTGACCAATGACACGGTCGTTGGAGCGTTCTTTATTGGCTTCTTTACGATGATCTTTGCGACACCATCTGGACGGGCTGAAGCGCTCGCCGGTCGTATCCCTGGAGGTGGGCGTGGGGGGCTGTTCAAGTTTGTCGAACGCCACTCCTTTATCAGCTCTCTGATCTTCGCTTTCCTCTCCTCGATCTTCCTCGGGATCGGAGCGATCGTCTTTTTGACCCCCCTCTTCAAAGAGAGCGGGATGTCGACCTGGGTGTTTATCTTTTACAAGGCGATCTACTCGGCAGTTGTCGGTGGTGGGACGGCGATCCTTGTCGCCTACATTGGCGCACAATCCGCACCCAAGCCACACGACGATGAACGTTGGTGTCCTATCGAAGACACACCTGAAGGGGTCGTGACCTTTCCATTCGATTATGTCGACAAGGGGGGCGTCGCG
The DNA here is from genome assembly GCA_002731275.1 of Deltaproteobacteria bacterium. GTDB lineage: Bacteria > Myxococcota_C > UBA6777 > UBA6777 > UBA6777 > UBA6777. The sequence goes on along the minus strand of PCBK01000003.1, from coordinate 120,865 downwards.
GTCACAAGTCAAGAGCATGGATGTTCGGGAACACCAACCTGGAAACTCGTCGGTACTGGTGACCTCAAACCTGAACAGGTTGAGGAAGCCCTTACATATCTACTCCAACGCTATCCACAGATCACGACTGTCGTACAAGCACTTGATGGGCATCCCGAATACGCGAAGGACTTTCGATATGCGCAGATGCCTGGCTTCTCTGTCGATGACATCTTTACCTATATCGACGCACGAGGCGAAGAGGAGCGGCTGACTGAGATCTACACAGAGGTCTTGAATCGCTTCACCGATCAATTCCGCGAGCCGATGGTGACGATGACACTCGTTCAGGTCACTGATGACAACTGGTGGTTGATGTGTCGTCAACATCACGGGATGGCCGATGGTCGTGCTTTTATCGAGTTGTTGACGGATTTTGCGACCTATCTGAACACCGTACGTGCAGGCAAAGAGGTCGATGACGCGCTCCTCACACCTATCCCCAAGATCCCCGAAGCGGATGCACTTCAGCTCTCTGAGACACAAAAGAAGGCATACAGACGCGAAGGATACAAGTGGTTTGTGGGCGCACAGTTGGCCAAGATCTTCGCGCCTCTTTCTCACTTCTTGCAAAACGATTCAAACGATTATACCGGAGAGAACAGGACGATGCACTGGGTGCTTTCCGATGATGTGTTGACGCCTTGGAAGGGCGCGCAGGGCAAGATGAATGGGAGTCTGAATTCGATTTTGGTCGGCGCTGTATACGAAGCGAACAGGCGATGGCACAAAGAGATGGGGCGCAAACTTGGGCGAATCGCGGCCAACCTGCCGATGGAGATGCGACCGAGAGATGGTTCATGTCGTTCATTTGCCAACCATATTGGGACCCTCGAAGTGATCCTTCCACTTCACAAGATGGACTCACTTGCGCAGATGGTCCCCGAGATCCAGCGGCAGGTCAAAGAGAAGAGGGCCAACGAGCAAGTCAAAAAGCGTCTTCTTTGTGAACACCAACTGGTCTCCATTTTGCCGATGGATGCGTTGCGAAAGATCGTCTTTCAGTCCAAAAAGGCGATGCACAACTTTAGCCTCTCCAATTTGATATCGTTGCCCTTCCCGACGATGGAAGGGCCAGGTTGGAAGGTCGACGAGGTGCTGATTACCACACCGATCACCCCACGTATTGGGATCTTGATCACACTCATTCATTACAATGGCAAGATCATCTTCAACGTCAATTACAAGACCTCTGCGGCGACCAAAGAACAGACTCTCGCGTTGTTTCGTCACTTTCAACAGGTGTTGGAGGAGGCGACTGAGCACACACCTTCTGCGCTCCCGACGAGCGCGATTGAGACAGTTTGATGTGAGTCTTTTGTTGTTGGTAGACTTGGGAAAGATGTTGTTGAAAAGAGATGGAGGAGAGAGGTGATGTGGCGTCGTATTTTGGCAGGTGTGTTGGGTGTTGTGATGGCATTTTCGACGGTGGCTGTGATAGAGGCGATCAGTCATTTCATCTATCCCCCACCGGCGAAGCTCGACCTCAACGACATGAAACAATTGCAAGCATTTATCAAAACGTTGCCTGTTGGGGCGTTTGTGTTTGTGATGGTGTCGTGGTGGTTGGCTATATTGTTTGGTAGTGTTCTTGCGGCTGTGATCGCCAAAGAAAACGTCAAACGATACGCCTGGATTGTTGGGGGTTTTGTGTTGGTTGCGAGCGTCATGAATGTCGCGATGATTCCTCACCCAACGTGGTTCTTGGTGGTGTCGATGGTGGGGATTGTCGCTTCGACGTTGCTCTCTGTGCGTTTTCTCGCTCGTCTGGAACGTGAGCGAATCCGAGGACAGAGGGTTTTTTGGGGGAGTTTTGGGTGATGGGGGTTTTTGGCTATTGGGGGATTTAGAATCCCCCTGCCGCAGCCTTCGGCTTTGGCTTCCCCAACAGTTGACACCTTTGGTGTATTTTTTGTTGAGAGGGGCATTGGTTTTTTGTTTTTGAGGATTATTCTGCGGCGGCGAGGGCTTCTTCTTTGGCGGCGAGGCGTGCGGCTTTTTTGGCAGCTCGTTTCTCGAAGAAGAGCGTAAAGGAGGCGAAGAGCACGGGGACGACGTAGAGTGTGAGGAATGTCGAGGTGATCAGTCCACCGATGACAACGCGGCCAAGGGCGACCCAGTTCTCTGCACCTTCACCGATACCAAGTGCGAGGGGGACCATCCCGAAGATCGTCGTCGCAGCGGTCATCAAGATCGGACGCAAACGGACACGGCCTGCACGCGCACACGCATCGATAACAGGTGTTTGGTTGTCGTCACGTGTCTGCTTGATAAAGTCCACGAGGACGATCGCGTTGTTGACGACGATCCCCACGAGCATCACGATCCCGATAAGCCCCATGACGCTCAGTGATGTTCCTGTCAACACAAGCGCGAGCATGACACCAATGATCGACAGAGGGATGGAGAACAAGATAACGAATGGCTCAAACAACGATTCAAATTGTGAAGCCATGACCATGTACACGAGGATAATCGAGATGAGGAAGGCGATCCCCAAGTACATAAACGAAGACGCGAGGTCCTCGGCTGCACCCGTAATCTTATAGCTAAAGCCTTCGGGCATGGTCTCTTTCTCCATCATCTTGCGAACACGGGCGGTCACACCGCTGAGGTTACTACGTGGCACTGTAATCGAAACAGTCGCCATACGCTGTTGGTTGAGGCGTTCAATTTTGACGGGGCTGAGAGCATATCGAATGGTCGCGATGCTGTTGAGTGGGATGGCCTTGCCTTGGGGTGTAAAGATGGACAATCGCTTGAGCTGGTTCGCACGTTGTCTGTATCTTCCTTGTAGACGGACTGTAATCGGATACTCATTGTCACCTTGTCTGTAAAGAGAGGCGATTGTCCCCTTGAACGCCGTCGAGATCGTGCTACCTACTGTGTAGGCGTTAAGACCGAGGACCCGCAGGCGTTCACGGCGGAAGTGGACCTGAAGTTCAGGCTGTCCCTCTTCAAGTGACGTCGTGACGTCTGATGTCCCCTTGATTTTGCGGACCTTTTGTTTGATGGCTTCTGCTAACTCGCGTGCCTTGACGAGGTCATGACCGTAAAGCTGGATGTCGATGTCCCCACCGCTCGCAAAGACTGCGCCACCGCCCATAAAGGAGAACTTGAGACCTGGTATCTTTTGAAGCTCTCCACGCAAAGCCTCCTGGAAGTCCGTTTTGTTGAGCGGTCGTTTCGAAGGCTCCTTCAAGCGGACACGAACCATCCCTGCGTGTGAGCCTTTGCCGAACAATCCACTAAAACCTTCGCCAGAACCGGCTTCACCTACGACTGTTCTGATCGTGTGGTTGAACTTTGTCTTGAGGATATTCTCGATCTGGGCGGCTGTCTTGATGGTTTTTGTGAGCGACGTCCCAGGTGCCAACTCGTACTGAATCATCACCTGACCATCATCCGATTTGGGGATAAACTCGGCCTTCACAAATTGTCCGAGTCCCAGCGATGCAAAGAACATCAAGATCGCAAAAGCCAATGTCTTCTTGCGGTTTTGCAGCGTCCAGTCGAGCGTCGTCGCGTATGTCCTCCCGACCCAACCTTTCATCACGGATTCATCGAGGATTTCATCGTGTGATTTGTTGACGCTGTCCGGATCTTTTGGCTTGATCTTGAGCATCCTCGAAGCGAGCAACGGAATGAGCGTGACCGCGACGACAAGAGACGCTGTGAGCGAGAAGCAGATGGTGATGACCATGTCCCGGAACAACATCCCTGCGAGCCCAGGAACAAACAAGATCGGCACGAAGACCGCGAGTGTTGTGAGGGTTGAGGCTGTAATGGCCAGGACAACCTCCTGGCTCCCCTGGATGGCTGCCTCCCACGCCGAGTCCTTCTCTTCGAAGTGCCTGAAGATGTTCTCCAAGACGACGATCGAGTTGTCGACGAGCATCCCGACCGCGAGCGCAAGTCCTGCCATCGAGATGATGTTGAGGCTGACGTCCGCAAAGTACATCGTCGCAAAGGTCGAAATGACAGAGACCGGAATGGACATCGCGATGATCAGTGAGCCCCTAACAGAGCGTAGGAAGAACAACAACACAAGGACCGCGAGGAAGAATGCCTGCCCGGCTGAGTTTGTGAGGTTGTTGAGCGAACTTTTGATGAAGTCACTCTGGTTAAATAAGATCCCAAATTGTGAGCCTTGTGGAAGCTGCCGTTGGATCTCTGGTAGCTTCTTGAGCAGCCTGTTGGCCGTTTGGACGGTGTTCGCACCCGAACGCTTTTGCACGAGCAAGAGCATCCCCTCTTTACCATCTGCGCGAATGAGACGGCTAGGGTCTTCATGGGTGTCTTTGATTTTGGCGACTTGTGAGAGGTAAATCGGTTGAGGGACAGGACGTCCCTTGAAGCCGATGACGACCTTTCCAATCTGATCGATCGTCTTAAACATCCCTACTGTACGGATCGCGAACTCTTTTCTGGTTTGCCTGATCGACCCCGAGGCGACCTGTACGTTGTCGGCCTGAAGTGCCTTTACGATGTTGCCGAGTGGGATCCCTAGTAGCTGCAGTTTGAGTGGATCGACGAGGATCTGGATGTCCCGTTTTTTCCCACCATCGATACGCGCTGAAGCGACCCCCTCAACACGCTCAAACATCGGTGTAATACGTTGTTCGATATACTCGCGTAGCTTGATGGGGTTACCGCTCCCTGTGACGGAGAGGATCAGGATCGGCTGAAGGGACGGGTCAAAGGCAAAGAGCAGCGGTTGCCTTGCCTCCTCTGGGAGCCTCTTTTTGAACAGATCGAGCTTCTCTCGAATATCGAGCATCGCCTTGTCGATGTCTGTTCCCCACTCCAATTCAACCATGACGACGGCGTTACCAAACTTCGATGTGCTGCTGATTTTTTTGACGTTCTTCACAGAAGAGATCGCCATCTCCATCGGACGTGTCACGAGCGTCTCCATCTCTTCTGGAGAGACGCCGGAGTAGGAGTTGATGATGGCGATGATCGGGAATTTGATATCGGGGAAGAGGTCGAGCTTGAGCTGTAACAGCGAGAAGCCCCCGAAACCTACAATGATAATGTACAACATCGCGAATGTCACACCGCGACGGACTGCCAAACTAGAGATGCCCATAAAGCAAGAACTCCTCTCTTTCAATTCTACAATTCAAAAACCGACTGCCCAAAGCACAGACCTTGTTTTTGTCAAAGGGGTTAGTTTGTGCTTGGTGTGGTTTTTGTGTCTTTGTTTGTAGAGGGTGTGTTGACGATTTTGATTTTGAGTCCTGGTTTGTAAAGGTTATGACCGTTTGTGATGATCTTCTCACCTTCACGGAGCCCTGAGATGACTTGAAGCATCCCTTTGCTCGACTTGACGCCGACGCGGATCTTGCGCTTGATGGGTGTCTTTCCATCCACAAGGACGTACACTTCTCGGCTATTTCCCTGGGTACCTTTGGCGTTATAAGATGTATTGAGGATCGCGTCTTCAGGAACAAGCAGGACGTTGTCATAGGAGCGGATGAAGATCTCGACCTGTGCGATCATACCAGGCTTGAGTGGATGTTGTTCGATACAGATCCCTTTGCGCTTGCGTTTTTGTTTGCGACACATGCCACGCTCGATATCCTTGCAGTCTTCGTCTTTTCTACAGCTACGCTTGGGCTTTACAGGGAAAATGTTTGGCAAGTGGATCTCCACAGCGACTGTTCTTGTGGCCATTGAGAGTGTGGGGGCGATCTTTTTGACGACCCCGATGAATGTGCGATTGGGGTGTGCGATGACTTTGAGCTCTGTGCGTTTTCCGATCTTCACCTTGCTCATATCTTGCTCTGTGAGTTGGATGCGGACCTTGAGCTTGTCCATCTGGACGATTGACATCAACGGAAGAGAGGGCATCGCCATATCACCAACCTGACGAGAACGTTCAGCGACGACGCCAGAGATGGGAGCCTTGATCATCGCGTCATATTGCGCCGAGCGCGCCTGCGCGACACCTGCTCGCAGCGCCCTGACTTGTGCGCGGAGCGCACGGATCTGGGCTTTCGCGGCGGCGACTTTTGTGACCGCGCCGTCGTACTGGGCTTTCGACATATCGACTTGTTGTTTGCCGATCGCTCCACTGCGCAAGAGTTTTTTGAGTCGTTTGTACTCGCGTTTGGCTGAGTCCATTCCCACAACAGCGCCAGCGAGCCCAACCTGTGCACCTGCGAGGTTTGATTGTGTCGAGGCGAGCTGTGCGCGTGCCTGTGCGAGTCTTTGTGCGAGGCTTGTGTACTTGACGATCGTCAGGACATCACCTTTTTGTACAATTGAGCCGTCATCGACATTCATCTTTTGGATGCGAGCCGGGATTGTGCTGAAGATCTGCACCTGCGCCTGGCCTTCAATGTCACCTGTAAAGCTCAAGGATTCACGAATCGTTCCTCTCTGAACAATGCCGATCTCTACAGGGACAAAGACCTCTTTCTTTTCTTGTTTGGTTTTTTGGCAACCCCATTGCATCGTTATGAGCAACATCACCGCAGGGATCCACAAACTCTTTTTCCACACCGACTTCATTTTCCTCGGCTCCGCTTGTATGAAGGCCGTTTTAAGAAAAGGAAGGTCTTAAAACGGCCCTGGTGTTTTTCGTTGATGATCTCCAATGAGATCCTGTGTTCTTTTTTATTTCGGTCAAACGACCCAAAAAAAATCAACTGGAAGTATAAGAACCCAAAAGGGAGTGTCAAGCCTCCTGGACAAATAAAAACAAAGTGCTTGACATCAGTGTTTTCGGTGCATATTTACAGAAGCAGCGTTTTTTAGGTCGACGGACCGAATTAAAAAAAATGAGTGAACATTTTGAACACAAGAATGACCAGGCTGACCATCGACAGATCTTTTTTGGGTTGTGTTGTGGTTGTAAGCGAGAGAGGAATGATGTTGTGAGCAAGTGGTGGATCGGATTGTTGCTCCTGGCATATATGATTGTCGGTGTAGCAGGCGAGGCTTCGGCTCGTCGAGATGACAAAGAGCGGGGACGCCGCGTCAAAAGTCGTCGTGTCGCGATGGTGAAGCACACGCGCACAAGGCGAGTGAGAGGCAAAAGGTGGAAGAGAACACGAAGACGCCTGTCACTTCGTTGTCAGAAGATGTCCTCAAAGAAACGAAGACGTCGTTGTTTGAAACGCCTTGGCGTTCGAGTGAAGCGCTGGCATCGTTTGCATTGGCGACGTGTGGCTGTAAAGAAGAAAGGTGTCTCCACAAAGAGCGCTCCACCAAGTAAGGTGTTGAGCGCGCCAACCAAACGAACGATGGATTTGAAGCCTCGTTTGCGCGCGGCCAACACGAGCGAGACAGACGCTGCAGCCCGCTTGAACAAGCAGATGGGGATGGCGCTGCCCAAAGATCTTCCTGTTCGGTATGATGAAGACCACAAAGTTCGGACATTGCAGGAGCTCTTTACGATCGTGAAGAGGAGCAACCTGGATCTTCGTATTTTGCGTCAACAAGCCGTGCAGGCTGAGCTTGCGAGAGCCAAAGCCTGGGCGATCTTGAAGCCTCGTTTGAGTGTCTCCTTGTCATACACACGTAACGACAACGAGACCAAGCTGCTCGAAAGTGTGTTGACACCGAGAGATCAGCTTGGTATGCGTGTGCAGTTGCAGTGGGCGTTCTTCAACGTCCAAGCGATCCCTCTGTTAAATATGGCGAATCTTGGAACGCTTCAGGTCGCACATGCGGCAAAGCAGGCGAAACGCGAAGTGATGTTTGGGTTGACGAGAGCTTACTACGGAGTCCTTTTGACAGAGGGGCTGCTCGATATCGCGCGCCGCACTTGGGACAACTCGAAGAAGCACCTGAAGATCGCACGTGCTCGTTTTCAGGCAGGTTTGGGACCACAGCTGCTCGTGACACGGGCGCTGCTCGATCAGGCCAAAGCGTATCAACAATGGACTGAGGCAGAGAACGCTCTTCGCAACGCAAAGTTGGCGCTGTCCTTGTTGCTCAATCGCTCCAATTTTAAGTTCCGCACAAAACGTCCACAAACACCTACACCACCGACAGGTAATCGCAAGATTTGGATTCGCCAAGCGTTGCAAAAGCGCCAGGAGGTCAAGTCAGCTCGTATCGCAGTGCAGATGGCAGAGGCTCAAGTGACACAGAGTATGCTGAAGTTTGTACCGACGGTTGCGGCGATTGGTACTCTCCAAGGACAAAACGCTGAGGGGTTTGTCGGGCGTAACTTTACCTGGAGCGCTGGGCTGGCCATGCAGATCGATGTGTATTCTGGTGGGACGCGTTTTATCGAGGTGAAAGAGGCGCGCTCAAAACTCTTTCAAGCGAGACTCAAGCTGGCCAAATCACTTCGACAGATCCGCAACGACATCGCGAAGGCGGATATCGATCTGAAGAACGCGAAGACAGCCGTTTTGATCGCACGTGGACAGAGTCTTTTGGCACGACGTAGCTACGCGTTGACACAAGCGCAATACAAAGCGGGCGTCTCGACTGCTGTCGAAGTTTCCGACGCGCTCAATCTGTATCGCACTGCGTTGATCTCCGTGTTGCAGAAAGAGCTCAATTACGACGTCGCGATCGTGGCGCTACAGCGTGCGATTGGTGCGTATAATCCATGAGTTCGTTATTTGTGTTGTGCAAGAGAAGAGCAGGTGAAGAAAGATGAGCCCCAAAATTGTCGACCGAGAGAAGCGCAATGAAGAGATCCTACGCGCGGCCTTTCGCATCTTTGTCGAGCATGGATACCACAAAGCTACACTGAGTAGCATTGCAAAGGCCGCAGGGATGGGCCAAGGGACGCTCTACTACTACTTTCCCTCCAAAGACGAGTTGTTTTGGGGGGTTTACGAGCAGATGATGGCCGATATCAGCGCAAAGTTCATCGAGCGATTGATCTCCGTTGAAGACCCTGCGGAGCGGTTGCTGACGATGTTGCGTTTGTTGTTTTATCACTTCCCAGAGGCCGGCCTTGGCATGGATGACGCAGAGAGCCCACTTGATGCCCCTCAGATCGCTGAAGAGGGGTTTTTGGGATTCCACTATGTGTTGATGGAGTTTTGGCTGTACGCCAAACGCAATGGCAAAGAGAAAGACTTCTTTGAGCGGTTGCGTCGCTACCAACAGCAAATCATCGAGTCCGTGAAGAGCCTCTTTGAACAGGTCGGCAGTGAGATCTTTGAAGGTGTTGAGCTTGATGTCGCAGCCCACATGATGCTCGCGATGCGCGATGGATTGGGTATTCAATTGCGTGTCGGGATCATCCGAGAAGACGACGATTTACTCGATCGCATTCGTGACGCCATCTTTGCCAATTTTTATAAACGTTTTCCTTCTCTGAAGCTCGCCCCTTCAGATTTGCCTTAAGGAGCGTCTGATGAACATATCATCTACGCGATATATTCGTTCTTTTTGGAGTTTTGCCAGGACACATCTTTTGACCGCGCGTGTCTTCGCGCTCTCAGGTGTGTTGTGTTGTACTGTGATGTTGGCGGCTTCTTGTGTGGATCGTCTTGAGACCTCCAACGGGATGACGTGTGAAAAAAGCGATGATTGTTGGGACAATCTTCCTTGTGTGAAGGAGGTCTGTAGTGCACCTGATGGTTTCGGAGAAGATGGTGGTGCTGAGGCAAAGCCTGAGCCCAAGCCGGAACCTCGCCCAGAGCCCAAACCTGAGCCTACTCCGACAGAGAAGAAGCCATCTGAAAAGGTCACTGGTGAGTCACAGGTCGAGACTGTGCCTGAGAAGGTCGCTGAAACGCAGCCAGAGCCAGTCGTCGAAAAGGTGGCCGACCAGCCAGCCGGTCAATGTACAGGAAATGTCGATCCAAAGACTGGTTTTTGTAGCCAGGACAGTGACTGTTGCCCTGGGACGACGTGTATGGAGATCAATGATCCTCGTGTGCCCCAAGGGACCAAGATTTGCGGGCCCTGTGCACAGGACACGGACTGTCCCAAAGGTTTGCAGTGTTGTACAGCCTTCAAAATTTGCGCGATCCAGTGTGCGCCCTAACGACGAAGAGAAAGGGATTTTGGACGATGAAACGATATGAAGAACGCACGCGATGGACGAGAGTGATTGGCTCTCTTCTCGCGGCTGTCTTGCTTTTTTCTTCTCCGATGGTGTGGGCGCTTCCACAGAAGACATCGACACATAAACTCTTGCAGTGGTCCAAACACACCCCAAGGAAGGTGACCACGACCCAGGTCTCACAAGCGATCACGCCGACGTCATCTGCGCCTGCATATCGACTTCCACAAGGCGCGCTCATCCTCGAAGGTGTTGGCGTGACAGTCGCAGGGATTGGCGCGATTATCTTCGCTGTGGGGCGGACCAATATTGGTCTGCGTAATCAGCTCGCCTGTGTCGGTCAAGAAGACGCTGGTATCGACTTTTTTGGGACATCATTTGGTGGCTGTGTTAAAGGCAGCGCCCGAGAGGCCAAGGAGTTGGAAGACTCTGGGATCATGTTACTGACTGTAGGGAGTATCACGATGGGGGTGGGAGCTGCTGCGCTCGTGATTGGCACGATTTGGCTTTTGGCGGACCAACCCAAAAACAACGAAAGCGATCTTCCCAAGCAAGCTTCAAGCCAAAATACACACCCTATAACTTTTGTTCACATCCCACTTTAACCCACCTTTTTTTCACAATTCCGCGAAGACAACCCGCTCCTCTTTTTTGACAAAAAATGCACCTATCATATGAATCTTTTTGGAAAAAAGATCCTTGTGACGTTTCCTCTTGGGGGTTGATGTGCTATGTTACCCTTGGAGAACTACGTATGTAATGAATGCGTATTTGTGTTTGATTGTTGGTTTTTTCGCGCCCGGCGCGTTTTGTGGAAGTCGTCATGTCAGTACAAGAAGACAGGCTTGGGCCTGCGTACAAAATTGTGACACCGCGACTGGTGATTCGATGTTGGTCACCACAAGACGCCCCCTTGCTCAAAACGGCCATTGACGAAAGTCGTGAGCACTTATTGCCGTGGATGCCGTGGGTAACGGAGGAAAGTGAACCTCTCTCTGCCAAAGTTAAGCTCATGCGTTTGTTCCGTGCGAAGTTTGACCTCGATGAAGATTACGCTTACGGGATCTTCAACAAGGAGGAGACTGTGGTCCTTGGTGGGACAGGGCTTCACCTGCGTGCTGGCGAGGATATCCGGGAGATTGGGTACTGGGTGCATCGCGATCATGTGCGCAAGGGTTACGCGACAGAGGCTGTCGCTGCCTTGACCCGTGTCGCGTTTGAGATTGACAAAGCTCGTCGTGCTGAGATCATCATCGCTGATGGGAACATTCCAAGTCTTGGTGTGCCCAAAAAGTTGGGCTTTTTCCAGGAAGGGATTCGACGTGAGTTTCTGCAGATGCGTGATGGTGAATACGTCAACGCGCACATCTGGACGATGTTGCCCAAAGAGTATCGCAATTTACCTATCCATGAGAATCCTGTTGAAGCTTATGATGTGATGGGCAATGAGATCCCACTTCCCCAGCCCACTTTTGGTGCCTGAGCTGTGCCTCCTGCTTCATTTTTCCCCACAATGTGTTGTCCTGAGCCATCGATCGATGTAAAATGTCTGACCTTTGTGTGGGCGGGTCAATTGCCCGTCCGATTCATCTTTTAGAACCAAAAGGAGTCATGACATGTCACAGACTGTAGAGTGGTACTACCACCGTAATGGTTGAACATCTTGTAAAAAAGCGCAGGAGTTCCTGTCGCAAGCCAACGCAGACGTCAAAGAACAAGTGAACGCCCGGCTCAAGTTGGGCAAAGAAAAGGCCCTTGAGCTCGCCTCTGCTGCTGAGCATATCATTGTGGCCAAAGGCAAAAAGCGCGTCGATTTCTCGATGCAAGAAGAGCCTCCCGATGAGGAGACATTACTCTCCCACATGCTCGGACGGACCGGGAACCTTCGGGCGCCTACGCTTGTCCTCGGCGAGACCCTCGTTGTGGGATTCAATCAGGCGCTTTATGAGTCTCTGTTTGAGTAAGGCTTTTCCAAGTAAAAAGTCGCTTGTTGTTTGACATGCGATAGACAACAAAAAGCCACGGCAGTCATGCCGTGGCTTTTTGCGTATATGGGAGTGAGAAAAGGGAAGGTTTGAGGGAGGATCAGGGGCAACCTGTTTTGTAGCTGACGTCTATTTTGGCGTTGGCTGCGGGGATGGCCGTTCCATGGAAGGTGATGCTGCGTGTTGTTGTATTGTAGGACCAGCCATTGGTTGTACTTTTCGCGACGGCGACGTTGTTGACTTTCACGGAGATGGTCGCTGGATCTGCGGCACCTTTCAATGTGAACAGCGCACGGTTCATGGTCAGATCGGCTAGGTTTTTCATGAAGGTTTCGAGGATCGTCACCTGCACAGGTTGTGGCAATTGTGTGTAAAGGCCGTTAAGTGCCTGGACAACTTGTTTGTAACGTGTACCGCTGATAGGACCGAGCGCAGATGCTTTGATCAGGCTGCTGTCGTTACCTTTGACGCTTTTAAAGAACGTGATGTAAGGCGCGATGAGGTCGTTTCCATTGTCGTCTTCATCGGAGATAAAGACGATGGAGAGTTGTGCGTTCTGGCGCAAGAAGCCTTTGTTGGCACCTGTCGTGATGAGAGGTGCCGTGAGAGCTGCTTTGGAGGACTCCAAACCTTTCTCTTGGGGGCTACCTGAGGTGCCTTGTTTGATATTATTGGCAAAGGTTGCGTCGAGGTTGGGGGTTGTGGGGACGATAATCTTGGGATTGCCTCTCAGCTCACCTGTTGCGTAGCCTTTGTTTGTTGACGTGTCTGTTGTGATAACACCGATTTGATAGTCCGCTTGGAGTGTTTTTGCGCGGGCCGAGAATGCCTTGAAAGCAGTTCCCAGCGCGTTTTGTTCATCACTCATGGAGCAGGAGTTGTCGATCACAAACAAGAGATCGACCTTCTTGGCAACAGGTGCTGTAAAGGATTCCGTTTGCGTTGTGCTGTTTTTGGTTGTGCCTTCACCTGACAATTTTACTGATATTGTGGGGCCGGTATTGCTTGTCAAGCGAACAACCAAATCTTCATTGGCTTTTCCTGTTCTATTGGGTTTGAATTGTACATCAAAGTACATGTACCCAAAGCGAGGAATTACCGCATTTCTTTTTGCAACAGGGTTTCCTGTTATAGGATTTCCGCTAGAATCCGTTCCGATGACTGGAAAGATGAATTGGGACGGATTTGAGCTAAATTTGGCATCATACACTGTCATGCCAGCCTGTGGAGATGAGCATGTATTTCGCAAGGCAAATCTGTATGTTGGTGTTGCACAAGTTTGCTGTGAAGCGCCGAAGTCGTAGGAAGTTGGTGAGAAGTAGATGCAAGTGGGGGCGCAAGTGAGGCCTTCATCTGTTTGTCCGTCGCAGTCATCATCGATACGGTTACAGGTCTCTGCAGTGGGTTGGTTGACCTGGACACAAGCGTATGCGCCGTTGATACAGGACTGTTTCCCTGTACGACATGCACCACGTTTGCTACCCAAAGTACAGTTCGCTGCAGGGATGTTGTTGTCTACCTGTCCATCACAGTCGTCATCTTTGTTGTTGCAGCTCTCAACTTGTGGGGTGACTTGGCCAAGACAGGACGTCCATGTGCCGCCTGTACAGGATTGTGTTCCTGATTTGCAGATACCTTTTAGTTGTGTTCCAGGAGGACCGGTGTAACAGGTTTTGACGAGGCTCTCGTCGACCATGCCGTCACAGTCGTTGTCTTTCCCATCACACGTCTCTGTTGTAGGAGTTGTTTCGCCTGCGCATGCAGTCCATTGGCCATTCACACAGTTCTTCAAGCCGGAGCGACAGGCACCCTTGTTGAGTGTTGCAAGAGGACCTGTGTAGCAAACTTGTTGGTCTCCATTGGTGCACACTGGAGCAGAACATCCATCGTTTATTTTGCCATCACAGTTATCATCTTTGTTGTTCGTGCAGATGTCTTTGGCTGCGGGGGTGACTTCGCCGGAGCACGCTTGCCACGCGCCGTTGATACAAAACTGCATTCCCTCTTGGCAAATCCCCACACGTACAGTACCCACTGGGCCTGTGTAGCATGGTTGGGAGAGGTTTGAAGTTGTTGCAGGATCCATGTCGATTCTGCCATCGCAGTCGTTGTCTTTTCCATCACATACTTCTGTGGCTGGTATAACTTGACCGGTACATGGGCTCCATGCGCCGTTTGTACAGGTCTGTGTACCAGCCTTACAAATACCTTTGCCGGACGTTCCTGCAGGTCCAGTGTAGCAGGCTTTGGTCGCGCCATTTGTACAGCCTGCAGGTGTATCGGGTTGGGGTTCTGGACCTGAAGGCTCTGGACCGACCTCTGGGACGGTAGGTTCTTGTGTGGGCTCGGGACCAACATCGGGCGTTGTCGGTTCTTGTGTTGGCTCTGGTCCGACATCTGGTGTTGTGGGCTCTTGTGTGGGTTCGGGACCAACATCGGGCTTTGTGGGTTCGGGACCAACATCGGGCGTTGTCGGCTCTGGTCCTGCGTCGGGTGTGGTGTCTTCTGTTTTGGAGTTGTCGTCTTTGGGGTCGACCTTCTCTGTGGGGGTGGCTTCTTTGTTACCACCACCATCTGTTGTGGTCGTTGGGGAGACACATTTTTGGTTTTCGCAGATGCGATCCCCTTTGCAGTCGGCGTCTTTGCTACAGACTGGCGGCGGATCGCCTGCACAACCAGACAAAGACCCGCCGCCAAGGCTGAATACAGCCAATAGCATCAAGGCACGTGTGAAACGCTGGAAAAGTGAATTCATCAGTAAACTCCTACTGTTGCCAGTCTTCTTTTGTGGGTGGCATGGTGCCGGCTTCGTACAACGTACTCCTGGTAGAGTCGGTTGATAGAATCGATGATGGTCTGTACAAACCAGACGGTTGTCGGCTGCTTTTTTGAGCAATCTTTTTCTTTTCTTCTTTGATAATCGAATGTTCCACAGAGGTCAAGTGTTGGGAGACGACTTTTTCTGTCCTTTGTGTCGTTCTGTCCTGTACAGCATAGCGTACTTGATTGTTCGAAGGTGTCATTTGTTCCACGATGGGATGGCTTGCGTTTGTGTGTGGATTGTGTATGATGTGTTGAAAATAGACAAAAAAACCTGTTTACCCTCGAAAGTTTCGTCTGTAGAAGCTTACATGAGTGTGCTGTTTGGAGGTTCGATATGGTGCGTTTTTATACATTGGTTGCGGTGGTGTTTTTGACGTTCTCTTGGGCTGATGTTGCGCCTTTTGGTTGCAACTGTGGTGGGGGTTCTGGTCCCAAGCCCACTGAGGAGAAAAAAGACGAAAAACCCGAGACACTTGGGACACTCGATGCATCAGGTCAAACGTTTCTCCTGAAGAAGCACGTGTAAGACCGCCCTTGTTGTTTGCTGTGCTTTTCTCTACTCCCCTCTACGGATAAGGCCACTGCGATGGCCTGGGAATCCCATCATGCTCCCGACCGAACTCAATACCCCGAACATTACAAAACATGGGCTGGAAGCGCTCTTTATCGACGAGACTTTCGCGTCTGCATTGCAATGGTTGTCACTTGACTGTGTGCAACGTTCTCTCTTGCGCCTTCAGTCTCAACAAAGCCAAAAGCAGACAGCATCGTTACAATGGTTTCAACGCAATAAACGTTTCTATCTCAATGGGCAAAGTGAAGAGGTCGAGTCACCTTTTTTGTGGGGCGAAATTCAAAGTGAAGCGCTCAGTCCTTTGTGGCATTCGGAGATGGCCATTTTGTGGCTCGCAAACAAGGCACATTGGTCCACACGTGCCAAGATGATCTCGACACATCTCATCGCCCAGGCCGGTGAACCACAACAATATGAGCTCTCATGGCTTCAACATAGACTGTCTTTTTTACACGAACTGTCACTGTTGACAGAGCGTCTATGGCTCGCTTACACCGATGAATGCCCCATTGAGATCCCGAAGGAAGCGCGACTCTCTTTTCAACTCACCATCACCGAGGGAGATTGACGTTGCACCCTCTTGTTCGCGAATTTGCCGAGGCATTCATTGATTCCCCTGAGGATGAGCGTGCACTCTTTGCGCCACCTGCGACTGAAGAAGAGTTGGAAGCCTTTCGTGTTGCTTTGGGGCTTGAGCTGCCTGCGTGTTTTTACGATCTGTACCGGTGGCATAACGGCTCATACCTCGATGGGTACTTTCATCGTCCGTTGTTTGACGGGGAACATTTACTGTCCCTTGAGGGGATTTTGGGCTCAAAGGAGGCCTTTGACGTCAACGAACGAGAGGGCTCATTTGACACCTGGGAACCTGGAGGGTGGTGGCATCTTGGCTGGGTGCCTTTTATGGAGATCGACTCCTGGTTTGTCGTTGTCATCGATACATTTGGCAGCTATGGTGGGAAGCCTGGTCAGATCATTGCATTTGATTACAAATCCGCGAGCGATCGAGCGATCCGACATCCATCTTTTGAGGACTGGTTACGGTGTATGATCGTCTATCGAAAACAGGGCTGGATCTCCTATGTCGAAGGCGAAGAGGATGATCTCTACGAGCGCTTTGGTAGTGGTGTTTGGGACACCAAAGATAGCCTCCTTACATCGATCTCTCCTGGGTATCCAAAGAATGTTGAACTCTGGAGATACCGCAAAAAAGAAGCTCCACCCAACCCTCACTTTCACGACGCCGTTGCATCCATTCGTGCAGACGAGCGTGACAAGTTACGGACCTTGGTTTTAAGCGGAAAAGTCTCTCCTTCCGAACAGGATCCTTACCAGGAGACCATGCCTGCGCTCCTAAATATTGCGATGCGAGCAGGGAAGTGGGAGCTTGGTTTGTTTTTACTTGAGCAGGGAGCCGACCCTACATTGACCAATGTCTACGGGGAGGATGCGTCAAGAGCGTTGCTAGAGGGGTTGCGACATACACAAGAGCGTTCGGAGGCGATATACAGAATCCTTACGCTCTTGTGCCAGCAAGATGCCGTTGAGTGGCACGGATTTGTAGAGTACAGCATCGAAAAACCTGATTTGACGCTGCTGACTTTTTGTATGATGTGTGGCTTTGACATCCGACAGTCAATGAGGTGGTTACCTGAGAAAAACTTCCTCCATCACGCTGTTGAGCGGCGTGCGGAGGCTGGCGTGATCTCCTGGCTGCTCGATCTGGGCGTCGACACAACACAAAAAGATAGTGAGGGGATGACACCAAAGGAGCGCTTTTTAGAGCTTAATGATTGGTTTCTTTCGCTGCAATTTCGCGATCATGTCGCGGTGCAATCCTTCAAGGTGCTGCTTGAAAAGTTCGAAGCCTACGAACAGCAGTGAGTCTCGGCGCGCTCCCTCCAATGGTCCATCGACTCTTTTCGTCTTTCCTCTCCTACAGCTTGAGGACGATTCGATAGAATCTGACCGGCTCTTTTCTGCTTTTTGACACACATCACACATTTTTTCCCACCTTGGATTATGATCTTTGGTGCGACGGCGGCCCTTGTTTGGGTGGCAAAAAATGAAACTGAGTCACGGTTCATTTTTTGTTGACCTGACAGGTATATAGCGCTGTGATTTGATGTCAGATGCGCAAAAGGGAAGCCTCGTTGTGTGACATTATTTTTGCAGTGCGGTATAAAGGATTGTCGATTTTTCGCTGGATTGCAATTATATTGTTGCGATGCAAAAAGAGACGCTACGATACCCTATGGGTTGTGGTAGGTGGAGACGCTTTCAAAAATCGGTTCTCGCAAGGAGTGGTTGTTTTGGTATGCAGGTGACGATGTGGAGGTTGTCTGTGAAGGGCCATTTCTTACGACGTAGACACAGTGAAAGGATGAGCTATGCAACACGAAGTCGAAGCTTGGGTTTTGTACGCTGGAGAGAAGGGAAATCCCCAACCCACTGAGTTAAAGCATGAGAGCATCACGTTTGATGCGATCTCAAGCGAGGAGGTCTTGGTGAGGCCCCTCTACGGTTGCTGGGAGGGGAACATGGGCCATGCGCTTGAGCGCAAGCCTGTCGACATCTGCCATCTCCGTGGTGAGGACAAGGTTGTGATCGGTAACGCCGGTGTGGTTGAAATCCTGGATGTTGGCTCAGAGGTCACAACGGTTAGACCGGGTGATAAAGCGATTCTTTTTTGTAACGGACAATGGGATCATTACGGTTATCCCATGAAGATTTTTGGTTTTGACACTCCCGGTACGATTGGGATGCTCGCCAAGAAGACCAAACTCCACCAGAAACAAGTCATCCCAATCCCAGCAGAGAACAAGTTCGACTTGGTGCGCTGGGCGGCGTTTAGTCTGCGCTATGTGACTGCGTGGTCCAACTTTCGTTTGGCGTATGGAATGCTGCGTTTGCAGATGAGTGAGAAGGAACTCCCTGTTCCAGTGGTCTGGGGTTGGGGAGGTGGCGTCTCGTTGGCAGAGTTGCACCTCGCGCGACTGCGAGGGTGTCGGACATTTCAGGTGTCTTCGCGAAAAGATCGTCAGGACACAGCGGAGCGACTGGGAATTACACCTATCGATCGCAATGAGTTCGCCAATCTCAACTTCGATGAAGATCGTTACAAGACAGACAAAGACTACAAAAAACAATACCTTGAAAGCGAACGGCGTTTTCTCGATATCGTCGACTCTTTGACACAAGGGCGTGGTGTCAATATCTTCCTCGACTATGTCGGTTCACCTGTCTTGCGTGCGACGTTGAAAGCCATGGCTCGGCAGGGAATCATCGCGACTGCTGGTTGGAAAGATGGCATGTCTTCTTGGTTCATTCGTGCGATTGAGTGTATCGATCGTCATCAACATATCCACACACACTACGCTCGTTACTCCGAAGGTGTACAGGCCGTACAGTTTGCCTTGGCAAATGAGTGGTTGCCGATCGTCGACAGTCACGTCTACAGCTACGATGAGGTGCCCCAGCTTGCCGAGGATTATGGCAGCGGAAAGTTCACCTACTTCCCCTGCTTTAAGGTGAATGAAGAGTAAGCCAAGCGGTCCAAACATATTGTCCCAAGATGTGTCTTGGGTTTGTGTTCTTCTCTAAACGAAAGGTCTTAATGCAGATGAGTAAATTTGATGCTATTCGTGCTGATATCGCTGACATCCAAAAGAAACATCGCGCTCGACCGGAGATGATGCATGGGGTGAAGCTCCCTTATTATCGTCGCGGAGAGATGGCGATTCCGGCGTTCCGAATGAAAGCCGGTGGAGATGTCGAGACAGATGGTCGTGCCCAAAGCCTGAAGGTGATGAACAAGGCTGCACAGATGCCCATCGACTTTTTCTTTTACGATCTCGAAGATGCTGCGCCTGATAATCCCGAGTACAAGCAATTTGCGCGCAAGTTTATCGTCGAAGCGTTGAACACAAATGATTACGGCAAACGCATCGTGGCTTTTCGCCCCAACAACATCCGCACACCTTACTTTGAAGACGACATCGTCGAGGTAGTCTCGGCCGTTGGTGACAAACTCGACGCGATGGTGATTCCCAAGACAGAGTACGCCGAAGAAGTCGCGGACATCATCAAAATCGTCAAAGACGTTCAACGTCTCAGTGGCCACACCAACAAGATCTGGATGGAGATCTTGTTTGAATCACCGCGCGCCTTTCTCGAAGTCGAAAAGATCGCGGCTCTCGATGATGTCGCATCGTTGATCTTTGGCTCATGGGACTTTGCCCGTACGATCGGTGGAAAAGTGACCGCTGAGGGATGGTTAGAGGACCAAGCCTGGGCACGTCAGATCCTACCGATCGTCGCGGCTGCGTACGGAAAAGATGCTGTAGATGCGGTCACTGCGACCTTGCCCCTGCGCCCCAAAAAGCCCGAGAGTGTCTCTGTCGAAGAGTACAAGGCTGCGCTCGCGTTGTCCTCTGACCAAATTGATACCGCCGTCTTTGGGGAGGACTTCATCGCCTCCATGAAGAAGAAAGAGCGCGCCCTAGAGCTCGTGCGTCGCGACGCGATGAACGCACGCGCGATTGGTTTTGCGGCGAAGTGGATCCTCCACCCCGATCAGATCGAGCCTGTCCACTCTGCATGGACCCCCTCACGCCAAGAAGCACTCGCAGCACTCGACCTCGCTGCAAGCTACGCAAAGGCCGCGCGCTCTGGCTCTGGTGCCGAAGTCGATGACGATCGCCTCGCTGACAAGGCTGTCGTTGGGACCGATTGGTGGATTGTCCAAGCCGGGATACGCTCCGAGATCCTTACTGACGAGGATATCAAGGCGACAGGTTTGACATTCCAGGAGTTGTTGCGTGCTGTCGTGAACCACGACGAACACATTCACCTGCAAGAGTAGTCGTCGTTTATGTCGATGTTGGGAGTGACCTCAGGCAAGGTCAGAGGTCACTCTCTCGTTCCACCCATTTGTTGCACAGGAGGGCAAAGTGCAATTGGATAAGGCCAAAGTAGTCCTAGAGAAAACACAACATGTTCTCGACGCGATGGGCCAAGGGCTCGCTGCGCTGACGGTTGAAAATGACCGCTTCTCACGTCAAAAGTTGGACACTCTTCAACCCGAAGCGTTTGCATTCGCGCGTTGTCTCTCCGAGCATACTGCTGCATCTGCGACGTTGATGTACGCTGAAACGCTCGACCAACCTTACGAATCGTCGCTTGCCTGTGTCTACACAGCGATGGTGGCCCGCAACATGCTCCAGACGATCGTCTTTCGCGAGGCGAGCTTTGGGTTGTCTACTGAGCAGCTCCAACCTCTTCGTGAGGAAGAGGCCTGGATCGCAGCACAACTCTCCACTGCACACATGGGTGAAGTCGCCACACAACTCTTTGAAAAAGATGCTTACTGGAGCGGACGCTACGGCATCAGTGGAGACCACGAAGAGATGCGGATGCTCTTCTCTCGCTTTGCTGATGAACGCCTCGCTCCACTCGCTGAACATATCCACCGCGACGACCAAATTGTTCCCGAAGATCTTCTTCAAGAGTACGCTGAAATGGGGGTCTTTGGGATCTCCATCCCCGAAGATTTTGGTGGCTCTTTTCTCGACCACCTCACGATGTGTCTCGCGACCGAAGAACTCAGTCGTGGTTCACTCGGCGCAGGCGGAAGTATGATCACGCGCCCAGAGATCTGTGCCAAGGCCTTACTCAAAGGGGGCACTGACGCTCAAAAGAACGAGTGGCTGCCCAAACTGGCGACTGGCCAAAAGATCGTGAGCGTCGCAGTGACGGAACCGAATGCAGGCTCCGATGTCGCGAGCTTGCGTGTGAGCGCTGAGAAGGTCGAAGGTGGGTACAAGATCAACGGTGAAAAGACGTGGTGTACCCTCGCCGGACGTGCTGACGTTTTTATCCTGCTTGCGCGGACAGGTGCCGTTGAAGACGGATACAAAGGCCTGACGCTCTTTCTCGTCGAAAAACCTGCGAAGATATCGGCTGATGACCACCACCAATTCTCCTACAAACAGCCTGAAGGTGGTCTCTGTGAAGGGCGTGCCATTCCGACGATTGGTTACAGAGGAATGCACTCCTTCAGTGTGACCTTCGAGGATTACTTTGTACCCGAGAGCAACCGCGTAGGCGAAGAAGGACAAGGCTTCATCTTGCAGATGCAAGGTTTCGCTGGCGGTCGTATTCAGACTGCGTCTCGGGCGGTTGGTGTGATGGAGGCGGCGCTTCGTTCGGCCGTGACGTACACAAAAGAGCGCAAGGTCTTCGACCAACCACTGTCCGCTTATTCAATGACACAGTACAAGATCGTCCAGATGGCCGCGATGTTGATGGCCAGTCGTCAATTGAGCTATCACGTCGCGCAGCTGATGGATGAGGGTGGCGGTGAGATGGAAGCTTCCCTCGTCAAACTCCTGTCCTGCAAGGACGCGGAGTGGTTGACCCGCGAAGCGATGCAAATGCACGGTGGGATGGGATACTCTGAGGAGTACAGTGTGAGTCGTTATTGGATCGACGCGCGGGTCCTGAGTATCTTCGAAGGTGCAGAGGAAGTCCTCGCCCTCTACGTCGTCGCAAGACAAGCTCTCAAAGGGTATCTCAAGTCAGGAGGCCGCGATGCAAAATAAGGGTTGGAAGGGAAACTTCTTCGAGGACTTTTCCATTGGGCAACGTATCCAGTGCCCAACACCTCGTACCATTACTGCAGGTGATGTCTCTCAATACATCGCGTATACTGGTGATCGTTCACCGTTGTTTTGTGGTCCTGAAGGGTGGATCCATCCACTGCTGACCTTCCACAGCGTGTTGGCACAAACAGTCCGTCTCATCTCCCTCAACGCGCGCGCCAATCTGGGCTACGCTGGGATGCGCTGGCTGCAACCTGTGAAGGTTGGTGACACGCTCTCCGTGGAGATCGAGATCGTCGGTCTCAAAGAGAACTCCTCCAAGACGACAGGGATCGTATACGTCCACAACGTCGCAAAAAACCAACGCGGCGAGGAGGTGATGACCTTTTGGCGGTGGGCGATGATCAAAAAACGCGGCGAGGACGAAACACCCTATCTCGCGTCTCCTGTGATCCCGACACTGCCCAAACAGCTCGATGCAAGCGAATTGCAGCTTCCCGAAGCCACACCTATGTCGACCTCCGCAACGGGCGCGACGTGGTCCTTTGAGGATTACGAGGTTGGGGAGCGCATCTTCCACTACGATGGGATGACCATCAATCACTCCGACCATATGAGCTTTACGAGACTGTTTCAGAACAGCGCAAAGGTCCACTTTGACGCGATCCTGACGGACGGACGACCACTTGTATATGGAGGCTTACCGATCAGCCTCGGCTACGCGATGGCGTTCAACGGTTTGGAGAATCGCCTTGGCCTGTGTGGTCTCAACGGTGGCACACACGCCAACCCCTTGTACGCTGGCGACACGATCTACGCGTTTACAGATGTGCTCGATAAGGTCGCGCTCGAAGGGAAAGGTGTGGGAACTGTCCGCTTGCGACTCGTGTGTGTGAAAAACGAAGATCCCACGAAATGGGATGATCCAATGCGCGCCATTCAGGAAGAGCACCCGAAAAAGCCCGGACGAATGAGACATTTGCCGAGTGTGATTTTGGACCTCGACATTTGGGATTTGATCCCCACCAAGGATACACTCTCTGACTGAAGCGACTTCAAAAAGCACCCCTTCCCGATCGTCTTGAGCTGATAACAGAGACCCCAACGCACGAGGAGGCATGTGATGTCTGGGACGGATTTGTCGAAAAAAGCACCTTACCATATCTACAACGATGAAGGGGAGGTGAGCCAAGACCGTCCCTGGATCATGAGAACCTACGCTGGCCACACCAACGCGAAAGCCTCGAACGAGCTCTTTCGTGAGAATCTCTCGCGTGGACAAAATGGTCTCTCTATCGCTTTTGATCTGCCAACGCAGTGTGGCTACTCTTCTGATCATCCCCTCGCGCTCCCCGAAGTCGGTAAAGTTGGTGTCCCTGTCAACAGTATCGATGACTTCCGTCTGCTCTTCGACCAGATCCCGCTCTCCGAAATGAACACCTCGATGACCATCAACGGGACGTCGATGTGGCTGCTCGCGTTGTACATCGCGCTCGCAGAGGAAGAAGACTTCGCGTTGTCTGCTCTCCGGGGCACAACACAGAACGATATCATCAAAGAATACCTGGCACGTGGGACGTACATTTTTCCACCTGACGCACATTTTCGGATGATCGCCGAGATGTACGAGTACTCGTTAGAGCGGCTTCCGCGGTGGAACGCTTCGAATATCTGCTCCTACCACCTCCAGGAGGCAGGGGCGACACCTGTCCAAGAGATCTCCTTTGCGCTCTCTACAGCCGTTGGTATCCTCGACTATCTCAAAGAACGAGGGCGCTTCACAAAAGAGCAATTCGAGAAGGTCGTCGGGCGAATCAGCTTCTTTGTCAACGCAGGTATCCGCTTTGTCGAAGAGATGTGCAAGATGAGGGCTTTTGCGGAGCTGTGGGATGAGATTACCTCACAGCGATATGATGTACAAAACCCTCGCTATCGCCGCTTTCGTTACGGGGTGCAAGTCAACTCACTTGGTCTCACGGCGCAGCAGCCAGAGAACAACGCGTGGCGGATCTTGATCGAGACGCTGGGGGTGACACTCAGTCGCAAAGCACGTTGCCGCGCACTCCAGTTGCCTGCCTGGAATGAAGCGCTCTCACTCCCAAGGCCCTGGGATCAACAGTGGTCTCTACGGCTGCAACAGATCCTCGCACACGAGACGGATCTGCTCGAATATCCCGACCTCTTTGATGGAAGTCCAGTGATCGAGTCGAAGGTCGAAGCGCTCAAAGCCGATGTCCGCGAAGAGATGGCGCGTATTGAGGGGATGGGAGGGGTCCGCAAGGCGATCGAGTCTGGGTACATGAAGTCGAGTCTTGTGCGCTCGATGTCGTCGCGGATCAGTCAGATCAACAATGGTGAATTGACAGTTGTCGGGATCAACCGCTGGGAGGAGGGATTGCCGTCGCCATTGCTCGGCGACGAAGATGGTGGGATCTTCAAGGTCGATGCGTCACAGACGCAAGCTGTCCTCGATATGTTGGCCAAGACACGCCAAACACGTGACGCACAGCAAGTGGAAGAGGCTCTTGCGGCGCTTCGCAAGGCAGCCGAAGAGGGCGAAAATATGATGCCTGCGTCGATTGCATGTGCGCACGCGCGTGTCACGACAGGTGAATGGACAGATGTGTTGCGAGAGGTCTTTGGAGAGTATCGCCCCACAACGGGGATCGAGGGGCAACGTATCGAGCTTGAGAAAGAGGCGATGGAGCAGCTTCGCGGGCGCGTCGAATCGTGGGCGACAAAGCGGGGACATCGACCGAGGATCGTCGTCGGGAAGCCTGGTCTCGATGGACACTCCAATGGCGCCGAGATGATCGCTGTGACAGCGCGTGAACTGGGCTTTGAGGTGGTGTACGCTGGAATTCGTCTGACACCTGATGAGATTGTTCGCAGCGCGCTCGAAGAGGGCGCTGACATCATCGGAGTCTCCCTGCTCAGTGGTTCCCACCTTGCGTTGGCCAAACAGCTCATCGACGCACTACAAGAGGCTGGTGCAGATGAGCATCTTCCTGTTGTCATCGGTGGTATCATCCCTATGGATGATTTTGGGACGTTGTTATCGATGGGCGTGAAGGACGTTTTTACACCAAGAGATGCGTCACTGTCCGATATATTCGGACGTATCCTCAATATTCTTGAGATGACATAAGCGAGATGGACATAGAGACCCTTGTTGCACAAAGTATACAACTGAAGAAATGGCCCTTGGGACGACTCCTTCGTGTCTTTGAGGATACACGTGCTGAGGCTGTCGCGACACGGCAGGAGGTGATCCGGAGGCTGGACGAAGCTGGTTGCGTTCAGCGGGCATTGTTTATCGGTGTGACTGGGACACCGGGTTCTGGAAAGTCTTCTTTGCTCGGTGTCTTAGCCAACAAACTGCTCGCGATGAGGGCAGAGCTTAAGGTCGCAGTCCTCGCGATCGACCCATCAAGTCCACTCTCTGGAGGGACTTTGTTGGGGGATCGTGTGAGGGTACGCGTCGACGCACACAGTGAGCGATTCTTTTTTCGCAGCCAACCTTCTGACTGTCGTTTGGGTGGAGTGGGACGTCATACTTTTCAGTTGTGTCGTGTGTTGGGGCGACTGTTTGATATCGTCTGTATTGAGACTGTGGGGATTGGACAGAGTGAGATGGATGTGCGTCAACTCGTCGATCGATTGTACTTGGTGATGCAACCTCTCGCTGGTGATCAGGTTCAGTTTATCAAGTCGGGGATTATGGAGATTCCGGATGTCTTTGTGCTGAACAAGTGCGATCAAGAAGACATCGCGAAGAAGAGTCTGTACACACTGCGATCGTCACTACGACTGTTTTCTAAGATCGATCCCATGCGCAGAAAGATCTTGCAAACAAGCGCACATACTGGTGAAGGGAGTCAAGAGCTGGCGGAGGATGTCCTAGAGGCTTACGCGCAGCCTGCGCGCTGTATGGAGCGGCAACACGAACATGCTTTTCGTGTATGGGTCCAAGAGGCGTTTGGTGCTCTTGGAATGAGCTGTTTGGGACAACTCGAAGCGGAGGATGTGTTCACTGTACAATCTAGCGACTTCGAAGACAGTCAGTGTGTATTTCAGCGCCTCTTCTTTGACTGGATCCTCGCGCAGGGACATACATCTATGTAAGTTGTAAGACATCATCAAAGGATGAACTCATCGCCTTCTGGGCTGTTGAGAGGGGGTCCGAAAGAAGGTCTGTGTCTCTCCACACCATGCAGTCAGTCGTTTTCCATAGACACAGCCTGTATCGATTTGGAGGATGTTGAGTTTCTTTTTGCGTTTGACTCTTTTCACGGGTGTGTGCCCAGAGATATGCATTGAGGTCTCGTGGGGAGGCTGCTTGGGGTAGCTTCGTCTCCAGAGGAGGTGGTAACATCGTTCTTTGTGGTCGAGGAGTCGTTTTTGCCATTCGCTCTCCTCTTCGTCTTCGCCTTGTGGGGAAAATGTCCTGATGGCTTCGAGTTCTTCGTTGGTTGCGAGGGCATGTGTGACGACAAATTCTTCATTTTCCCACATGATCGGCATCTGGATGAGGTAGGTGATGTCTTCTGGTTCGAGGGACCAGGTTCCTGGTTGGTGGGGGTTACAGTCAAAACTTGTGAGGGTTTCGTGTCCGCCTTGTGTCAACCACATCAGCATGGAGAAGAGGCGATACTCTTCCCAGTCTAGACTTTCTGCGTTTCCGAGCTTAAGGGCGTGGCGCTCTTCTAGGCTATGGAGGGTGTGAGGGTAGGGACCTACATCTTCTTCCCAAGGCGCAAACTCCCACAGCTGAGAGATAAAAAACGCTTCATGGTTCCCCAATACAGCGGAATGAGTCCCTGCCTCTTGGCCTCTTCGGAAGTGTTGAACGACTTTGGCGGAATCTGGACCGCGATCGACGAGATCTCCAACGGAGACGAAATGCGGGGTGACATCATTGCGTTTGGCGTGTCTCTTCATTTTGGCTTCAAGTGTGATGTATTCTTCGTAGCAACCGTGAATATCGCCTATGAAATAATGCCACGTTGGCATGAGCAGTCACCTTCGTGTTGATGTGTGTGGTTGTGATGATCGCCAAAACTCTTCGAGCCTACAGTGAAAACACAAAAGAAGCAATCCTTATCCATATGTATTCGGTCGATTTCTTGGAAAGTTGAATGTGTATTGTTTTGTTTCTTTTTTTGCACCTTTTGCGGTGTTGGTGTCTCTGCGTAGGGAATTGCGTTCCCTTGGCGCTTCAAGAGGGGACGATATGTCCCTGAAGTTGGTTGGTTTTGAAGCACTGTAAAAGGTGAGTATTCGTTTATGTTTGACATTGTCGTGTTGGTCTTGCTCGGAAGTTTTATTGGTTTCACTGGCGGTTATGCTGGCATTGGTGGTGCGCCTTTTCTCGTCGCAGGATTGGTGCTCGTCGCTGGAGTTGACCAACACACTGCCCAAGGGACGATCCTCGCTGTGATGTTAGGACCCATGTCACTCACTGGGGTGATGGTGATGTGGGATCGGGTCAAATTGTTGTTGACTGAGATCATCATCGGTGTCTTGGCTTATGCGATCTGTTCCAACCTTGGGGCTCGATTGGCGTATGCGATGCCAACGCACATTTTGGAGGTGTGTTTTGGCGTACTGCTCATCGGTTTGGGTTTTAGTTATCTCAATCGCAACGCGACGAAGGGGCACGCCGCAAAGCTCGATCCAGCAAAGCCGACGGTCAAACCGTCAGCTTTGCTGGCGTTCAACCTTTGGAACGTCGCGGTCTTGAGTTGTTTGATAGGTGTCTTTGGGGGGCTCTTTGGCATTGGGGCAGGTGTGTTGATGGTGCCGATCTTGATCTCACTGTTTGGTGTCCATAAAGACGACGCACGCTCTCTTTCACTCGCAGTTTTGCTTCCTCCTGTCAGTATTGGTGCAGTGATCGAGTACCAGAGTCGTGGAAATATCGACTGGAAGATATCGGCGATTATCTTTGTGTTGTACTTCGCGACCAATTACTCGGGTGCGAGGATGGGGCGTTCACATGACACATCGATGTTTATGAAGGTGATGGGGGGGATCCTGCTCGCGCTTGGTTGTATTGTCGGCGGGACCGCGTTAGCAGGTGGATGAGAGGACCACTTAGTGTTTGGTGAGGATGTATTGAATGGTTGCGCTAGCGATGGCTACGGCGATACGTTCTACTTGCTGGGGATCGACTGTGATCACGCCATGTTGTGTGATGGCTTGTTGGTAGTCTTCTCGTTGGGGGAGAAAGAGATCTCTTGAGACTTCGAGAATCGTGACATAACCACGGTGTCTTCTCGCTCGCTGTGAGCCCATTGCGGCGTTGACATGATAAAACGGATCGTTCTCTTTGATGTTGGGGTAGCCAGCCTTTTGGAAGGTCTCTGTGAGCGCCTCTACATAAGAAGCCGGGGCGAGCACGTCGCCTTCTTTGTCTGCCGTCAAGAGCTCGATGTCTGGGCGTTTGTGTTCCTTCATGTGTTGTGTGTACAGCGAAGGTGTGGAGTAGATCTTGTAGACATCCTCGAACATCGTCTCAAGGCTTTGGATTTGGGGACTGAATGGCATGTAAGTGTGGGCATTCAGTACGCCATAGCGTCCATCCTGGCAGACCATTGGGTAGAGAGTATCTTCCCACTGCATCGCGAGTTGATGAAGTGCATGAGCGCGCTCAACGCTCTCTGGGAAGTGTTCTCTGATGAACGTAGGCATGGGAGGTGTCAGCTCTCCCTTCTGTGTTGGGTTGTGCTGAAAGTCGCGGTTGAGGTCGAGGATCGAGCGGTGGCATTGTCCAAGAAGTACACCGATCTTCAACTCTTCGAGCAGCGGTGTGGCTTGTGCCAGCGCCTCTGCTCTGAGGAGTCCCTGTTCGACGAATGCTTGGTGGGTTGAGGGGTCTGTCAGGAGCGCAGCAGCGCGTTGTGTGTATTCCTCAGTCCCTTGATCGCCATTTGTGTGGCAAAAACATTCAAAGTAGGGAGGACATGCATCTTCGGGGATGCCAAGTGTATATAAAAAGTCAGCCCACTGCGCTTTTTGGACCGCGCTGTGAGGAGCATGGAGCAAAAAGTGGAGGTCGGCGGCTTGAGGTTCATCGATCTCAACAGGTGTCTGTCCAGTCTGGTAGACTTTGCATATGTATGGATGTTTGATCTCGTTCATGTGTCCCTTCTTTTGGTTGTCAAAAGTGTACATGGGGGCATGTACTGTGGCCGGATTTCGTTTGCTGATCTACCACACCGGACAAAAAAAGAACACCCTTCACTTTGCGAGGCTTGAAGCCCGCTCGTAACTTCGTTATGATGCGGCGGATTTTGAAAGTTCATCTACACCTCTGTGTGGATTGTAAGTTGTCGATAAACAGAAATGTTTGAGGAATAGAAGGAGAACCTATGCAGGTCAAAACGTTGGAAGATTTCAAAGCGCACGTGAAGAGTTTGCAAGAAGCTGAGGGATATGCACGTCCTCTGGCATTTGGTGTCGGCGTCAGGCGCAGTAAGGGCGGGAAGACCCTCGATGTCACCTTTCCCCACCTCAACAAAGAATCCAACTACGGAAGCGCCGCAATCCTCGCGAGTATTTCGGGCTTTACTGGTGGCAGCAACGGTTTCGCAACACTTGATCGTGCCCAACTCGCACAGGCATATGAGACATTTGCTCCTTACCACCACGAGACAGAAGGGCACTTCAATATGAAAGTGCTCAAGACCCTCTCCGAAGTCGCTCGCGATGGTGAGGGATACGCGGATGTCGATGTCATCGTTTACTTCTTGTTTGACGGCAGTCAACCTGTCCAAGATCCCGAAGAGGCCTACTTTAAACTCCAAAGTCTCTCCCAACGTCTCGTCAAACCACACGAGTGGAACGTCAACGGTGCCTTTGGCGCGCTCAACAACGTCGCATGGACCAACTACGGCCCCATCTTCCCCGAGGATATCAACGACATCAGACTCAAATATCTCTTCAGTGAACGGCCTCTTCAGGTCAGTCACGTCGACAAATTCCCTTATCTTGTCGACTACCACTTGCCAAGCGGCTGTCGTATCACGTCCAACTCCCAAGTCCGTCTGGGTGCTCACCTCGGCGAAGGCACAACCGTCATGCCCGCTGGTTATATCAACTTCAACGCCGGTACACTCGGACACGCTATGGTCGAAGGACGTATCTCCGGCGGTGTTGTCGTTGGAAATGATTCCGATCTCGGTGGTGGCGCTTCTGTGATGGGAACGCTCTCTGGTGGGAACAAGAACGTCATCTCCATCGGCGAAAAGTGTCTCCTTGGCGCAAACGCCGGAACAGGGATCTCTCTGGGCTTTGGTTGCACCATCGAAGCAGGTCTCTACATTACCGGTGGCATGAAGGTCTACCTCTATAATACAGAGAAACAACCTGTTGATATCGACGGCAATGTCGTCGAAGCTGGCAAAAACACTGTCAAAGCCATCGAACTCAACGGCCGCGATCGTATGCTCTTCATTCGAGACTCCCGTACTGGACACGTGATCTGCAAACCCAACCCCAAAACCATCGAGCTTAACGCCGAGCTTCACAAGAACTGATCGTCTTGTCAGAGTAAGTCGGCCAAATCCTCCTCTATGTTTCTCTCCACAGTCAATGTTTTGGACACTTCGTTCCACTCCTCCATTGCGTGATTTTTGCGATAGATACCATCCTCTTCCCACTTGTATTCCTGTTGTGTATGTGCGTCAATAGAGTCTCTTAATTGATTGTACACAGGGAGTTTTGTCATGAAGAATCGAAGTATGTGGATGGCTGTTCCGTTTTGGTTGGTGTTGGGAGGCTGGTGTTTGTTGCAAACACCAGCTTGTTCACCTCCTGAAACGGGAACAGAGAAAACAACAGAGAACGCCGCAACAGAAGCCAAAACAGAGCAAGCTGCGGAACCCACCAAAGAAGAGATCGTCGAAAAAGTCACAGAGGCGGGTCCAGAGCCCACGCCAGAGCCGGCACCAGAACCGACGCCAGAGCCCAAGCCAGAGCCCGCACCGGAGCCTGCACCAGAGCCTACGCCGGAGCCTGTCGCTGATGCAGGACCAGATGGAACAGGGTTGCCGGATATTCCCATCCCACCCAACGGTGTCAAAATTGACGGAGTGGTCTCTGAGTTTTCGACCCAGGGCGCAGGTGCTGGCGGAAAGGTCGCCGGCGCGAAGGTCTGTGTTTATCAGATGCCAACGGTTCCTTGTGTGTTGAGTGGTCAAAATGGCGAGTTCTTGTTGCAAGGTGTGCCCAAGAACACAGAGGTCGCGCTGATCGCTGAAAAGTCTGGAAACCTGAAGTTCATTTACACGCTGAAAACGGCAGAAGCGGATATCAAGTTAGACGTTGAGCTGCAAATGATCCCTACATCGTTGTTGTCCGTTTTGGGTGCGTTTGTCGGCGCGACGCCTGACTCGACGAAAGGCTTTGTCGTTGGCTACGTCGCCAAGCAGAGCGGTGGTACGGCGTTGAAAGGTGCAGCGATTACGCTCGATCCAAAGTCCGGAGAGGGGCCTTTTTACACGGATGATACCAATTTGCCGAGCAAAACCGCGACGGCGACAGGTAAATCAGGTTTGGGGGTGGCGATGAATATCAACCCAGGGACGATCAAGGTGACTGTGACACACCCGACAAACACGAATTGTCAGGTGGACGTTGGATGGAAAGATGCGGCGGCTGGGACGGCACGTGTCCCGATCGAGGCGGGAGCGGTGACGAGCGCACGTTTTTATTGTGTCGTACCCGCGCCCTGAACAGAAAGTTTGGGGTAGAGGACATGGACGAGTTTGCGAAACGCGAGGTGATAGCGCGATGATGTATAGCTCGCAGCCTGGATTCCATACACTTGGTTGTGTTTGATCGCTTTGAGCGTCTTGAGCGCGCGGTGTTCTTTGAAGTGTTTGATGTATCTTGGGTCCGTGATAATCACATCTGGATCTCGCCTGATCAGCAGCTCTACATTTGCTGCAAATCCCCTTGTCTTTGCAAATATATTTTTTCCACCCGCCATCGTTAAGAGTTCGTGTGCAGGGGAGCGCTCTGAGACGATATACAATCTCGATCCTTGTGCCTTGGGGAGGTATGCGATCGCGACCGTCTTCGTTTTGTGTTTGGGTAACCTTCGGCGAAGTGACTCAAGTTTTCCCCTTCGTTTTTTGATCAGGTTTGTGGAGCGTTTGGTGTGCCCATACAGCATTCGATCGAGTGTACGAACAAGCGCCTCAATTTGTGTGAGGGATTCGATCCCTCCTTGTG
The DNA here is from genome assembly GCA_002731275.1 of Deltaproteobacteria bacterium. Taxonomy (GTDB): domain Bacteria; phylum Myxococcota_C; class UBA6777; order UBA6777; family UBA6777; genus UBA6777. Next base: position 88,615 of record PCBK01000003.1, on the reverse strand, counting down.
ATTTGCCGCCTGTGAATACGGGAATGTTGCTGATTTTTTGTAACTTGGCGCGATAGGGCCCCATGGTCCCCAGGATCAGGTCGGGTTTGAGGATGAGGACTTTTTCGAGGTTGAGAGGCCAAGGACGTCCGATATTTTCGAGTTTTTTGAATTGAGGTGGGTTGTTGGGGGAGTCTGTTACGCCGACAATACGAGTTTGGGCCTTTAGATCTTCGATGATCTGTGTGTAGAGAGGGGTTCCTGCGACGACGATTCGTTTGGGGCGCTGTTTGATTGTGATGGGGAGTCCACGGTTGTCCTTGACTGTGACCGGATATCCTTGTGTTTGCTTGGTCTTGCTCTGTGGAGCGTTGTTTTTTTGGCATCCGGCGAGAAGGAGTATGCAGAGTAAGCTAGGGAAGAATGTGGAGCGCATCGGGCTATACCTTTCACAGGGTCAAGGCGACCACCATATGTGGGGCCATGTGACGGTGAGATGGATGGAAGAGAGCCTTGTGAGTGACAAAGACACAAGCTCGTGGCGAATATACATCCTTCTTGGTGTGCTTGCAATTTGCATCGGGGGAATAGAACCCTTTGTCGCTGTGTGCTGATATGGTACGTACATGCTGATGGAGTGAGCGCTCCTTCTCGATTGGAAACCACCAACCACCAGGAACAGAGAATCGATGGAAACACACTGGAAGACATTTTGGAGACGCGCGCGGTACCAGGGGTATCGTGTGTATCAACGAGCATCCCAATGGGCGTTGCTTGTTGCTCGCCCTTTGCTGCGTTGGACGCGACGTTTTTCATCGCCGGCAGTGAGGCATCTCGCGCTGTTGACGTTATTTTTGTGCGCGGGTTTTCTTCCGTATTTATTGCGTCCGCTCTCTCTGCGCGTGGCTGCTTTTGTGCAGATCTTTTGGTCGATGGCGATCTTGGGCGCGGGATTATCGATCGCCTTTGTCCACTTTCTCGTCGAGAAGGAGCAAGATGCGATCGCGAGTGGTTTGCTCGGCAGGACACGGAGTCGTTACAGCGAGGTGCCACTTGCGCGCTTTCTGGCTTTCGAAGGGTTGGTCGCGCTGCCGACGTTGGGGGTGGCCTGTGTTGGGATGATGATTGGTTTTCTCTTTATGGTCCAAGGTCTTTACGATATTGGCCTGCAAAGCTGGTACATCGTACATGGACCACAGCCCACGCTGTGGACTTGGACGCTTTACACGCTCCTGAGTGTCTTCCGTGCGCTCGATATCTTCGACACCTTTGCGACCTTTCATTTGACCGTTGGGACGGTCTTTCACAAGGGGTTTGTCGCGTCCTTTTTGGTCTTTGTGTTCAAGGCCATTTTTGATCTGTTGTTGTTGGCGAAGATACGCGACTGGTGGTCGAAGAGGGCGCTCGCGCTAGAGGCGATAGAGGCCTTGGCACATGCAGAGACGCGCAAGAAGGCCCAGGAGACTTTGCGACGCTGCCGCAAGTACGCGACAGCGCCGCTGTTGCAAGCCTTTGAGACGAGCAACAAAGTCGAGGTCAAGGTCGCGGCCTTGCAACTCTTACAGGAGATTGGATACGCAGAGCGCGAGACGCTGTTTTTGCTCGCCTTACAAAGCAAAGAAGAGCAGGTCCGTCAGGAGGCTGCCCGACTACTTGGGACTGAAGGCTCGAAGGCTGCGCTCTCTGGTTTGCGTAAGGTGTTGGTCGATGTAGTGCCTGAGGTGCGCGCATGTGCAGCCGAAGGGCTTGCGATGCCTGCGTTTGTCGAGGAGGTCACGCCGCTGTTGCACAAAGCCTTACAGGACCCTATGGGAATCGTGCGTGAGAAGGCTGCGATCGCACTCCAAAAGTTGGCTGCACCTTCCTCTCGTCCGTTTTTGCTCGAAGCCTTACAGGACAAAGAGGGGCATGTTAGACGCGCTGTCGTCGCTGCTGTCGCGCGGTACGAAGATGAGATCTTCTCTTCGCTCGCGCCGATGCTCCACGATCCACACAAAGATGTCCGCATGCAGGCGTTGAAGGCGATCGCCGAGCTACAAGAAAAAGAGCCCGACAAGGTCGACTCGTTGATGCTCGGAGCTCTCAAAGACAGCGAAGAAGCGATAAGACTCGAAGCCCTCTCTGTGTTGCGTTGGAATCAAAGCACGCAGGTGATCCCGGCTGTTGGGGAGACGCTCTTACACGACGTCAGCAGCGCTGTTCGCAAAGAAGCTGCCAGTGTGCTTGGATACATGGAGAGCAAGCAAGCTGTTGAGCCTTTGTTTGCAGCCTTACACGATCCTCACTACCAGGTGCGATGTCAGGTGATCGAGGCGCTCGGTGATCTGAGAGCGAAGAATAAAATTGGCGACTTGCTCACGCTCATCAACGATGGGGATCGCGATGTGCGCAAGCAGGTCGTGACGACACTTGGCGAGCTTGGTGTGCGAAAACAAGAGGTTCTTGCTGCGCTGGTACAGGCGCTCACAGACACAGATGAAGAAGTCCGCAAGGTGGCTGTTGAAGCGCTCGCGATGCTTACGGATGGGAAAGATCCAGCGCTGTTAAGAGGACTCGAAGATCCACACGCCGCTGTGCGTATTGAGGCGATCTTTGCACTCCATTCGCCCATCGAAGAGGTCTTTATGCCAGCGCTCCTGGACATCCTCGCTGACCAGGATGAAGACAGGGATGTGCGCAAAGCCGCGATCGAAGCCTTTTCACATTACAATCTCGAAGATTGGGCGAGTGTAGAAGCACGTGTGCGACCTTTGTTTGGCGCACTCATGAAAGAAGACGACCTCGTTTTGCGTGAGGAGGTCGTCTCTTCCATTGGTATGATTGGTTACGAAGGTGCGACACGAGAGTTGAACCTCCTCTTGCAAAATGATGTCAGCGATATCCGCAAAGCGGCTGCGACTGCGATGAGCTTTCTCGATGAACCGCAAGCCGTGTATGCTTTGGTGGCGGCGTTGAAGGATGAGGCTTTTCGTGTACGGGCCGCTGCGGCTGAAGCGCTTGCTGAGCACGCAGAGAAGCGAGATATTCCACAGGCCATTGAGCCTTTGATCGCCGCGATGAAGGACGAAGAGTTGGAGGTTCGCAAGCAAGCAGCGTTCGCGCTCGCACAGATCAAAGCACCTGCTGCGCAAAAGACGCTCCTCGATGCGCTGCAAGACCGCGAAACACCCGTATGCGTCGCTGCTGCAGAAGCGCTTGGTTTGCGCAACACAGGCAAAGATCCCCAAGATCCAGAAGCACAAGAGGTCGTGTCTGCATTGCTCGAAGCGCTTCAGGTACAGGAGGCGGAGGTGAGGACGGCAGCCGCAGAAGGACTCGCCCACATTCGAAATCCCCAAGTTGTAGAGGCGCTCGCGCATACTCTGCGAAAAGATCCGGTAGACTGGACACGTCTCGCCGCGGTGATGTCACTCAAGCAGCTCGAAGACCACAGTGCGATCCCTGCGTTACAAGACGCAATGTTGCACGATGAAGATGAATGGATTCGTGGGGAGGCTTACGAAACACTTGGTGAGTGGCAGGTCGATTCGGTGTTACCGCTCCTTTGCCAACAACTAAAGAATGATCCATCTCCTCAGGCGCGTCAGGTGCTCGTCAAAACACTTGTCGAGTTCAACGACCCCGAAGCAAACGCTGAGCTTGCACAGGCGCTCTTGGAGGAGCATCACCCTGATGTGCGAAAAGAAATAGTGCGCGCGTTCTCGACACTCGCACTTGTCGAACATGTCGATCTTCTTGATCTTGCCCTTGTTCTAGAGCAGGAGGCGAGAGTGAAGCGCATGATGCGCAAAGTACACAAAGAACTTCTCGACGCAAAACTCGACAAAGATCTCAAAGAACTCGACGACATGCTGGCAGAGCTCGACTAAGTTGTCTCACTTGGCGAGGGAGTCGGGGCTGTGGAAGGGGGATCACATTCGATCATATCAGGGAGGTGGACTGTGAACGTGGAGCCTTGCCCCTCAGCGCTTATGACCTCAATCGAACCTCCCATCAACTCACAAAAATCCTTTGTCAGCATCAACCCAAGTCCCGTGCCCTTTTGGATCGGGTTATCTAACTCACCGAGTTGTGAGAAGGATTGAAACAGCTTGGATTGCTTGTCCTCTGGGATGCCTGTGCCTGTGTCTTTGATCGCAAAGGAGAGCCAACGTTGTTTGTCGACGTTGGACTCTGTACAGGTGAGCGATATATGTCCATTCTCTGTGAATTTACAGGCGTTTGAGAGCAGGTTGAGCAGGATCTGGCGGAGCTTTTTTTCATCGCTACAACATTCGACGTCTTCGAGGTGGTTTTCCAGCGCGAAGGTGTTGTTGTTGGCCTTGAGCATCCACTCGATACTGTGGTGAAGATCGTTACATAGAACTGCAGTTGAGAAGATCTCCTTTTGGACGAACATCTTGCCGGATTCGATCTTCGCGAGGTCGAGCAGGTCGTTGATCAGGGACAGGAGATGTTTCCCGGAGCGATGGATTTTTTGTAGATCGTCGTTGTATTCTTGCTGCCCATCGTCTTCGAGGGTCTCTTGCAAAAGCTCTGTGTAGCCGATGATCGCGTTGAGTGGTGTCCGTAGTTCGTGGCTGATGTTGGTCAAAAATTGGCTCTTCGCCTGATCCATGGCGCGGGCGAGATCTCTGTCCTTCGCGAGTTGTTTGTTTTGTGTGAAGGTCTTTTCCATCAGCCTGATGGCTTTTCTGCGTGAGGATTCGTAGAGCCAACTCAATGCGCAGTTGCTGATAAAGAAGGCGATGAGAATGACGAGTCCCGTCGCTCTGCGCTTGAAGTCCATCGGAGGGGTTGCGGGGAGGGGGTAGCCCAGCTCCTGATACGTGTACAGCGTGAGGACAAAGAGGCCAAGGCTGACAGTCATCATGAGTCCCCAGCGCATACGGCTGAAGAAGAAAGTGAGCAGGATAATCAATCCCCCCCACGGGACGATGTTGGAGCGTATCCCACCTGTAAATATCGAGACAACGATGATGCCGAGCGCGAGAGAGAAGGTAAACAACACGCCCGCGTAGTCAAGTTTTCCAGTCTTACGTAACAAGAGCAAACAGCCGAGCAGCCCCGACATGGTGAGCAGCGAGACCTGAACGACTGGGCTTGTGAAGGGTCTGTTGGTGAGCGCCAAAACGATCCCGGCAAGTGCCGAAAAGAAGAAGATAAAGCAGCTCCCCGCTAACAGACGTGCGCGTCGGTATGTCTCGTGACCTTGTTGTTTGAGTGTCTCGGAAACAAACCAGTCAACCCAACTCGCCGATAATTGTGGATCGTGTTTCTGTTCTTCCATACGTCTTTCGCGTTTTTCTCACTTTGGCCAATGGTACACAGCACATGGGAGGAGTGTATCATAATCCTTCTCTCTGTGGCGATACGTTTTTTCTTATCGTATGAACGAATGATTTGAAATGATTGACGGATCGATTACTCATCAAAGATTGTGAGAAGGTAATCGATGAAAACGCGAATACGTGGAGAATGTTGGCGTCCGGCAGTCGTGAGGGCATGGATCGGAGGGCCGTCGGCTGCGTAATCTTTACAGACTTCGAGCAAGTGGCCTTTTTGAAGCAGGTGCTGTGTCATGAAGGAAAAAGCCTGACATATGCCCTGACCTGATAGTGCGGCTTCGAGGAGGATATCACCCTGATCGGATGAAAATGAAAGAGGTGTTGGGTAGATCTCTGTCTGTTTGGACTGTGGATCGAGGAAGATCCACTCGACAGGCACACCACGGGTGGAGTGGAATTTGAGACATTGATGTGATTGAAGCGTCGATGGATGCTCTGGAAGTCCATGTGTGGCGATGTATCCAGGGGATGCGACAGTAACCCAACGTGTCTTCATGAGCGCGCGGGAGATCAATGTCGAATCTTCAAGCGCTCCGATCCTGATGGCAATATCAACCTGTTCATCGATGAGATTGCTGTACTGATCTGTGAAGCGCAAGTGCAAAGTCAATTTGGGATATCTCTGACGGAATCCTCCGAGTTTTTGGACGACAAAGCGACCCAGTATCATGGGGAGTGAGACGGTCAATGTACCCTGGACGATTTCCTGGTATTGGCTGACCTCGTCGTGGCCCATCTGTAGCTCTGACATCGCGTTTTTGCATCGCGCAAGGAAAAGACTGCCCTCGTGGCTGAGTGCGACCTGTCGGGTGGTTCGGTGAAGTAACTGCACACCCAAGCGCTTCTCCAGCCGTTGGACGCTCTTGCTCACTGCGGCAGGGGTCAAGCCGAGTTTTGCGGCTGCCTTCCGAAAACTCTCATTCTCAGCAACGTAAACAAACGGTAGCAAGTCATCAAAGAGATTGTGCATGGTGTATTGTTAACCTGAGGGACATAATGTTGTAAAAAAAGACACATAGACATCATTCATGTTTGACAATAGACTGATGTGTGTCAAGCACAAATAATTATCTGTCCTGCACATGAGAGCTCGTGCAGGAGTGGGTTCTTTTACTTTACAGAGGAGTACAAGATGAAAGTTGGTGTATTGGGTACAGGCGTGGTCGGTCATTCGCTCGCGAGTAAATTGGTCTCTCTTGGACACGAAGTGATGATGGGTTCGAGGACGAAAGATAACGAGAAGGGCGCGGAGTGGGTGTCTTCGATGGGTGAGCGGGCACATCAAGGCGACTTTGCGGACACAACAGCTTTTGGTGAGTTGTTGATCAATTGCACGTCTGGACTTCATTCATTGGCGGTCCTCGAAGCTGCCGGAGCATCATCGTTGAAGGGGAAGATTTTGTTGGATGTGAGCAATCCGCTCGACTTCTCAAATGGTTTCCCACCTTCGCTGTCAGTGTGCAACACGACCTCTTTGGCGGAGCAAATTCAGGAAGCGTACCCTGAGACAAAAGTCGTCAAGACGTTCAACACGCTTAGCCACGAGGTGATGATTGATCCTGGTCGCGTACCTGGCGAGCATGACTTGTTTATCAGCGGAAACGACGTGGAGGCGAAAGCCGAAGTGTGCAAACTACTACGTGAGGGCTTTGGTTGGCAGAGCATCATTGATCTGGGGGATATTACAACAGCACGTGGTACAGAGGCGTACTTGTTGCTGTGGACGCGTCTGTGGGGTGTGTTGGGGACATCGGATTTTAACATCAAGATCGTGAAACGAGAGAAGGAGTCGACATGAGTAAGAAGATTGCTGTTGTGACAGGTGGAAACCGCGGCTTGGGATTTGGTGTCTGTCAGGCGCTCGCGGAGCGCGGATACCATGTTATCTTGACTGCGCGTTCACTGCAAAAAGCGAAGCAAGCATGTGAGCGTTTGGCTGCGGCTTCGTTGGAAGTTGAAGCTGCCGTCCTCGACGTTGCCTCTGAGCAAAGTGTGCAGCAATTCTTTTCTTTCTTGCGAGCTTCACATGGTCGTCTGGATGTTTTGGTCAACAACGCTGGGGCGATCTTCGAAGGAAAAGATGGTGCGGGAGTGGGTGTGTTTGATGTCCCTGCGGAGGTTCTTGCGCGGACGTTTGATAACAACACACTCGGCGCTTACAGGATGCTTCAGCACGCTGTGCCCATGATGAATGAGGCTGGCTTTGGGCGGATTGTGAATGTCTCTTCGGGGATGGGAGGTCTGCATGAGATGGGCACAGGTCATCCAGGCTACCGATTGTCCAAGACCGCGCTCAATGCGTTGACATGTCTATTTGACAATGAGCTGAAGGGGGGCGTGAAGATCAACTCTGTATGTCCCGGATGGGTTCGGACAGAGATGGGTGGTGAGCACGCGACGAGGAGCCTCGATGAAGGGGTCTTTGGGATTGTCTGGGCTGCGACACTCGACGAGGATGGACCAAGCGGGGGATTTTTTCGAGATGGCGAAAAGATCGACTGGTGAGTGATTCAAGGGGCGTGGGTTGCAGGGGGTGGGGTGCCTTGCGGAGGTTCGATGTATTTTTCAAGCTCTAGCTCGTCACGGATGGGAATACCGTAGAGTCCAAATTTTGGGATGGAGGGCTTGAGTGTGCGGGAAAACTCAGCCGCTTCACGGTGCAATTGACACAGATGGAATCCTTTGCGTTGGTAAAAGCGCAGCGCGTCGAGATTGTCGTTGGTTGTGATCATCCACAGCCGTCCCCCACCTTGTTGGATCAAGAGCTTCTCGGCCATCGAGAGGAGGCGCGAACCGATCCCGTGTCCTGAGACAAAGGCACGTAAGACGACAACCTGCCACTCTTGCTGTGAACCTGAGAGCAAGATGTAGCCGAGGGGTTCACTTCCTCTCCAGGCGATGAATCCAGGGAGCTTGTCCGCTTCGTATTTGATGCCTCTGTGGATGATCTCTGTGCTGCCCCAGTCACGGGGAAGCCATTGGGAGAGTTTGGGACGATCTTCTTCTTTGATGCCTTGGATCACAGCCGATTGGTACACTTTTGTGTCTCCTGTGTGGGTTCGTCACGAGGATTCCATAAGCGTCTTTGAAGGATTCGTCAAGGTGGGAGCGACTCTTTGTGTGTGTTGGAGGCTCGCTGCTTCTTTTTGCACAGGGTTTTGCGAAACTTTGATGTCGTGGAGGTTATTCAATACGATACTTTATCGCGATACCTGCGTTTACGCGTAGCGGTGGGACCGAGAGTGAGCTTGGGCCGTTGGTGTTTGCCTGAGAAGATCCCAGAAAGGCCATGGAAACGTAAGGCTGGAGATAAAATCGAGGGGCGACACGAAATTCGAAGGCCAGCTCTCCTCCAACTCCGCCGTGAAAAATGGGTGGATGAAACCCATGAATCCCACCGATACCAGCAATTCCACCTGTCTTTGCGCCGAAAGTGAGCTTGTGATAGGCCGAAAATTTGATGTCGAGTAGTACGTGAAGTGTGGCGAGTAAGCCTTCATCCCATACAAATCCTAGAGAGGGCATGAGACTCAGCGCCATGTGTTTGTTGTTGAGGAGCGCGAACTTCGTGTCTACCACGAGTTGACCAAAGCCGTTGAGCCGTAGACCAACGTCCAAGTTCTCTGTTGCGCCGTAACGCAGAGCAAAGCCCGTAAAGTACAACACCTCCATGTCTGGAAAGATCCAAAAGGCTGCGATGCCTGGGTAACTGGCGGAGGGGGCTGCGGTTAATTCGTAGTTGCCTTTACCTATCGGGGTCGCAGTCGTATGTGATGTTGAGCTGATGCAACCTTGTACGCTTAAGAGCGCAAAAAACATAAGAACGTAGACGATATATCTTTGCTTTTGGCGGTTTCGCATGAACTTTTCTCCTGGGTAGAGCGCAAGAGGATAGAAGAGTGTGCTTTGGGTGTCAACGACCTTCTGCCGTCTTTCAATTTGATGGCGTTTGTAGTACCTTCTGCACTCATCATTCATCATGTTTGGAGAGGTCTAGCATGTTTGCGATACACGTAAAGCGTTGTGTGGGTGTTTGTTTGGCGACCCTTTGTTTGTTGTATAGTTCGTTGGGGTGGGCGGCGAGGACTGCGTCTGTTCATGAGGCGATCCAAAGGGGACAATGGAAGCAGTGGGCGTTGCTTATCGGTGAACTCGAAACATCGTATCGCAAAAAAAAGCGTCAAAAAGGGACATCTTGGGCTTACAATACACGGCTCTCGCTCGATTTCTCTCGGTACCTTTTTCATATGCTCGACGCCGTAAGGTTCCAGAGCACCAAGCAGCCAGATCAAGGCATTCTAAATCGACAACTAAAAGCGACGAAACGTGCGATCGGAGCGCTTAAGTTCTTTATTCGCGGTTTTGCGCAGCTGATGGACGAGGCGAAGCAAAAAAATGCGCTCTCTATGCAACTTTTGACGCGAGAGGAGTCGAGGCTGCGTGAGCGTGTACAGGATCTCCGTACTGCGTTGCTCACGGCAAAAAAGACGACCTCAAAGCCGAAACCCAAGACCTCTAAGGCCTTGAAAAAGAAGCTCCTGATGATCGCAAGATTGATGGAGAAACGAGAGCTGCGTTATCAACAGCTAGCAAAAGAGACTTTGCACAAAGAACAGTTCATGGGGGTGTTGTGGAAGTTTGGGGTCAGCGTCACGATCATGGGAGGGATTGGCACACTGTTGTCTGCTGCTGCGCTCTCTGATGCCGATGCCAGAAAGGAACAGATGTCGGTTGTTGAGCGTCAACACCAAACAGATTTGGGGATACTTGGAGCCTATCGCTATACACCTGTCTTGGCTCTCGGTGTGATTGCGATCGCTTGGGGAGTGCTCGGCAAGCCCTCGACAAAAGAGCTCGTGAAACCTGTCTTTTTGTCATTTGATCGATTTTTGAAGGCGTTTTACATGCGAAAAGAAGAAGACTCCCTTTTATCCTCCCATCATGGCCGAAACATTCAGGGCGTCCAACTCACCAAAGTCACCTTCGGGGTGTGGTGAGGCAGGCGAAAGCGCAGTCAGCCCTTTGCGGCCTGTTGTGCCTGTTGTATGTAGGCAAACAGCGCCGGTGAAGTCCCGTAGCCGTGTTGTTCGAGCATTTGTGCTCCATCTCCTTGCTGGTACATGTTCTGAAGTGACTGATGGATACATTGATCGCCGCCTGTGAATGCAGCGATCAATGCGTTGTATTGTTGCACGAGGGTCTGGGTCTCAGTGCTCTCTACTGGACGTTTTTGTTCGAGCGCTTGTTGGAACCCTTGGAAGACCTGCTTCCATTCTTCTTGGACCTGTTGGATTTTTTCTTCGCCAATGTCTTCATAGCGCTGTTTGAGTTGTTCGAGTTGTTCGGAGGTGTAATACTTTTCTACCATCTTGATGGCCTCCATAAGTTGTGCGAGGGCGTCCATTGAGATGTCATGTTTCTCTTGGAGCTGTTTTGCCACTGTCTGTAAACGAGAAAGCAAGCGCTTTTGTCCGTCTATTTGTGCTTTGAGTTGATGGATCTGTTTTTGGATGAAATGTTCCAAGCTGTCACCTTGTTGTGAGATATGTTGTTTGATCTCTTCAAGGCTCAACCCCAACTGACGGAGCATGACGATTTGGGACAGTTTCAACAACTCATCAGGACCATACATCCTATATCCAGAAGTTGTCCGGTAGGATGGATGGAGTAAGCCGATGTCGTCATAGTGATGAAGCGTTCTGACTGTAAGTCCTGTTTGTTTTGCGAGTTCGCCAATTCTGATATTAGACATTTTCGGACAATCTTTCCCCCTGGAGTGATTGGATGTATACGATGTATACTCCGGTCACTCCAGGATATACGTTACTTTTGTTGTATGAAATGACTTGTGCGCACAAGATATTCGGTATTGTAGGGTCTTACGTAACGTGAGGGTCAAGAAAAAAATGATATCTTTTTGAAAGCTCGTTCTTTTTTGTGTATTTTGAGGCACCTTGCAGATAGACATATCAAATGCCTATCCTGCTTGTGACACGTGGAGAGGTCACGTGATACGAAATCATGGAGTGATTGGATGAATATATTTTCCGTTGTACGTTTAAGTGTGCTGTGTTGTGTCGTGTTTTTGGGTGGTTATCTCGCCTGTTCACCTCCCGACTATAAGTGCACCAATGATATCAAAGAGACGAAAGTCAATCCAAACGGCGCTCCCTGTGAGACGATCTGCGATTGCAATAACCAAGGATACGAAGGGGTCTGCAACAAACCCGCGAATGTCTGCATTTCAAAGGCGCGTAACTCTTGCGAAAATGCTGGGGATGTCGAGCCATGCACAAACCGCTTGAGTGGGGAAACAGGACAACGCATTTGTCAGGATAAAGGACTGTACTCGCTTGTCTTTGGAGACTGTAAATCCAAAGTGACCGCTGAAAAGATCGCTGAGAAAGCGGACGAGCCCAGTGCTGAGAAAGCCGACGAGCCCAGTGCTGAGAAAGCTCCTGAACCATCACAAGAGCCTGGTGTTGAACCTGCTGCTGAGCCGAATCCGGAGCCAAAAACAGAGGCCAGCTTGGAGCCTTCTGATGAAAAGAGGACCGAGCAAGCCAAGGAACCTATACATGAAGAACCTGTTCGCGCCGATGCTGGCGAACCCACGACAGAGACGATACCAGAGGGTTGTAGCGTTGGAGCGACGGAGCCTTGTTACTCTGGCTCCCCAGGTACGATGGGGGTTGGTAATTGCAAGAGTGGGACTCGTACGTGCAAAAACGGCGCTTGGGGGCCATGTATTGGGGAGATTACGCCTGCCGAGGAGCTTTGTGGAAACAAGAAAGATGATGATTGTGATGGTACAATCGATGAGGGGTGTGACTGAGCGGAGGAAAATGCTGTTGGATACCAGCAGAGGTGCTCCTTGCATTTGTGTGAGTATGTCGTGCATTTCACATTGTTTGTAGGCCAAAGGATTGGGATGAATGGGGCTTGATGTCAGTGAGGGATGAGGTTTGCTTTCGTATCGTTGTATCGACTCTCTTGTACATTTGTTTGTTGGTGGATAGTGGTCCATGAACATATGATACATCCTGGACCCTACAGGATGTTGGTCCCCTTGTCCTCCTGGAGGAACGAGCGCGAAAAAACAATTATTCAAACCTTTTCTTGGTCCTGTGCGTACTTTGATGTATTGTGAATATAACTTGGCGATGTTGATCAAGCAAGAAAGGAAAGAACGATGCATCAACAACATGATCACAAAGAGAGAATGTCATTGTTACAGGATGCCCTTTGGGGGGTCGCTGTTGGAGATGGATTTGGTGAGCGTTTCTTCGTGGATCCAGGCGTTGTTGAACAGCTCGTTGCGGAGCGTGCGTTGCCTGCTGCGCCGTGGGGCGTGACGGATGACACGGTGATGGCGTGTGGGATCGCGGCCTGTCTGCTCTCCCACGGTGAGATCGTCGAAGATGAACTGGCCCAAACCTATGCGCTCAATTATTCCACTGATATGTACCGTGGTTATGGTGGGACAGCGCACTCGATCTTGCGCAACATCTGTCTTGGGCAGTCTTGGCAAGAGGCCGCCTCTGAACCTTTTTCAGGGACAGGCTCAATGGGCAATGGTGGTGCGATGAGAGCGGCCCCACTCGGTGCCTATTTCTTCGATGAGCCTGCACGTGTTGTCTCTGAAGCGAGAAAATCTGCACGTGTGACCCATTGGCATCCAGAAGGACAGGCCGGCGCGATCGCAATTGCTCTTGCGGCTTCTTGGGCTGTACAGGCTCGAAGGGCGACACCACAGCAAGATCTATTCACTTATGTGTTGACCCACATGCCTGACTGTGATTTGAAGGTCCGGATCGCGAAAGCGCAGGCTCTTTCACCCAATGTCGATGTACGCACGGCGACCGCTGCGCTGGGAAATGGCAGTCAGATCATCGCTCTTGACACGGTCCCCTTCACGTTATGGTGTGCGGCCAAATACATGGAAGACTTTGAGGAGGCGATGTGGTTGACAGTCTCTGGTTTGGGCGATCGAGACACCACATGCGCGATTGTTGGAGGGATCGTCGCAGCGCGCTTGGGAAGAGATGCGATCCCTTCAAAGTGGCGAGCCTCCGTCGAAGATCTTGGTGACGCCTTCTCCTGGTCCTCTATCATGTCCCCAGTGACGTCCTGATTCCACCTCTGTCACGTTTCTGTGTCTGGATCGTGTATACTCCACCACTGATTTCCATGAGTGTTTCTTTGGGCCTTGGTGGTAGGAGTATGAAGGTATGGGTGCATCTGGATATACTGTTGGTGTTGTTCCGAACGATGGCGCGGTTCAGCTTGGACTCGACGAGTTATACGAAGAGATATGGTATTGGATCGAACAAAATATCCGCCATATGGTAAAGGGGAAGGCTTACAATCAGGTCCTTTGGTACTATCTCGGCGAGGTCGCGGGGGATGGCGGTCCTTGGGAACATCCAGAACCCTCACTGGCCTTTATGTTTTCGGACGCAGCAGGATGCTGCGGGATGTCGTCTGTGGCTTGTCAACACTGGTTCCGATTGAGCTTTGCGGCGATGTTCGACTCCTTGCAACTCGTCGCAAAGAAGTTTGGCTATACCCTCGAAAAGGTCGATGACATTCCATTTGAAGATCTGCTCTCCTCATGTCCTGAATATCCACTTGTCGTGGTGAATAAGAAGTTGTACTACGCAGCAGCCCAAGAGGATGGATACGAGATCTGGACGGACGATGATTCCGACGTGCTCTCATACGCCGAACTCTCAAGTGCACAGAAGCGAAGAGTCCGCAAAGCCGTTGATACACCGGAATGTCCTTGTCCTATGTGCAAAAAATTCCGCGCAGGAAAATCTCCCCTCGATCCAAAAGGTGGCCGCTCTTTGGAGACTCCAGGGAGGGAGTTCACCACTTTAGGAAAAGCCCTTCGTTTCCCCCAATATGCCGAAGAACTCTATATCTATGAGCAACACCTTTACGAGCTTCCTGCGGAGATTGGGACACTCCAAAAACTCCGCACGTTGTGGATGTGGGATAACGCAGTCTCTGAGCTGCCCGATGCATTTTGTGGACTTTCTGCGCTAGAAGAGCTTCATTTGGGTGGAAATCCACTAGAAGAACTCCCCGAGGACTTTGGGAAGCTCTCCTCACTTCGCAGCCTTGACATTGGCCACAGTTATTCGTTTCGGAGACTTCCTGAGTCGATGGGAGCGTTGCAAGCGCTCCGAAAGCTCGATCTCAGCTCGACGAAGATCAGCACACTTCCCGAGTCGTTTGGCGCGCTGACACAATTGCGTGAGCTCAATATACAGGGAACACAACTCGTCCCGCTCCCCAAGGTGTTACAAGACCTCTCTGGGTTGGTCTCTCTCAATCTCTCCAGCCTCAAAGGGATCGATGAGCAGCTTATGGAGTGGCCCTTTGCACATTATCCTTTGCTTGAGGAACTCGAACTTGTGAGTCTCTCCTTGAAGCAAATCCCTGCAGCGCTTTTTCGACTCCCCTTGCTTAAAACGCTGGGCTTGCATAGTAACGCCTTGACCTCTATCCCTGAGGAGCTATCCGTCTTTCATCAACTCAAATCCCTCAGCTTTGGTAGTAATCAAATCAAAACACTCCCCACATCATTGTTCCAAAATACAACATTGCAATCCCTCAACTTGTCGGACAATCAGATCGAGTACATCCCTGAAGAAGTGGGGCAGCTCCGTCAACTTGATACGTTGTACTTGGGAGAGAATCCGATCAAAGAGCTTCCAGATTCAATAGGTGAATTGGAAGAGTTGACGTGGCTTGATCTCTCTGGAACAAAGTTGACGAAGCTGCCAGCATCTCTCGCAAGTCTCCCAAAACTGGAGACACTTTCGCTTCAAAGAGTCAAAGGTGCAAAAGAAATGGTTGAGGGTTTGAAACTTCGCGCGGCGATCAACGTGTATACCTGACGATATGAAGTACTCACTGTTTACGAGGAGAGGTTACATGTACCGCAAATATGTTTTGGGATTGTTGTTGACGGGTTTATGGGTTGGTGCTGTGTGGGCGGAGAAGCCCAAGCTAACTTCCACGAAGCAGGCAAAGAAACGCACAACGCGCGTTCTTCGTAGGGCATCTCCGTCCTATGCTCGCACACAAAGTCGAGCCGAGGAGAGTCAGAGGCTTCTCCCGTATCGTCGGAGACAACGGAGTGTGTTGTTGGAGAATAAAGATGGCGTGGCGTATACATGGCGGATACAATGCAAGAAGGCACACGTCAAAGGTCACATTGTTGCCGATGGTGTCATCCATTTTCGCGCGAGACGCTATCCAATAGGACAATGTCGTTTGGAGGTGGGAAGACAGTCGCTTCCATTGGCTGTGTGGGATCGTTTTGTGATTCGCAAGGGGACACTTCACAAACGCAACCCGCGTGTTGTGGTGTTTCCTCCGATCGCTGTTGTCGGTGATGTCAGCTTGACGCGAGATAAACAGCTCAAGATCATGTCGGCCAGCTCTGCAAAGGCGAGCTCTGAGTGGTCGACAACTTCGTATCAGGCGAGTCAATTAACAGGTGCACCCAACGCAAAAAAATGTCAGGATAATTCGAGAGCTTGGGCGTCCAAGACCGCTGATAAGGGGCGTGAGTGGCTGTCGCTCACTTACAAACAAAACGTCCGAGCGATCGGTGTGTTGATCCATGAGAACTGGAAACCCGGTGCAGTCGTTGCTGTTCAGGCGAAGACTGGAGCGGGATGGGTGACAGTCTGGCGTGGAAAAGATCCTGCAAAGGGTGTTTGTCCTGCTGTCTTTGCCGTGCGTTTTCAGGAGCCTGTCGATACAAATCGTGTCCGCATTATCCTCGACACCAAAAAAGTCACCGGGTGGAACGAGATCGACGCTGTACAACTCGTGTACAGAGAACGATAACCACCGCTTTCAAAAACTTCTTTTTCTTCCCTCCTTTGCGACGTTCTGTGTTCGACATCACCTCACCCAAGCAAAACAAAGACTCCTGACTTTTCCGAGTCAACTCCATTGTTGGCGATGGTACTCTCCTGTCTCTGGGGCGGTTTTACGAAGAAAGACCTGCACAGTCCCATTTTTATCTTGACAAAGGCACACGAACTTCGTATTTCACTGAGTGTGTTCACTGAGTGAACTCATTCATTGAGTTTGTTCAACAGAGAGGAAAAAGATGGCAAAGGTGAGAGAGAAGCAGAAGCAGGAGACGAGAGATGCGTTATTGGAGGCTGCGCGCTTGTTGTTTGAGGAGCGTGGTTTTCGTAAGACGACAGTGAAGCAGGTCGCAGAGCGAGCGGGCGTGGCTGTGGGGACAGTGTTTGTGCACTTTCCTGACAAGTCATCGTTGTTGGCGGCGTCACTGCATGAGAGCATTGAGCGTGTTGTTGAGGAGGCGTTTGATACGTTGCCTCAACAGGGCGATGTCGTCGAGTCTTTGTTGCACTTTGCGGAGTGTTTGTATTCTTGGTATCGACAGGATGCAGAGCTTTCAAAGCACCTCTTGAAGGAGGGGTTGTTTTTGGGAGGGGAGTGGGGAGGCCGTTTTCGCAGTCTCTCCGAAGTGTTTGTGATGCGTCTCGCGGGGCTTATTGAAGAAGCGAAGACGCAGGGAGAGTTAGCTCCTGATTTGGATTCTTTTATGGCGGCTTTGGGATTTTTTTCTTCGTACTTTACGGCGCTGTTGGGTGTTGTGATGGAGCCTGAGACGCCGCTTTCTTTTCACATGAAGATGCTAGAGCGCGCGACGCGCTTTCAGCTACGTTTACCTTTGGAGCCGATGGAGTTTCCCATTGGAGAGAAAGGAGCCCATGATGAGTGAAAATACATCCAGCCAGAAGGCATATACGGTTCATATTGTTGGTTGTGGCATTGGTGGTTTGACGACCGCGATTGCGCTCAAGCAGATCGGCTGTGACGTGAAGGTCTTTGAAGCCGCACCGGTTTTAAAACCTGTTGGTGCTGGGATCTTGATGGCACCCAACGCGATGAAGGTCTTTGGGCGATTGGGATTTGCTGAGACTGTGAAAGAGAGAGGTCATGTCCTGACACGTGGGCTGAGGGTCACGAATGCACAACGTCGGACGATCCAACAGATGGGAGGTCCAGAGGAACGTGCGATCGCAGGGGAGACTTCTGTTGCGATCCACCGGGGGATATTGCAGCAGGTGTTGTTGGAGGTGCTTGGAGAGGAGCATGTCCTCACAGGTAAACCATGCAAACACGTCGAACAAGACGGTGAGCGCGTGACTTTGCACTGTGAAGATGGTAGCACGTATACCTCCGATTTGTTATTGGGTGCGGACGGAATTCATTCGGCAGTTCGGAGAAGTTTGTTCTCCGAAGTCCCTCTACGCTACGGTGGTGAGACGTGTTGGCGTGGTGTCGCGGAGTTTGCTGCTGGTGAGGAATGGGGAGGTGAAGGTGTCGAAATGTGGGGAGGTGGAGTGCGTCTTGGGCTATTTCCAATCAACGACACACAGTGTTATTGGTTTAGTACGGAGACGGCTGCGTCAGGAGGAGCGGACGTGGACGCAGCGTCTGCCAAGAGGATGTTGGTGGAGCGCTTTAAGGATTTCGGTGGACCAGCCGCTGCGATCCTCGAAGCAACACCTGAAGAGTCGATCATTCGGCGTGACTTGTTTGATTTTGTCCCGATTGACAAATGGTACAAAGGACATATTGCGTTGGTCGGGGATGCGGCGCACGCGACGACACCGAACATGGGCCAGGGAGGATGTCAGGCTGTCGAAGATGCCTGGGCTTTGCAACTTTGTGTCCAACGTGAGGCGACGTTGTCTCAAGCACTGGAAGCCTACGAGCAGATGAGGCGACCCAAAGCGATGATGGTCGTCAACAACTCATACAGCTTCGGGAAGGTCGCACAATTGCGCAATCCATTGCTTTGTTGGTTGCGCAACATCTTCCTGCGCATGACCCCCAAATCTGTCTATCTCAAGCAAATCAAGACGCTGTACTCTTTGCCTTCGTAAAGGCTACAGAGTCGAATCTTTTGTGAAAGAGAGAGGCTTTTTGCATCTATAAAATTCTTTTTGTATGAGGTGTGTGAAGAAAATGTATGAAGGGGGCATTTCTTCATCAAGCCGGGGCGTTCTGTTGTTGGTCTACTTGTGTCGAACATTTTTGTGCTGACTTGGCATTTTTTATATTGCTTTTTCCACCAAAGCAGTATAACCTGTCGCTGAAAAACACAAGAAGAAGATCAGATCGAGCAGATCATTTGTCTAAGAAGTGTGATCTGTATCACAGTTTAGATGCTGTGGCGAGAGGGCATGAGGTTAAAAACTCGATGTTTTTACTGAGTAGATAGCGCCGAACATGCCGGGGAGTCTTGTTGTTTAGGAGGGGAGGGGCGAGGACTTTTTTGCGATCCAGGTGAAACTTTTGGGTTTGTGCTGCGTACTACATATACACAACACAAACATCAGCTGGGTGTCTTTATCGAAAAGGAGAATCGATATGGATGAGATTAGGCATTTTGAAGAAGTCCGCAAAGAAGCCCGCGTGAAGATGAACTGGGGACACCCACTCGAAGATATCGAGTACATGCTCTTTGTCAGTGGATTGGAGAAAGAGCAGATCCAGACCATCCGAGACGAAATCCGCGACGAGATTCGCGTACAACATCGACAAAAAGGAAAGAGAGACCTCCGTCGTGGCGTGAGCCTGATCGGTGTTGGGATCCTTCCCTTTATCCCATCCTTACAAGCCGGCCTCGTCGTTCTTGGTGCTGTCGGGTTTGTTTGGGGGACCTGGACATTGTTGTCTGGTATTTTCACCCTGACCAATCAAAACTACCGTAACTCCAACTCAACCCCCAATCAGTAACCCTACTTCTCCCCTCCTGCTGATTCATCGCATTTTCCCCCTTCGACACCTTTGAAATTCCAATCACATCTTTTTCTTTGACAATGTGCCAGGGAGCATTACCTTGCGTCTCAAGTCATTGGATGGAAAAAGAACACAAAACATGATCACCACACAAGGAGTGTGTCTTGTCGTTATTCATCGTCTTTTTTCTTGGGATTTGGTTGGGTGCACAGGCTGACGTCTATGCTGCCACACTTTCCAATCAACCATCGGAGTGTCGTATCTACGTGCTCGATCATGCAGATGATCAGCAGGTTGACCACGCTTCATTGATGGATCAAGACGTCGAATCGATCTTTCCCGGAAGTATGGGGATCTTTTCTAGACCTATAGACCATACTGCCGGACGACATGCGTCCTTGTTCGTATCTGTCTTACATCCGTTTGTTCGATACATTCGACATCTCCTACCTATTCGTGGACCTCCTTCTGTTTGAGCCCTTGATCATCCCATTTTCATAATGACTCAAACTAGGTCGAACAATGCCATGAGTTGGTCGTTGTCGACCTCTAGGAAGAAAAGATGTCCATACAGACAAAACGCCGTATTGTATCCTCTCTCTCTGCGTGTAAGCAAAAGACAACATTCTCTCATTTTTCCGGTGTGTTACTTGCTCTCTTTCTCACCCTTGTGGGATGGGGAGTGTGTGTGCAACCGACTCGCGCGTTGGCCGAGAAACACAGTCAGACTGGAATGATCGTGTCTACGATCCACGTGCTAAAGGTTGCGCCCTTTGGCAAGGTCGTGCCACCTGCAAGTGTCATCTCACAAACCCACAAAGTCCTCCTTCACCGTCTTCGACGAGCAGGGTTTGTTGTGAAGCGCTCCACACACAAAGGCAAAACATTGCGCTTTGTGTTCGCGAATCTCACAACAGAACAAAAAGCCTCATTACGTGATGGGTGGCTGTTGAAGCGAGGGATTCTCTCACTCTCACCTGTCGTCGAAGGGGCTCGAGCGTTTGCGCCGTTGCGCAAAAGGTTAAAGGCTGGTGTTCAAGGTTGGCCGTCGAGCCGCTCTTTGCAAATGGAGCGCTGGCGTCATGCTGGCGTGACCCATACGACGTGGACATTGTTACATAAGCGCAAAAAGGCGTTGATGCGATTGTTTTCTCAGGTGAAATCGCGAGGACCACTTCGATGGTATGTCGAGACGCTGAAGAAGGGTTACAAAGCACTCCTCTCCAACGAACGTCAGGTCTTGCAGCTTCGTGGTATTCGTTCTTTAAAACTCTCTACCTGGACGTTTGGACCAGAGCTTTTTGTGTCTTTGCAAAAAAGCGACGCGAAAGCCTTGGAGCGTGCAACTGGAAGATGGGTTGGAAAGCGCATGTTGTTGCGCGTTGATGATGAAGTCTTGAGCGCACCTGTCATCAAAGATACGATCAAAGGGGCGTCTATGCGTATCAGCTTTTTGGATAAAACGTCAGCGCGCAAGGTGAGTGGTTTGCTTGGGGGAGGGCGCTTGCCTGCGAAGGTGAAGTGGAGACTCTCACTCTCCCGTCAGTGAGCTTTGAGAGGATTTGAGCGCACAACATAACTGTGTGATCACGTCCTCTGCTTCTTCGATATCCCCTCCCTTGTGTTTGCTGCCGCAAACGCTCACGCTCCTCTCCTGTCAACTCCTTCACAGTGTAAACCACCACCGGTATCTTTCTGGGTTTTGGGTTTGGATGGTTTCTGAGCTGCTCCAGCAATTGGAAGCCACCCAACCCAGGCTCCATCAATTCGAGGATTTCGGCATGTGTCGACTCTTCGATTTGTTCGGGGCTTGTTGTCCATTGGTCGCCTCCTGAAGCTGCCATCCTTCTTTTCTCTGTTATGTGCGTGGGACTTTTTTCTCGCTTTGTGTCTGGATGTAATGACTTGATATCAAGCATAAAATTGTTTTTGCAAAAAAAAGTTTGTCTGCGCCCCAACGTTTTTGTCGCTGCTCACATATACACAGTGAGACGTCGAAGATAATGTTGTTGTACTTTGGTACAGGTTACAAGTCATGAACGAAGGCGAAGCATGTGTGATGAGTTCTCCGATGTGGTCCATATTTGCCCAAAGAGATATTGGACAAAAAAGCACCAGAGAGACCAAACCGAGCGCAGAAACGAGCAGAGCAGTGCAGATTGTTGAGCAAACGAATAGAGTGGAGAAACAGGCGTTTTCGTCGCTCTTAAAGCGGCACCAGGATCGGATCCTACGAACCGCGCTGCATATTTTGCGAAACCGCACAGACGCGTTTGATATCCTGCAGGAGGTCTCTTTCATTATGTATCGCTCCTTCCAGGAACTCGATACATCCAACAATATCGAAGGTTGGATTTATCGTGTAACGGTGAACGAATGCTATCGCTGGCTGCGCAAACACGCAAAAACCTCAACACATGGTGATATGAGCGCGTTTGAAGACCTGTTTGTCGAGGAAGCCCGGCAAGAGGGCGAGCTTCGCACACAGCAATTTCAGTCCTTCTTAAAGGGGGCGATGGAGATCCTCTCCGAACAAGAGCGTGTCGCCTTTGTGCTCCGGGACCTCGAACAACTCCCAGGAAAAGAGATCGCGGACGTGATGGGATGTCAGCCTGTGACGGCGCGAGGTTACTACTTCGCTGCCCGTAAGAAATTGGCGAAACATATTCGCCTTGTTGGAGCCGAATGGCTCTCTGTGATTGGTGGAGGTGCAGCATGACGCCACGACAAACTTCTTGTGAAGAACGACAACAGGATTATCTCTTTGGGATGATGGATGAGCAGCAGGAGGCTGATTTTCAGTCACACCTCGCTTCATGCCCTGATTGTCAAAATGCCATCTCCGAGCTCGCTGTATTTGAGCCCCCACAACAACTCCAAGCCGCAGAAGCACAAGTCAGCGAAGATGAACATCTCTTTTTGCTACAACAACTCTTCACTCTCGATGAAGAGGATGTTTGTGATGGAGATGAGCATTCTGTTTCTCATGAGGCTCCACATTCCTGGTGGGAGACGTTGTGGGAGCGATGGTCTGTGCGCTCGTTTGCGATGCCTGCGTTGGCAGCCGGGTGTATGTTGTTTTTGTTACTCTTTACACCAACCCATCCTCATCGCAATGCCATCAAAAAGCAGACCGCGCGCTCCTCGGCTGCCGCTCCAAAGAGCCGCCCTGTGTTGCGGATGAAAGAGATCGTGATCACTGCCAACAAAGCACCTGTGGTGCCAAGCGTTCCTATCGTGTTGGATTTTACACAGCCACCACAGAAGGTCGAGAGGAGAGAGCCGCTGGTGTTTGCTGACCTGTCTATCTCAGCAAAAGACAGGCAGCCAAAGGAACCCGAGGAGACGTTGCAGATTACCTACTCAAAGGACATCTTTTTGGCGATGGAGCAGGGCCAACAAAAGACATCTATGAATATTCGTGCAAATCGCCGAAGAAGACAATCCTACGGACGTTTTGTACAGGTTTCAGACTTCAAAGAGCTCGCAAAGACTGGAAGTCTGATCACACACTCTATTGTTGATGACGCAAACAGCACAAAGCGAATTTTGCTCGCTTGTTTGTGAGATACGTTCTTTTATTCCTTTACAGAAACTCAAACTGGCGGGGTATGCTGCACAAGGTCGTGTTGCGTCTCGACCTCGTCTACTCTCAGAAAAAAAGGAGAACCCATGAATCTTCGAACTTTCCGTACTTGTGTGGTGACTTGTTTGGCCATTTGGTTCGTGACAGCGCCTGCTTTTGCGAAGAAGACAACAAAGCAGAACAAAAAAGCGAAAAAAAAGAGAGTCGCAGTAGAAAGACCTGATGTGATCTTCAGAAACCTTCAAACCTCGATCATCCCCGTTCGTTATCTGCCGGGAAATCAGTTGATCAGGCTGCTCAAGTCTTTTGTCCCCGTCCACATGGATCGATATGTCTCGTTTCGCTACAGCCCAGAGCTACACAAGTTGATGATTCAGGCACCCGCTGCTGTCCTTGTAAAGCTGAAGAAAGCCGCACGGCAACTCGATATTCTCCCACCTCAATTTGTGTTGCATCTGTACATTGTGGAAAACTCCACCAAAAAACACGGAGAGGAGAGTGAGTTTTTGGACGTCTACAAAGGCATTCGAGCGCAGTATCCTTTGCGTCGTCACTTTCGCGTTAGACATTACCTTTACAGACGCCTCAGTAATCACCACCGTGCGACGTTAAAAGTTGCCGGTCACACGACATTTGATCCATTGTTCCGTGTGCGTGTTGATCAAAGTGATCGTACCTCTTCGACTGTGTCATTGAAAGTGCAAGTCTTTCACCATGAGAAATTTTCCTCAGCGAGCTCCCACGGAACCAATGTTCAATTTATCTCTTCGATCCAGATTGACACGCGGGTCTTTACGAAACTTGGACAGTACACTTTGCTCGGTGACACGCTTTTGAAAGGTGTAGGGGGGGCTGGCGAGCAATTCTTGCTCGTCGCCCGTGTGACGCCTGCGCCTTCGGGTGTGGTTGTCTCGAGAGTCAATCAAACGGTGCCTGTCGCTGGGAGCTGGGGAAAAAATGTGATTCGTCGGGTGATCCGTGGAAATGTGAAGCGATTTAAGTTTTGTTATGAGCGTCAACTCATCGCACATCCCAAGCTGAAGGGGCGCGTTGTGATGTCTTTTTCGATCGGTAAGCAAGGTCATGTACACGACCCAAAGGTGGCTTCTTCGACGCTTAAGAACCAAAAGGTCGAGACCTGTTTGCAAAAAGCCTTCTCAACATTGCGTTTTCCACAGCCTCCAGCAGGCCGCAGTGTAAAGGTTCGATACCCACTGACATTTCATCCATAGGAGACGCTTTGTCGGTGTTTCTTCGTCGGTGTTTATTCGAGGGGGTCGACGTCAAGGCATTCTTGGAGGATGGACCAGAAGATGGTGATGCCTTTTTCGATGAGTTGATCGGGGAAATCGTAGTCAGGATTGTGAAGTTGGGGTTTTTGAAAACCATTACCTAATCCAAAAAGCGCACCAGGAAATTGCTGTGTGAAGACACCAAAGTCTTCGGATGCGCGGAGTGGTTCCTCCATAATATGAGTGGGAAGTCCAGCTCTCTCTGCTGCGTTTGTCAGGATATCGCAGGCTTCGGGGGCATTTTCACTGAGCGCGAAGATATCACTCCACGTCACCTGGTATTCGAATCCGTGAATCGCGAGCCATTGATCGATCAGCAGGGTGCTTTGGTCGATGAGAAAGAGGATGGCTTCTTCGCTATCAGAGCGAAGCGTTGCGGCGACTTCGGCTTCTCCTGGGATGGTACCAAAGCCTTCGCAGCCGAGCCGTGCTTTGACGACGCTGACGTTGTTGTAGCAATGTTGTAGAGAGGGAGCGGCTGGCAGTAAGGTTAATCCTTCGATGATCCTGCACATGGGGAGCGCGGGGTTTTTCCCGTCTTCGGGCCAAGCTGCGTGTGAGGTCTTTCCGTGGATT
Organism: Deltaproteobacteria bacterium; assembly: GCA_002731275.1. GTDB lineage: Bacteria > Myxococcota_C > UBA6777 > UBA6777 > UBA6777 > UBA6777. Next base: position 64,022 of record PCBK01000003.1, on the reverse strand, counting down.
TTGATGCGCAAACCTCGCGACGCACAGGCCATGGGGCCAGGGCGAAAGATGATATGACCTTCTGGGTAGTTGGGCAGGTTGTGGAGCGCGAAAGCGAAGTCTGGTTTGATGTTGAGGAAGGCCTCGTCTTGTAGCACTCGTCGTGCGCCTTCTCCGGTCTCCTCCGCAGGTTGAAACAGAAGAATAACCTGCCCTTTTTCGACTGGATGCTCATGGAGCAATCGTGCGACGCCCGCGAGGATACTCATGTGTCCATCATGTCCGCACTTGTGGGAGACGTCATCGTTTGTGGAGCGGTGCGCGAAAGTGTTGATCTCAGTGATCGGGAGCGCGTCAAGTTCGCAGCGCAGCATGATGGTGGGGCCAGGTTCTTTGCCTTCATAGCAATAGGCGAGGCCGTGTCCGCCAAGCCCTTCAAGTACACGGGAGGGTTGATAGGGAGCGAGGAAGTCTTTCACCCGTTGCGCTGTGTTCGCTTCTTCGTTGGATACCTCTGGGTGTTTGTGGAGGTCGTGCCGAAATGCGATCAAGTCGGGGATATATGATTGTATTGTGCGTTGTATGGAGGGTGTACTCATCTCGTGCCTCTTTGTGCTTTGTGCTAAGTCAAACAATGTCTCTGATGAACATGCGGATTTGTGGAAAAGAACGCAACCCGGCAAGGGATGTTCTGCTTCATTTCCGTCGATGTTTCTGGTTGGTTTTGTGCTCGGCAGTCTTGGGAGGAGAGCGATTGGCGTGGGGGGAGTGTGCGCTATTCTTCTTCTTCGTCTTGGGTCCAGTTTTGCCATTGGAAGGTGCGGCCCCATGTTTTGCGTGCAGCCTCTTCGACGTCTTTTACGATCTTGTCGGGGACCGCGTACGCATCACCTTCTTCATAAGGGTTGTAGTGGAAGGCGTATAGTCGTGACGCAAACTGTTCGAAGGGGAGCGACGACTCTCCAGGTTCTTCGCCTTTTCCTTTGATGGAGGGTTTGACACCCATCCCCCAATCTTGTCTACCTTCGTTGTTTGGGTTGTAGAAGTAGGCCCGCAGTTGACCTGTTGTATCTTCCTGCACACGTTGCAGCGAAATTGCATGTGGGCCGAGGTAATCACCGTGACCATTGGTCACACAGATCCCGACAGGGTTGGGATACATCAAGGGCTGTGCGTCGTTGTACGCGGGGTGATGTGTCGCAAAAAAGCGCCTGACAAAGTCCTCGTAATTGGTGACGACAGTCTGTGCTCGATCCGGGAAGACCGATGCAAAACCACGTTGGACCCATCTCCCGTACAGCGCGGGGTTGATCCATTTGTGTCCATCTTCCGAGCGCAAGGCGACCTTGATCATCATGTGGTGGTAAATGTAGTCGAGATGGGGGACGAGCACGAGAGACACTGCGTCGAGTGTGAGATCCAACGCTTCGTAATGTTTGGAGGGGATCTCACTTGAGCGATACGTCGTGTCTTCCAGGTTCATTTGGACAAATCCATCTCTGGCCGCCGAGATGAGTAACTTGATCAGATATCCCGGTGCGTGTTGGGCCCACAGGCTGATCCCGCGAGCTGCCTGACACGTCGGCGTCTTTCCTTGACCGACGCCGAGTGGGTGGCCGAGAACAGAGAGCAGGCCTGCGAGCAGCAGTGAGTTTGCTGTTGCGCCGTCTTTCTTGGTCCGATGTTGAAGCAGATTCTTACGAACGTGACTTTGTAGGTCGATCGTGATGAGATTTTGTAGGCCAACCTGAATCTCGTTACGAGAGAATAGACCTCTCTCGATCATCCGTGCCAAACCGTAGATAGAGGATGATGTGCTCGGCAAAATCGAAACTTTGAAGATCTTGAGGATCAACTCTTCATTTTGTGTGAGCTCGGCCAGCCCGATATCGTTGAGTCCGAGCGCTGTCGGGAAGAGATGTTTCGCGTGTCTTCTGAGATGCCGAAGCAGGACCGCGTGATGGGGAGAGGAGAGACCCGTCTCTGTCATCAACGTCGCGAATTGTTTGGCTTCGGTCTCAAGTGCTTGCTCATCGAGGGTTCCCAGTCGCGTTCTGTACGCTGCGAGCTCCCTTGTCTCTTGGGCGATGTTTCCTGCACCTTCGATTGCTTTGATGTACACATTCAGCTTGCTGAGGCTGTCTGCATCCATGCGTTCTTTTGGGATACGCTTGGCCATCTTAATGATGCGCTTGATCGGCCTGTTGGTGATGGGACGTTGTGCGCAAAGCGCTTCGAGCTCAAGCAGGACACTCTCATGTAAAGAGGCGACACCTAGCTCATCGGCGATCAGGGAGAAAAGTTTGATGCTCGCGAGGCGGTGTGGGAAGACCTCTGTACGGGTGTGTTCTGTCTCTGCCGGGAACAGCAGCTCCAGGTTGAGGGCCATGGCTTCGTTGAGGAAGGTACGTGCTTCTTCGGCGGAGACTTCTTCTGAGGTGTTTTTTTGTGTTGCGATCGCGAGCATCCTGAGATCGCTGAGGATCTCAATGATGGGATAGACGCCTTTTCCTTTTAAGCATCCGGAGATGAGAGGGGCTTGTAGGCGTGACGCGTGTTGCCAGGGACCGCCGTAAAACAGCCCGATATCGTCAAAGACAGGTGCATATTCGTACAATACGTCGAATCCACCCTCTGTATTCATGAGTGTCTCGGCGATCTGGAAGGCGTCGGTCTGGTACGTGCTCTTGGCAAACTCTTTGGCTGTTTTGAGATGTTCGAGGATGGTCTCGAATCTCTCATGAAGTGTGAGCAGGATCTGTTCGCTTTTGTCTTGCGAAGCGTGCATTATGACTCCTTCTGTTTGGCTTTTGGATCTGTGCTCGCGTAAAAGTCAAGGTGCTCATAGTCCTGGAGCAGTTTCCTCATTTCTTCCGGGTCTTTACCTTGGAAATAGATCGTGCCGTAGTGATTTCCGAAGGCTTCTCGCTCTGCGACTTTGGGGTTGCTCGGGATAAAGAGGTTGTGTTTCTCGTAGTAGGGATGGGCGAGGACCTCTTCTGGCATCTCTGCGTGTGTGATGACCGATTGTTTGGGGTAAACCATCAAGCATCCGGCGTACTGCTCTGCTGCGTTGTAACGAGGGAAGAAGGCTTGCAATTCTTCTTCTGTCGTCTCTGGATCGGCGCACAAGGTGAACCCAACGAATGGGTTGAAGCCGTGGGCTTTTTCGATAAGCTCGAAGATGTGTCCACCTGGGACACGTGCGGCGACCTCTCCAAAGCTGATCTTGTTATCTGGTGTGATGAAGAACTCAGGGTGGATCATGCCGTATTCGATGTCGAATGCGTCGATCAGGTCTTGGATGGCTTGTTTGATTTGCTCTCGTCGACTCTCCAATGTCTCTGATGCTGGGACGAAGTTGGAGTAACCGAGGTGGATGTATTCGGTGATATTGAGAAAGCGGATCTTTTTGTTGTGGACAAAGACCTCACATGAAAACTCCTGCCCATTGAGGTGTGTTTCGAGCAAGCATGGGAAGTTCTTCTCTGTGAGCTTGCGGATGTCCTCTTCGCTCTTGATCATCTCATGGCCGAGGCTTCCCGCGGCGTTGAGAGGCTTGAGGTGGATGGGGTCTTTGATATCCCCTTCGATTTTGGACATCGCGGTGTTAACGCGATGGAAAAAGCGTTCCACAGCCTCGGTGTCATCTGCTTCTTCAAAGACCCCCACGCGGATTCCGTACATCTGCGCGCGTCGTTTCATCATGGCTTTGTCGCGAAACAGGAGGTAACGGGTAAATAGACGCTTATCCTGGCGAAAGTGTCCATTGAGCGCGCCTGCCCATTCGACAGTCTCTTCGTAGAGTGGGACCGCGACTTTAACGCCACGCTCACTGAGTTGGAGGGCCAGACGCTCTGACTGCTCGTTGACGCGGCCAAAGTCCCAACAAACGTGTGGGATGTCGTACTGCTCCATGTATCCACGGAACTCTTCTGGGACGACCGCGACGAACGGGCGTCCGTGTGCATCGAGGGCTTCCATGGCGGGGAGACAGAAACCGAGTATCGCTGTGCGGATAGGCGTATATTGTTCGTCTTTGGACGAAGTCATATAAAGACTCCTTTGTTGTGTGGGGAAAGAAGGGAGAGGGAGAAAGGAAGTTTGTGATTAAAGCGCGCTCGCGAGCTCTTTTGCGTACTGTTTGAGCAGATTGGTGTTGGGACGCTGTTTGAAGTCGTAGAGATAGAGCTCAAAGCCCTCTTCATAGTGTGGACGTAGGACGCCTCTGTTCCACGAAGTCACAGCGTGTTTGGAGGTCTCAGTCAGCTCAAATCCGTATTTGAGGTAGGCTTTTTTGGCCCACGTGGCTTCGGGGTGTGCGATCAGCGCCATGCCTTTCATGCCGCGTTGGCGCGCTTGCAGCTCACCAAATTGCATGAGTTGTTTGCCGTAGCCTTGTCCGACGTGTTTGACGTCGAGATAGATGTAACCAAGGTAGGCGTACTCACCAAAGTACTGGAGTGAGATGGTACCGACAGGGGTGTTTCCTTCATAGCCAAGGTAGAAGTCTCGGCGATTGTAGTTGACGTCGGCCCATTCTTCGCCGACCTCGTGCTCATCCATGTCTTTGGCGTCGACAAATTTGGCATACCAGTCCGCAGAAGAGCTCACGAGCTGGGCGACGATCTCCATGTCGCGGCGTTTGACACGTCGGATCTGCAAACCATTCGAGGGAGTGGGCTTCGTTGTGTTCGTATAATATGTAGATTGCATAGGCTTCCTCTCTTGTGGGTTTGTGAAAGAATAACGGAGGTGTTGGGAGACACACTCACGTTGTGTATTCGGCGTTAATTTCGATGTATTTGTGGGTCAGGTCGATGGTCGTCATGAGCGTGCTTGCGTCGCCTTGGCCGAGATCCAAGTGGACATCGACGCGCTGTGCGGAGAAGGTCTTATCGAGCAACGCTGCATCGACGGGGGTGGGGCTGCCGTGTTGTAAAACGGCGTGTTGTCCGAGGTACAGGGTGATGTTCTCGACCTGAAGTGGGACGCCTGCGTTTCCTGCAGCGGAGATGATCCGTCCCCAGTTGGGATTTCCACCTGCGAGGGCAGTCTTGACGAGGGGGGAGCGAGCGATCGCGTCGGCGACCTGTCGCGCGCTCTGTTGATCTTTTGCGCCTTTGACATGAATGTCCATCCAACGCCCGGCACCTTCGCCATCAAGCACGATCTGTTGGGCGAGTGACATGGCGACCTTTCGTAGACCCTCCATAAAGGTCTCGTAGAGTCCTTCCGGTAGAGGTTCTTGCGCGGGAGGTGCCATGAGCAGCACGGTGTCATTTGTGCTGGTGTCACCGTCCACTGAGATTTGGTGAAAGGAGTGATCCACCGCGTCCTGAAGACCTTGTTTGACTTGGACGCTGGCGAGGGGGAGGTCTGTCGCGATGACCGCGAGCATTGTCGCCATATTTGGGTGAATCATCCCGGAGCCCTTGGCGATCCCACCAATTGTCCAACGATGTCGTGAGGGGTCACGGCTGTCGATGATCTGGACAGCCACTGTTTTTTCTCTTGTGTCTGTTGTCAGGATCGCTTTGTTGACCTCATGCTGGTCTTTGGACAGTTGTTGGCTGGCGTTGCGTATCCCTTCGAGTACCTGCTCGACGGGGAGGGGGACGCCGATGATCCCTGTCGACATCACAAAGCCAGGCGCGCCGCAATACGTTTCAAGTGTCTGCATCATCGCTTCGGCGTCTTTCATCCCTTGTGGGCCTGTGAGCGCGTTTGCGTTACCACTGTTGATCACGACAGAGCGCGTTTGTCCTGTCTCATGGACGCGCGCGCGAGACAGGTGGACGGGGGCTGCGGCGCATTCATTTTTGGTGAACATCGCCGCGCTCGTCATCGGCTGGTCCGCGACGATCAGAGACAGGTCTGGTGAACCTGACGGCTTGACACCGGTTTTGCATGAGCTTCCCTGAATACCGGGGACGGAGAACAGATCTCCCTCCGCGAGGGTTTCGAGAATATAGGGTTTCATCGTGTGTCCTCTTATCGTGCAAAAAACATGGGGATACGTTGAGAAGGTCTGCGGTCAGGTCGTTCACGTGCCCATTCAGCTTTTCTCAGATGGGGAGCGTATTGAAACCCCAACTGCTCGAAAAACCCGGGTTTGCCTGTGATGCACATGGGAGTCTGTTGTTGCTCCTGTACGTGCTCCATCAGCTGCTTGAGCAAGTAAGTCGCGATGCCCGAACCGCGCTGTGATGACTTGACGACAATACCGCGTAGCTCGACATTTTGAGAGTCGACCTCTTGCATGGAGCCCGCTGCGATAATCTCACCTTCTGGATCGCGAATGACTCTGTAAGACGACCAGTTCCAGGGGATGTCCCATACGGTTTGTGGTGCACAATCGGGGACTGCATCTCCCATCAACTGGACGAGCGCAGGGATATCTTTTGATGTCGCCTGTTCGAGCCGATATGTTCTCTGTGCTTTCATGGCGTGGTATGTTCTCCTTGTTTGCACGAAAAGAGTGTGAGGGGCGATTATCAGGGGATTAACTGTCAGTTGATTGGACTGCGTGCAGGGCTTTGGCGAAGAGGGCGACAGCCTGCTCCAACTCTTGCTTTGTGATCGTAAGTGAGGGGACAAAGCGAACGACCTGATTGGCTGCAGCGACGAGCAGGAGGCCTTCTTTGCGTGCAGCTTCGACGACTTGCTGGGTCGGGATGTTGAGTTGGACACCGACAAACAGCCCCCGGCCGCGAATATCTTCGATATATGGGGAGTGCAGATCGCGTAACGTTTCGAGCAAGAACGCGCCTTTGTGTTGGACCGCTTGCAAGAAGGTGGGGTTGGAGATCTCTTTGAACACTTCGTAGGCGACCGTCGCGACAAGTGGCCCGCCACCAAATGTTGTCGCGTGGCAGCTCGGTGTAATAGCATCTGCGACGTTTTGCGTCATCAACACAGCGCCCATCGGGAGCCCACCTGCGAGTGGCTTGGCCAGCGTCATCAGATCGGGTGTGATTCCATAGTGTTGGTGTCCCCAGAGCGTGCCTGTGCGACCGAGTCCACACTGTACCTCGTCGAAGATCAGCAGCGCGCCGACCTTGTCGCAATGTGCACGTAAGGCTTGCAGCCAGGATTCATCGGCGAAGCGAATACCACCTTCGCCTTGGATGGGCTCGACGATCACTGCAGCGGTCTGTGCTGTGATGTAATTAAATGCGACATGCTGGTTCCAGGGGGCGCAGCGGTAGCCTGTGGGGAGCGGTGTGAATGGGGTGCGGATCTTCTCTTTATCTGTCGCTGCGAGTGCGCCGAGTGTACGCCCATGAAATGAGCTGTCAAAATACACAATCTCGTGGCGGTCTTTGGCGTAAAGCCGGGCAAACTTGATCGCACCTTCGACGGACTCTGCGCCGGAGTTGGTAAAGAAGACTTTGTCCGCGAAGGAGTGCTGTACCAATTCGTTGGCGAGCAGGATCGCAGGGGCTGTGTGAAAGAGGTTAGAGGTGTGGATCAAGCCCTCAAGGCCTTTGCGCAGCGCATTTTTGATGATCTCTGCGTTATGGCCGAGTGCGTTGACCGCGACGCCGCTTGTCATATCGAGAAATTGTTGGCCTTCTGCGTCCTTGAGGAAGACACCATCACCTTCGACGAAGAGGTGTTCGGGACGGGTGTATGTCGGCGCGAGGACTTTGTCCGCGAGTGCAAGGACGAGCTCGGAGTTGTTTTGATCGATATGTTTCATGAGAGTGTCACCTCTGTGGCTGTGTTATGTGTAAGGCTGGAGATGTTGCCGACGCGGACGTGTGATACGCCACCTTCGAGTGCGGCGATACCTGACGTCAATTTGGGGATCATGCCGCCCTGGACGATTTCATCCTCGATAAGTTTGGGAACTTCGGCGCTTTGGAGTTGTTGTCGTGGGCCTTCCTGTGTTTTGACGGCTTGGACATCTGTGACAAAGTCGAGTCTCTTGGCTTCGAGCGCGATGGCGACAGCTTGTGCGGAGACATCGGCGTTGACATTGACTGGTGCGCCATCTGGTCCGGCGCAGACGGGGGCGAGAACGATGAGATGGTTCTCTTTGAGGAGTTGACAGAGTGGTGTCGTGATGACACGTGGTGGTCCACCTACGCGGCCGTATTCTCGCTCGTTGAGCAGGTCAGATTTCATCATGTGAAAGTCCACACCGCTCAATCCGACGGCTTTTAAATTGAAGCGGTTCATGTGTGAGACGAGGCGTTTGTTGACGAGTCCACACAGGACCATGGAGACGAGCGCCATGCTCTCGGGCGGAGTGACGCGAAGACCAGCCTTCTTGATAAATGGGAGTCCATAGACTTCGTGGATCTTGGAGATCTCTTTACCGCCTCCGTGGACGAGGACGATTTGGTGTCCTTTGTCACGGATATTTTGTAGGTAGATTGCGAGCTGATCGAGATATTGTGGGTTGTCGAGGTGTGCACCTCCAACCTTGACGACGACGATCTGTTTCATTGTCTAACTCCTGCGCTTACGCGGAACGGAAAAGGAAGTGTGCAAGGCTCAAAGACCTTGTGTTTCTGGTAGTCCCAGCATCACGTTCATATTTTGGATGGCTTGGCCTGCAGCGCCTTTGAGCAGGTTGTCGATCGCGCTGGTGATGACGATGTGTTGGCTACCCTCGACCTCATGAAGCCCAATCACTGTGTGGTTGGTCCCCTGGATCGCGCGAAGCTGGGCCTGTCTTCCCTCTGGGAGGAGCCGGACAAAGGGCTCGTTACCGTACGCTTCTTCGTAAAGTGCGCGGACCTCTTGGAAGCTGAGTGAGGTTTCGACTGTGATGGTCGCGAGCATCCCACGTTCGACAGGGACTGTGTGGGGATTGAAGATGACTTTTGGCGACTCTTGTGTCTCTGCAAGGCGACTGATCGTTTGCTCGATCTCTGGCACGTGTCTGTGGTGTCGTCCCACTTTGTAGGGTTTGACGTCGTTGTATGCCATACAGAAGTGTGTGCCTGCTTTGGGGCTGCGTCCTGCTCCTGAGATGCCAGAGACTGCGTTGATAACAATCGTCCCTGTGACTGTCTTGGACTGGATCAGTGGTGCGAGTCCCATCATCGAACAGGTCGGGTAGCAACCTGGATTGCTCACGAGCTTGCTGTGTTTGATCTGTTCGCGGTTAAATTCGGTGAGACCGTATGCTGCTTCTTTGGCGAGACCTTCGGGGCGTGGGGTTCCGTAAGTCGTTTGGTGGAGACGCTCAGAGGTCAGACGAAGATCTCCTGATAGATCGAGAACGCGGACATTGTGCTTGAGATAGCGCTCTGTAATCTGTGCGGTCGTGCCGTGTGGTAGGCAGATAAAGGCGATATCAACGTCTTCAGGAGCGCATGCCTCTGGAGACTGCAACGTGATGTCTGGTGCTGATGGGTCGATATCTTGCAGGCTTTTTCCTGCAGAACCTCTCGATGTTGCGTAGACGATTTGACAGGCGTCGTGGTGCTGAAGCTGCTTGATAAGCTCCGTGCCTGTCATTCCTGTGGCACCGAGGACGCCTACGCGCCATTTCGAGGGGGTGATGTGGGTAGACGAGTCTGTATGACGGTTCATGGTAGTCCTTGTCCGCTGGTAGGTACAAGACATCATCGTTGTACCTATACATTTTTGGATATCTGTGGGTGTATGATGGATAGAAAGGTCTAGAGAGCGTAATGAGTGGCGCAGAAGGGGGGATCAAGACTTGTGCTGGTGCGCTGTCTGTGACACAACGTACACGTCAGGTGAAAGTGCCCAATGCACAACGCCTGATGATCGACTCTCCGTGTATGGTGAGCGGGTGTGTATGGAGTGACTTTGTGTGACATGTGACCTTTCTTCTCTATGTGGATAAGGTTGATGTACAAGCTGTCATGTGCGCAAAGAACATCGCGACCTGCCTTTTGTGCACGATCTGTGCCACGTGTTCTTGAGCTTGCTGGTAAAGAGAAAAATCGTTTTGTGCTGAGAGGTGAGACAAAGTTGTCCTATTGTGGTGGGACAAATTTGTCCTATTGTATAAGGGTGAGACAAAAATGGCTCAAACGTTGTGGAGGAGTGATGACGGAGCAAGTATACACTGTCTGGGGTTTTGGTTGTAAAAGGGCTGCAAAATTGCTGCGATTGTCGGGGATCCAACTTTACTCTTTGCGTCATGTGCAGCAATTCTTTCGCACCTCACAGGATATCGTGCCCCCTCGTTGCTTGTTGATTTACACGCCCAACTTGAAGACGCTACAGGCCGATAAACTCGTCCGTTCCTTGCGTCAGCAATGGCCAATGGTTGATGTCGTGTTGTGGTCACCACGTGCGGGCGCACACTTTGTGAGGAGGGCGTTTAAACAGGGAGCAAAGGACGTTGTGCTCTCCGATAAAATAGAGGATCTTGTCGATGTCGTCGATACGATCATCGAAGAGCAGCGATTCTTGCCACGGATGAATGAGCTTAACGAAGACTTTACGTCTTCATCGCGTTTTGAGGGGTTGGTCAGTCGTAGTCCGGAGATGTGGGATCTGTTTCACACATGTATCAACATCGCGGAGACTGACGCGACGGTCTTGATACTCGGCGAGACGGGGACAGGGAAGGAGTTGATCGCTCGGGCGCTACATCGGCGCTCTGGACGCAAAGGGGCGTTTGTCGTGTTGGATTGTGGGGCTGTCCCTGAGCAGCTGATCAACTCCGAGCTGTTTGGTCACGTCAAGGGCGCATTTACAGGGGCGATGCACGATAAAAAGGGGCTCTTTCGTCACGCTGACGGAGGGACGTTGTTTCTCGATGAGCTTGCGAGCATCCCACTTGAGGTGCAGTTTCGTCTGCTGCGTACTCTGCAAGAGGGGACGATCCGGCCTGTTGGGGGGCACGAAGAGCTCCCTGTTGATGTCCGTGTGATCGCGGCAACCAACGAAGCGCTCGACAAAAAAGTTCAAGATGGGACGTTTCGCGAAGATCTCATGTACCGCCTGAGTGTGCTTTATCTCACTGTTCCCCCATTACGTGAACGACAAGAGGATATCTTGTTTTTGTTCGCTTACTTCCTGCGTAAATTGTCCGAACAGTACAACATGGAGCGGCCCTCCATCCAGGATGACTTTCTCGACGGCTTACTGTCCTATTCATGGCCTGGGAACGTTCGACAACTTGAGAACTTCGTCGAGAGACTTGTGTTGACCAACGCGAACAAAGTCGTCTCACTTCACGATTTCAACGAGATTATGGGTCCATTTCAGTATGAATCGGGTTCGGAGGCGAAAGCTGAAAAAGACAAGGCACCATTGTCTTCTTTGGGGCGTATCTTTCATGAGGGCCAGGACATGAAGGCCTTTCTCCACCAAGCAGAGCGGCTGTTTTTGGAATATTGTCTCAGGAGTTGTGCAGGACATGTTGGCAAGAGCGCTGAGCTGGCAGGTGTGAGTCGACGTTCCTTTACGCGGAAGATGAGGCAACATCACCTGCTGCGTGAGCAATTTTTGGAAGAGTGAGTGGATGGCTTGGTTTATGTCTCTGGGAGGGGGATGAATTCGTCGTTGTCATCTGGAGGGAGATGAAAGCGCCCTGACTCCCAATCTCCTTGACGCCATGCCTCTTTCGCGGCCTCAATTTTCTCTTTGGACGAGGCGACAAAGTTCCACCAAAGATGGCGTGGACCTTCGAGCGTATCACCTCCCAAGAGCATGATACGAGAAGCCTTCTTGGCGCGGATGGTGATCCTGTCTCCTGTGCGGAAGGTGAGCATATGGTGTCGGCCAAAGGACTGACCTGCGATCTCAACCTCACCATCGAGCACATAGACTCCGCGCTCTTCGTGATCTGGATCGAGTGGAAGCTGTGCACCGGCCTGAAGCTGTACATCAGCGTAAAACATATCGCTAAATGTCGTGATAGGCACTTCCTCGCCGTAGAGTTTACCAAGGATGAGCTGGATGTGTTTGTCGTTATCTTCGATGACAGGCAAGGAACCTTCAGCGAGGTGTTGGAAGCCGGGTGATGTCTCTTCATCTTTTTCAGGCAAGGCGATCCAGGTTTGCAGGCCAAAGAGCTCGGAAGGCTGCTGACGGACATCTTCGGCTGTGCGCTCTGAGTGGGTGATGCCCTTACCCGCGATCATCCAGTTGACCTCACCGGGTTTGATGCGTTGCGTGGTCCCGAGACTGTCTCTGTGCAGGATCTCTCCTTTCAACAGATACGTGACCGTCGCGAGCCCGATATGAGGGTGTGGACGGACATCAATGCCTTCGTTGGTCAAAAACTCTGCAGGTCCCATCTGGTCAAAGAAGATGAAGGGGCCGATCATTTGACGCTTGAGACAGGGGAGCGCTCTTCGGACCTCAAATCCACCGAGATCTTTTGCGCGGGGAATGATGACTGTTTCGATTTGGTCGACCTCTTCTGCGAGAGGGACGTCTGGTTTTTGAGTGGGGTTCCAACTCATCTTTGCTCCTTGTCAGGGGACGTTCATTCACAAACACACTTTGATTTGGTCTTGCACTATAGCACTGCAGCTTCTTTCGCTCCATAGGCTTATGTTTTCATGAACGATTCATACACCCTTCACAATATGTAGGTATATGATACAAATCCATGAGCTTTCATGTTTTTGTTTGAAAAAATCCAACTACCTGCTTTTTCTCGGCGTGGCTTTGGGTCAGCCTTACGTTTGGATAGATCGGTGGGACAAAGGAGTGCTTGTGATGAGAAGCGTTGTAAGGATCTGCGCGCACGCTTGTTTGTTGTGGTGTGTGCTAGGAGGCAGTGTCGTCCATGCCAAGGCTCGTTTGCTTCGGCCTGGGGACGTGACATCTCTCGTCGGGGCTGGCTCACATTCTTTTGAGCTGAGGATCCCTGTCACTGGAGAGTATCGCATTGAGACAAAGGGAGAGGCCGATACAAAGTGTGCTCTTTACGATCGATGGAGGGGGCTGTTTGCGTCTGATCACTCAAGCGGTGTGGCCAAAAACTGTCGCTTGGATCTGCGTCTCGTGAAAGGCGCGTATCGCTTCGTCGTCCAAAAGGGCAGCGCACAAGCGAAGGTCACCCTTCATCAATACACCAAAGCACAGCCGGAGACGATAGTAGAGGAAGGTACGCTCGCCAAAGGATCGCTCAAGGCTGGAACGTTGAGAGCATATAGTATCCGTGTGAAGCGTCGTCGATGGTTGACTGTGCGTGCGATGGGAGAGACACTCCATCATTGCCGACTGCTCGCACGTGGTGGTTGGGTGATGGATGCCAAGCAAACCTCCCGAACGCTTTTACATATGGGAAGACACAAAATCCACCGGTGTTCAATCGCGCGTTTTGTGGAGCCAGGATTATACAAGTTAGAACTTTACGGTGATCGCTCGACACCTGCTCCAGACGCCAAGAGTACAGGTGATTCTATCCCCAAAAGCGAGGCGTCTGTCTCCGTTGTTTACGGTGCCGGGGTTTTGACACCTTATCGTTGGCAATCCTATACACTCCCAGATGACAACGTGATGGATCTTTGGTTCCAATTGCCAAAGGGATTTCTACCGAAAAAGAAACCTTTTGCGTTTTTTTATGCCAGCGGGACTGCTCGTGGGTGGAGCCTCTCGCTGTATCGGCATGGTTGGGGGGGGCGTCGTGGTCGACAGTTGATCCATCGCTATGGAACCCATACAGGTCGTGGCCAGAGCACATTATCGATGTTCCACCCTATCAAGGCCGGTAGACGATATCGTTTGCGCATCAACGGAGAGGCTGGGACAAAGATTCGTTTGTTTTTTGCGGCGATGTCTGCACAGCCTAAACTCAAGATCTCACTTGGACAAAGACACAACCAGCTCTCACTCGCGGGGCGTTTGGGAGAGGTCTTCTTTGATGTGAAAAAGGACGGCACGTATTGGATCGAAGCACAGCCCAAACATGTCCGCTCGTGTGTGCTCGAAAAACTTGGAAAAAACAGAAATCAGCGTATTCGTGTGCGTAGCTTGCGTCATGAGGGAGGCAATGAGCACCGACGTACACTGCAGCTCGTCGGAGGGGGGATGGTCGAGTGGATCCAGATCCCGGCAGATGGGATGTTTGAGTTTGGCACACAGGGTCGTGGAGATGCATACTGTGTGTTGATGGATCAGTACGGTCTTACTGTTGAAAGTGATGACGATGATGGTCCTGGTCGCAACTGCAAGATCCGCCGCAAACTCAAGGCGGGGTTGTACCGTCTTCAGCTTCGCGAGCGATACCACAAAGCGCTCTCAACGAAGATGTATTACTCATTTTCGCCTTCAGCGGCCAAAACCTACGTCGATAGTGAGGGGTGTTCTTTTCAAGTCAAACTGAAGGCTGGTCAGTACAGGCTCTTTACTGGACAGCCTGGTATGCACTTGATTCGTTCGATTGGTGTCTTTCAGTTACCTCTTCGAGAGAAACAGATCGTGCGTTTGCGTATGTTTGAAGGTGGTCGTACGTTGCCTGTCTACTTGAAGAAGCGGTCATTTCACGTCGCCATTCGTGGTGTCAAACACTGCATTCTGCGCTTTCCTGGTGTTGCCCCGATATTTGGTCAGCTCAAGGGGGCACATTGTGTGCTCAAAGGCCACGCCCCACAGTCCAAAGGCTCACTGGAGATCGCACAAAGTGTGGTGGATGGTGGAGACATTGAGATCAAAATGAGCCCCGACGCGTCTCTTCAGATGGCACCATTGACACCGTGGAAACCCAAGCCCTTACCCTTCGTAATGTCACCTAAACCAGTACGGCTTCGCACGTATAAGAAGCAATTTTTTCATATGAAGCGTCACGAAGAGAGGCGTTTTGTATGGCACGCCAAACGAAGTGGTCTGTACCAGATCGAGAGTCTTGGCCTGCTCAAGGTGGGTTGTACCCTGCAGACAGAGGCGACCACCTCTCTCTTCTCCAACCAACGTGGCGGACCTGGTGACAATTGTATGATGGTGCAGTACATGCCCGCGGGTCGCTATCTTCTCCGCGTGAAAGTCCTCGGACGTACGAGAGGGCACATGGGTATGCTCGTCAAACGTTTACGAGCTTATTCCGGGCAGCGATTACTCGCAGGAGAGGCCATTTACAACCGACTCTACTCCTCTGTTGGTCGGTATCATGTCTTCTCTGTCAAGAAAGCGAGAGAGATGAATCTCAAGCTGCAGAGTTTGGATCAGCATATCTTGTGTCGCCTCGAAAGGATCGGTGGCTGGCCGCTCTTTGGTGGGAATAAATGTGATTGGCGAGGTCTTCTTACACCTGGCAAGTACGGACTGTGGTTGTATCCGGCGCTTCACACGACGCGCTATCGTGCGTTGTTGTATGACGATGACCAGAAGGCCAATATATGGCCACAAACGATCCACGCTGTTCGTACACCAAGAGGCAAGAAGGTCTCCTCTGCGCTCAAGTTGTTTGGGACCTATCACGCGAACCTGTCACCACTTGGGTGGGATTTGTACACGTTGAAAATCCCCACGAAGATGAAGCTCTCTCTCTCTTTGCATGTGAAGGGACGTCGTGGGAGCGCGACACAGCTTTTGGTGCGTGTGTTCCGGGGGGATGTGTTTATCGCGGACAGCACACAATTGCAGCAACGCTGGCTGACACCCGGTACGTACAAAGTCCTCGTCCAGAGTCGTGTGGGAGAGACGGGGGTGCGCTACACATTGCGTCCCAAGATCCTGCTCTCAACACCAGGGCTGCGCATTTGGAAGTCTATTCCCTCGACCTTCTCGCTCCGTGTGGAGGGGCGTAAGCGCGTTGATATTGAGACTGAGGGGGACGCTGATGTGTGGTGCCAATTGTACGACAAAAAGGGCCAACTCATCGCGCAAAATGACAACCAGTCCAGGACACGTTGGGATTGTCGTATCTCAGAAGTCCTCTCCGCCGGTCAATACACACTCCGTGTCGAGGGCAAAGGCCAAGGGGTGTGGCTCGATGTGCAACAGAGAGGTGTCTCGAAACAGACAACTATCACACTCAATACACCGACAACGCTCTCTGTCCCAGAGCAGAAAATCCACGTCGCTTCTTTTGCGCTCTCGAAAGTCACCGCGCTGCAATTTTACTCTCGCGCCAAGAGCCGTATTGGATGCGTGTTAGATGACATACAACAGAGACGTTCTTTGGGACACTCTGGCGGTCGTCGGTGCCAACTCTTTCGTCTCTTGGTGCCAGGGTCGTATCATTGGCGTATTCGCTCCTTGGAGGAGGAGCGCTCTCGTGTGAAGGTCTCAGTGAAGAGTATCCCAAGTCGTGCGCTCTTGCTCAACGAGAAAGCATCGCTCTCATTGGCCTCTCGCAAACCTTCATTTCTACGCTTTCAAGTCCCACATGCTGGGCTGTACAAACTTCACGTCTCCGGTAGCACGTCTACCCGCTGTGGCCTCGCTTTACAGGGAGGGCCATTGGAATGGGTTCCTTGTAACAAGCGCTTGAGTTTGTCAAAGGGTTGGTATTTGTGGTGGATGGAACATCGTGGCCGTGGCCGCAAAGAGGCCAGCGTTCATGTTGCTGAAGAGGCGATGGCAGGGGAAACACTCTCTGTTTCATTGCCTCCTGCGCAAGCACAACACTACAACATCAAGCTCGCTGAAGATGGACTGTATGCCTTTGAGATCTCTGGAAAAGGGAGCGCATCATGGTCATGTCGGATCGGGGCTCAGAGAGGTGTGTGGTGGCCTGGAAAGCGACATCCCTCTTTGCGTTGTTTGGTGTTTGCGACGCTCCGCAAAGGGCATCATCGGCTGGTACTTTGGCGGCCAGAAGAGACATCGAAGCAGCTCTCACATGGGGTCATTCGAGTACGTCGTCTCGGTGCGATAGAGTCCACTGAGAAGGCACCTGTGTGGCGTACTTCTTTTCAAGAGGGGACGTTGGAGAAACACACACAGAAGGCTTGGACGCTCACACAGGCTGGAACCTTGAAGGGGTCTGTGACGCTTCATGGTCGTGGTGTTGCGCTCTTGCTCTCCAAAAAAGGCGTCATCCTCGCATCTTGTCGACAGGATTCCGAAGGCGTCAAAACGTGTCACTGGAAAAGTGTCGCAGCGCAGAGCATCCTTCGCTTATTCGCCGATGTCGGACAACGGCTTCAGTATCATATTCAACTGCGAGAAGGCTCGCCTTTACCCGTACGTCCATTGGCATCGGGAACACACATCCAGCTCTCTGGAGACCATCTGTACGGTGTTTCAAAATGGTCTCTCAAAGGAGCTGGGCCTACGATTCTCGAAGTTGTAGGACAACACGTTCAATGTCGTGTCTCTCAGGGACTCACGTACAAGAAAGGATGTTATCAGAAGCTCGTTCTTTCCTCGAAGGGGACGACATTGTCCGTCTCTGCACATGGTCACCCTGTGCGGATGTTGTTGTACAAAAAGGGCCAGAGGCGCGCGGCGTTGTGGGGGAAAAAGATCCCAGGTCGCGTCCTCACGAAGCTGGACGGGCAGCGCGAGTTTGTCAAAGGAGAGGCGTTGTTGTTGCGATCTTTGGAGGTCAAGACAAAGCAGGTCATCTCGCTTCGTTGGCGTGGGACGTCGGCGACTTGTGCATTCGGAAGAGTTGGAAAGGCACCACTTGTTGTCCGTCGTGGCAGCGAAGGATGTGAGCTGACACTCCCTCTTACACCTGGACGATACTGGTTTGGTGCCTATCAAGAGCGTGGATATCCTCTCTACGGTGTTCTTGAGCGCCTAGTAGGGCGTGTGAAAGCGGTTGGCGATGGTCGTCATGGTCCTGTGTTGTTGGGGCAACAAATGAGCCGATGGTATCAGGTCGATGTTGGACACAAACAGAAGGTCGGCCTTGGCGCTGTGGGGGCGCACGAAGCGATGCGCTGTCGACTCTACGACGCAGATTTTCAGCGAAAGAGTCAGGATTGCATGGGCTATCTCACCCTTCCAAAGGGGCGATATTGGTTTCTTGTTTCACTCGCGAAGGGCGCACCTGCGACAATGATGACGTTTGTCGTACGTGGTCTTCGCCCACCACCGAAGACACCTCCCGCAGGGTACATCAAGTCCCTTCTTGGCCAACGTCGATGACGCAAAGGAGAGCTCAATGAATACACACACAACACCCCCTTTGGGGAGAATGTTCACGCAGACAAGGAGAGTGGATATGAAGTCGACGATGTGGAGAACAACTCGGTGGAGCCTTTTGTTGCTTGGGGGGGTCGTTCTCTGTTGGCCTGCGCTGGCGCAGGCTGCGCTACAAGTGAAGGTCTTGCCTGAGCATTTTCTGCGACGCTTTGATCCTGTGACTGCGACCTTTAACAAAGCTGTGGGACCTCAAAATGGAGGGGCTGAAGACCGAGGAGAACGCTATTTACGCATTCGTCCCTCTTTCCCTGGTGCGTATCGCTGGCTCGACAGCAAGACGTTGGAGTTTCGGCCTGCAAAAGCCTGGCCCGCCTTGTCCCGTATGTCCTTTTCGGTCCCAAGGTACGTCAAGGCCCGAAGTGGGGAGCGGCTTGGGAGGACTGTACGTGTCATCGTTAGGACGTTGTTGCCTAAACCTGTGCGTATGTTGCCGGCGGTTGGGAGTCGCGATGTCAAAGATGTGCGCAAAATTCAGCTCGATTTTTCGCAGATCCTTCCCGAGCGTCTGCTAAAACAGGCGTTGCGTGTGGAGCTTCGTCCAAGTCCTGGTGTCAAAGGTGCAGGTGAGCGTTCATTTATCCCCTCGTCAAGCTGGCGTCTGAAGCGCGTCTCCTCCGTCGCGTCAAGTAAAGCTGAGTATCTATTGCTGTTTACAAAGCCACTTCCCAAAGCGCACAAAGTCACCGTCCAACTCGATCTCGCGCTACGTGCTGGCAAAAAGACACTCCCTCTGTGGGAGGGCTCTTTCTTCACGCAGATGCCTTTTCGTCTTCGTCGGGTCCGATGTCAAAGGCAATCCGTAAGTATTGGGTGGGGAAAATCACGTTACAGTAAACATCGCGCGCTCCACTGTGGCAGTCATGACAGCGTCCCAACGTTGGTTTTTTCCCGATCGCTTGGGAAAAACAACCCAGGACTTTTGCGACGATTGATACGAGTGAGTCCGACAGTCCCTGGTCTTCGGGCAGAAGTGAGTGGGAAGCGTGTCGCCTTTAAAGGTCGGTATCGACGTGATGTATTGTATCAGTTGACGATCCTGGGGCAGGGACTTTCGGTGCTCGATGACACTGGACAACGTTTACAACACAAAGGGCGCCAAGTCGTCTTCTTTTATATGAGCAAGAAGAGACCCTTCCTGCGCTGGAAGAGAGGCAAAGGCATCTTGGAAAAAAACGGTCCACAGATGATGCCACTACATGCACGTGGGATACGCAAGGTCGATCTTCGCATCTACAAGATCCCGTCTGGAGACCGACGTTTTTGGCCATACCCAAAACGCTCTGTTCAACTTGATGAGACGACGAAACCTCCTGCCCCTGGCGAAGAGCCTCCCAAAGCCGAGTCATATGATCGATGGCAGCGCAAAAAGAAGATTCGCAATTACCTCAAAATGCTCGGGACGCCTATGTTCTCTGGTGTCGTAACATTGCCCAAAGACCCTGAAGGGCAAGGACATCGCTTTGGTCTCGATCTTGCCAAACTGCTCAAGCCATTGTTGACAAAGAGGCGAAAGAAGTTTGGTCCGGGCGCTTGTTTTTTGATCGGCTTGCGTACGCTCGATGGTTCGCCTTATCGGCGTTATGTCTGGGCGCAGGTGACGGATCTTGCGCTGACGACAGTCGAAGAGAAGGGACGTGTGCGTTTTGTCGTGACATCACTCAAGAGCGCAGCGCCCGTTAAACACGCAACGATTCGCCTCGAAGGTGCACCCAAAGGTGAGACCGATTGGAGGGTGCTTTGGACGGGAAAAACGAACGCAAAAGGGATGGCGACACTCGTCGTGAAGAAGGGACTCAAAGGTCGTCCAATACGGATTCGAGTGACTCATCAAGGCGATCAACTCGTGCTGGATACGCAAGAGCCTCCACCCGTCTTTTACTCCAACCATTGGTGGCCCTCTTATCACAAGTGGTTGTGGTGGTTGGATGTCGACGCCAAAAAGTCGACGCCTCGTCCTTACCGTGGCCATGTTTTCGTCGAACGCCCTGTATATCGTCCCTCTGAAGCCGTTCATATCAAGGGTTTGATTCGTGGTCGTGTGAAGGGGCGTCTGACCATTCCCAAGGACTCGCAAGCTTTTACACTCCGTATCATCGGACCCAATGGTAAAAAGTGGGCGTTCCACGCTCCCGAACTCACAGCGCTTGGTGGATTTTATCAAAAGTTTCAAACGCCTGATCCTGCCGCTGGAATGTACACTGCGCGTTTGATCTATGAGTCCCCCAAACACAACGAGCAGATCCTCGCATCACGTCGTTTCCGCATCGAGGAGTATCGTATCCCGATGTTCGAAGTGCGCGTGCTCTCTCGTAAGTATGTCCCCTCTGATAAACCGTTTCAAATCTCGGTGATGGGGAAGTATTACGCGGGGGGGATGGTCGTCGATCGGCCTGTCAAATGGCGCGTGACATCGACACCTGTTCGCTACCGACCGGCAGGGTTAAAAGGGGTCCACTTTGCTTCTCAGTATCGTTTTGGGCGCAAACGTCACGAAGGCCGAAAGGTGATCGTCGACCAGACTGGGACGCTCAACAACAAAGGGCAAGGGATTTTGAAGCTCGATCCTACCAGAAGCCTCGATGTACGTCCCCATCGATACGATATCGAAGCCGTGATCACTGGACCTGACGGTCGGGATGTGACAGGGAGACATTCGCTGTTTTTGTTGCCTCCTTTCCATATCGGGATCAAGATTAAGGACCGCTTTCGTTTGCAGCCGGGGGCACTTAAAGCCCAGTTTGTCGCAGTCAACCACAAAGGGCATATGCGCAAAGGTGTCCCTATGGAGGTCGAGCTCTTACGCCGCGAGTGGCACTCTCATCTCGTGGAGACTGATTTTGTGAAGGGGGGTGTGAAGTACCAAACACAGATCGTCGACAAGTCTCTGGCAAAGTGCAAGGTGATCTCCGCCAAAGATTTTGTGACATGTCCTCTGAAGACGACCCGTAGCGGGGTCTATATCCTTCGTCTTCGGGCTCGCGATAAGATGGGACGTCTGCAAAGTGTGTCCGTCGATTTGTACGTGCGTGGTCAAAAGAGCCTCGTGTGGGAGCGACCGGATGCTGGCGTGTTTAAGCTCACGTTGTCCAAAAAACGCTATCGCATTGGTGAGACCGCACGCATTCTCCTGCGCAGTCCTTACCAGCAAGCTCGTGCGCTCGTGATTATCGAAGATCCTGCTGGATCGCAATACAAATGGGTCGACGTAAAGGGAGGTCAGGGCTTGATTACGTTCCCTGTGCGTACGCGCTTTGCGCCTTCGATTCCGGTCCACGTCGTGCTGATGCAAGGGCGCGTCTCCAACGTCCAGAGGAAGGGCTTTGATCCTGGGCGTCCGAGCACTGTCTTGTCGAGTATATGGGTCCCTGTGAGTGCTGCTCCCCACCGCGTGATGTTGGCGATGAAGCTGCCCAAAAAAGCCCGCCCCGGTGATTGGGTGGATGTCACGATCAAGATGCGAACACCTGGAGGCAAACCGCTCGCTGGAGAGGTGACCTTCTGGCTCGTGGATCGTGCGGTGTTGTCTCTTGGAAAAGAAGGTCCTCTCAACCCCCTCGGAGCCTTTGTGCGCGCCAAGCGTCCGGAAATCCGTGTGCGCGATACACGCAATCTCGTCCTCGGACGCATCCCGCGAAAACCAGATTACCCCGGTGGTGATACGGATGGTGCGGTAGGTGGAAAGGGATTTGTTGTGCGCAAGAACTTCAAGAGCGTCCCTGTGTACAAACCTTCGATTGTCGTCGGACCCTCTGGGAAGGTGCATTTTCGCTTCCAGTTGCCAGACGATTTGACGACGTTTGCCGTACGGGCTGTCGCTGTGAGTGGCACGCGTCGGTTTGGTTATGGACAGCGACGATTGCGCGTGCGTTTGCCTGTGATGATCCAGCGCACGTTGCCTCGCTTTGTACGACCAGGAGATCGCTTTGTCTCCGGTGGTATCGCGCGTGTTACGGAGGGACCTGGTGGCCCCGCGTACGCACAGGTGAAGACCAGAGGGTTACAGGTCAGCGAGTCGAAACGTCGGTCCTTTCAACTGCATCCTCTGAAAGCCGTGCAGGTCTTCTTTCCCTTCCTCGCTCGTACCTCGTTCCAGCCCCATGTCTCCGTCGAGTTACGTGTGAAGAGACGAAGTGATGGTGCGAAGGATGCGTTTCGCGTCAAGCTTCCAATGAGGCCGGACCGCAAACGCGTATACTTCGTCAAAGAACAGATGGTTTCCTCGTTGGGGCGTCCTTTTCGGATGGCTGGGAAGTGGCCGGAGTTGATCCGCAAAGGAAGCGGAAGGCTCGACATTCTTGTCGCTGTGAGAGGGGACATTTTGCGAGCGGTCGCCGGGTTGGAGTATCTGCTCGAATACCCATACGGTTGTACGGAGCAACGTGTCAGTCGGGCGTATCCGATGCTCGTGTTGGAGAAGACTTTGCGCCGCTTCGCCGTGAAGAAGGTCTCCTCCAGGCGTGTACAGCGTGCTGTGAGACAAACACTCCGCTATCTCAAGAAGACCATACGTCGCGATGGTTTGTTTGGGTATTGGCCTGGATCAACGGGGTATGTTTGGTTAACGGCGTACGTCGTGCCGTTCATCGTCGAGGCCAAGAAGGCCGGATATCGCTTCCCTCAACACTTGCTCAAACGATCTCTTCGCGCGCTGCGTCGCTCATTGCGTTCGGATGTCTCATTGTATCTCTCTGGCTATCGAAGTGAGTCACAAGCAGCCGTTGTGTGGGCTCTCGCACAGGCAGGACAACACGAAGCATCTTATGTCCGTCATCTCTTCCGTCGACGACACGCGATGGATCTCTTTGCGCGAACTCGCTTGTTGCTCGCGATGATGCGTGACAAACAGCACCACTCACAGAGGATCATGTCGCTGTCTAAGGAGCTTTGGAGACAGGTTCTTCTTCGTCGGAGTGGTCAGCGTTGGACATTCCAGGGGATGAAGTTTTATCGGACCTCTGGCTGGTATGGTGTCTCTCTGTCGAGCCGCACGAGGACCGTCGCGGGGCTGTTAGAGGCGCTCTCTGAGGCGACTCCTGCGGATAAGCGACTGGAAGCTCTTAAGAGCGTCTTGTTAGACAAACGCATCTCGGCACGTTACGGCTATGGGTTGCGTTCAGATGGTCGTGGTGTCACCTGGGGGAACACACAGGATAATGCACGTGCGTTGCTCGCGCTGCGCGCGCTGCTCAAGCAAAAGCGACACACAAAGCTGCCCAAAGTGGCATTGCGTATATACGGAGGTCGTGGTCGTGCTCGCTGGAGCGTGCAAAAGACACTTGACGCACAAAAGCGCGGGTTGTGGTCGTGGACGCGTCGAAGTGATGCGATGCCCTGGATGCTGCTGCGTGGGCGTGCGCTGAAAGAGCCTCTTTGGATACGTGCTCGTTATTCGTATCTTCCTTCCAAGAGAGGGTTTATGACGGCACCCCTCAACAAAGGCTTTACGATCACACGCTCGACAGAGGTCACCGGGACGACAAAAGGTACGCGTTACTTCGATGTGAAGGCCGGGATGCGTAAAGAGGTGGCTTTTGGTGCGGTCCTCGAAGAGCAGGTCAGGGTGATCAACCCTCATCGACGATATAACGTCGCCATTGAGATCCCGTTTGCCGCTGGCCTTGAGGTGATGAACGCCGCGCTGAAGACGACCTCCTCTGCGGCAAAGTCATCAAAACAGCACACGTTGAAACCAACACACCAGGAGTTTTTGGATGATCGTGTCCGCTTCTTCTTCGATGCGATGCCTGCGGGCAATCATACCTTTTACTTTCGTTTGAAGGCAACGACGAGCGGACGTTATACGTATCCTGCCTGTCACGTCGAGTCGATGTATCGTCCAACGATCTTTGGTCGCAGTCCAGGGTATACGTTGGTGATCAAAGCCAACACGAATAAAAAGAACGGGGAGTGAGTGGTCCCATGGAACCTTTACCTCCTTTAGCGATCCCGTCGTCGATACGAAGAACTGCCCAGCGCAAGCGCGCGCGCTTGCGCTGGTGGAGGCGCTGTTTTTTTCTCTTCGAGTACTCTCTGGCGACTCTGGCGGTCGGATACGTCGTGCTGATGTGTGTCGTGTGGAATACATCCATTCCCAAGGTATGGTCGACGCAGAACACACTGTCTTTGCGATTGTTGGATCGTGATGGTCACTATCTCGTCGAAAAGTCAGCAAAAAATGGGCGATTTGGTGTGTGGTTACCTGGACATCAGATCCCAAAGCACCTCCACGTGATGACGATGGCGGCAGAAGATCACCGCCTGTATGAACATCCAGGTGTCGATGTGTGGTCGATTGTACGGGCTCTTTGGAGCAATATTCTGCATCAAAGAAGAGTGTCTGGAGCGAGTACATTGGCGATGCAACTTGTCCGACAATTTCGTCCTGCGAAGCGCACGTATCGAAATAAGCTTCGGGAGATGTTTTGGGCGTTGGTGTTGCGGTCTCGTTGGGGAGCAGAGGGGGTGATGCGTGAGTATCTCAACCGGGCTCCTTATGGTAACCGCGTACAAGGTGCGCAGCGGGCGTCTTTGATGTACTTCGATCGACCTGCTGCGGACTTGAGTTTGGCGCAAGCTGCGTTTTTGGTCGCGTTGCCGTGGGGGCCGGGGCATCTGAATCCGTTCTCCAGGCGTGGTCGACGACGTGCGCTTCGGCGATCTCATCGTATCTTAAAGCGTGCTCTTCAGCTCGGTTGGATCTCACTCGCGCAATACCAGGAGGCACTCTCCGACGCGTTACGTGTGCAAAAAAAGAAGCGGCGTGTCTTGGCGAGTGTTCATTTTACACAGCGGATATTGCGCTATCTCAAGCGTCGAAAAAAAGTGAAGCCTTCTAAACGTTGGGTGACGTTGAAGACAACGCTGGATCTTTCGTTGCAGAAGAAAGTCCACTCCATCGTGCGCACTGCGTTGGCTGACTTGAATGGGTATGGGGCTGGGACAGGGGCTGTTGTGGTGATGGATCATCGCTCAGGTGAAGTCCTTTCCTATGTAGGCTCTCACGATTACTTCAGCAAAAGGAGGCGTGGCGCGATCGACTTTGTTCAGGTGCGTCGTTCACCGGGCTCGACATTGAAGCCCTTTATTTACGCCCATGCGATCGAAAAGAAGCTCTACACAGGGGCGACGTTGCTCTCGGACTTGGCGCAGGGTTTTCTTTGGAAGCGTGGGGCTTATCACCCTCGCAATTACGACTTTCGCATGTTGGGTCCGCTGCGTATGAGGGTGGCGCTTGGAAACTCTCGTAACATTCCAGCGCTACGAACGTTGGCACGTGTTGGTGTTGATTCTATGTTGGAGCGGTTTCGGCAGGTTGGTTTTCAGAGCTTGCAGAAGGACGCAGCGTTTTATGGTTTGGGGCTTGCGTTGGGGGCTGGGGAGGTCTCTTTGATGGAGCTGGTGCGTGCGTATGCGTTGTTGGCGCGTGCTGGAGAACCGATGGCGGTCAAGTGGGCTTCGAAAGCCAGGGACAGTCTTGGTCGCTGGCATGATATCGGCAAACAGGGCGCACACGTCTTCGCGTCTGCGCTTCCTGATGGCCAGCCTCTACGCCCGGCAGCGGCGCGTATGATTGCACATATTCTCTCTGATCCTGTTGCGCGTTTGCCTTCATTTGGGCGATATGGTGTGCTGGAATTTCCGTTCCCTGTGGCCGTAAAGACAGGGACAAGCCAGGCATATCGCGATGCCTGGATGGTGGGGTTTAGTGATCGCGTTGTTGTAGGGTGCTGGGTTGGCAATCACGACTACCGTAAGATGAAGCGTTTGTCTGGTGCGCGTGGCTGTGGTGAGATCTTCCAGCGAGTGATGCTGGCCGCGATGGAGGTGGTCGAGCCGAGAAAACCTGCGGCGGCGTTCTCACCCCCTCGTCATTGGGTGAAGACTCGTATCTGTCCGCTCTCCGGTATGCCACGTGGCGATGCCTGCCCTGGTGTAACAGAAGAGTGGTTTCCACCGAATTTTCGACATCGCCACCAGACATGTTCTTTTCACAAAAGTATCCGTTTGGAGCGCCTCACAGGCCTGAGAGTGGGGCCTCATTGTCCGGCGGCGAAGGTGATGCGACGCAACGTTGTGGTTGTCCCACCGCGCTTTACGACTTGGGCTCGATGGATGGGACACACCCCTCCACCTACGCGTTATAGCGCATTGTGTCCACGTAAAGGGCGTCCTGCGACTCCGAAAAAGCAGTGGTTACGTATTCGCAGTCCACTTCATCGCGCTCGTTTTTTGCTCGATCCAACGATCCCGGCTGACTACTCGACGTTGGCACTACAGGTCGAGAGCAAACGACCTGTTTCTAAGATCACGTGGACGGTCAACGGAGAGGTGCTTGGTCGAAAAAAATGGCCCTACACGATGCGCTGGTCTTTGCGTCGTGGGACACATCGGTTTGTCGCGATGACTTCGGATGGCCAAGTGCGCTCCAAGCCCGTTGTGGTCTATGTCCGTTAGGGAGAGGGTGCTGTCTCAGAGGAGGGGGATGACTTGTGTGCTCTTAGAGTGTGTATGGACTTGACTTGGAGAGGGAATTCACATAACATTCCTGGCCTATTGCAGACCACATACGTACGATTTTACACTGTCAGGAGTCTTCTATGGATATGTCTGGTGATGTTTCAAATGTGAAGCCCAAAAAGGTCCTCTTGATCAACCCTCCTCGTTTCAACGAGCTGATCGGTAAAAACCCTGCAATTGTCGAAAAACACCGTGGGTTTAACCCACCTCTTGGTGTGTTGATGTTGGCAGGATATGTCGAAGCTAATAGCCCTCACCGCGTCGAAGTTATCGACGCCCAACCTCCTGGTTGGGATTATGTCGAGCTACAACGTCAGATCATGCGTCGCGATTGTGATGTCGTTGGTATCACTGCCATGACGTTTACATTGATCGATGTCTACCTGACCTGTCAGGTTGTACGGCAGGTCAAGCCCAAAGCGAAGATCGTCCTTGGCGGACCCCATGTCCACCTGTATCCAAAAGAGACCATCTCAATGCCTGAGGTCGACTTTTTGATTCAGGGAGAGGGAGAGATCGCGTTTGTCGACTTCCTGAATAAAATGGACCGCAAAGAACTGTGGGGAACTGTTCCTGGCATCGTCTATATCGATGATAATGGAAAAATGATCAACAACGGCATCGCACCAAGTACCAAAGATCTGGACAAACTCGGCTTGCCCGCACGTGACAAGCTCGATATCAGCCAGTACACCTCTTTGCTTGGGCGTGATGATGTGATCACGACGATGTTTACCAGCCGTGGTTGTCCCTTCCGTTGTACCTTCTGTGATCGTCCTTATTCGCCTGTTATCTCTGGTTTTCGTTGGCGCTCAGCGGCTCACGTCGCCGACGAGATGGAGCGCTGCGTCGAGATGGGGATCAAAGAGGCCTTCATCTATGATGATACATTTACGGTCCGAAAGGATCGGATTTACGAGTTGTGTGATGAGATCAAGAAGCGAAAGATCGACTTCCGTTGGGACGTTCGTGCACACGTGAACACTGTCACTCTCGACATGTTGAAGGCCATGTCCGACGCTGGATGTGATCGCATTCACTACGGCGTTGAGTGCGGAAACGAGCGCATGATGAAGGTGATCAAGAAAAACCACAGCGTCGAGCGCGTCAAGAACGCCTTTAAATGGACCAAAGAAGCTGGAATGGAGCGTCTTGGGTACTTTATCATCGGTCAACAGACCGAGACTGCAAGTGATATTCAGGACTCTATCGATCTCGCCAAGGCGATCAAACCCGATTACGTCCACTTCACGATCTTCTGTCCTTATCCAGGGACCGAGATCTACCAAAGAGGTTTGGAGAGCGGCATCATCAAAGAAGATGTCTGGGGCAACTTTGCCAAAGATCCCAAGCCTGGCTTTGAGCTTCCTGTTTGGGAGGAGAACTTCACCCGCGCAGAATTACGCGAGATGCTTGTTCATTGCTACAAAGACTTCTACTTGCGTCCCAAGTATGTCCTCAAGAGTATGCTACGTATCCGCTCTGTTGGTGAATTCAAACGGAAAATGCGCGCGGGTCTCTCCGTTCTCGGCATGAGCCCCAACGACAAAGTCTTCGACGAAAAGATGCGCGATCAAGTCCGTAACGTCGTACCACAGGCTCCTTACGATGTCAGCGGTTAGGCCGTCGGATGGAAAAAAGCGAAGACAAGAGGGCAGTGGGTGGGGCCTCAGGCAAGGCATGAGGAGAAGGCATGGCAGGGCCATGTCGACGACGAATAACAAAGCCTGTGGCTTCAGCAGCAACCTTCTGTCTTCGTCTCATTTTCCGTATTCTTTTTTCTATCCGACGGCCTTAACGCTCGCGGTCAGGTCGATTCCGTAACCTGTCCCTTTTTGTATGCGCTTCTCCTCAAACTCACCTGACAATGGCTCCATATCCTCCTCCTCACCAAGTCCACAAAATAGTAGCCGCGTAAGTCGGAAGACAGCCGATCTTACGTCGATTCTCTTACAAAAGAAGATGTGACTTTTTTTGATGATGGAGTTGACTTTATATTTATGTATGTACATCTATATGTTCAAATGTTTGAATCTTTTATTTGAAACATTTCATTGGGTATAGGGAGGATGGTTGATGAATATGACAGTCGAACAGGTAATGTCAGTGGAACTCGTGACTTTAAGTCCGAATCATCGGGTTTATCATGCGATGGATTTGATGGACGCACACCAGCTAAGACATCTTCCGATCGTGGATGAAGAGCGTCGTTTGCGCGGCGTGATTTCCGATCGGGATGTGAAGAAGCTGACACATGCTAATTTTAATACAGAAGAAGAGAGCGCCCAAGAGCGGCTCAGTTTATTGGAGGAGGTGGGGGTTGTCGCTCACCAAGAGCCGTTGACGGTGTCACCAGATACGGAGCTCTCTGAGGTTGCGGAGCTCATGCTCAAGCATAAAGTCGGCTCTGTCTTGGTGTGTGGGACTGAAAGCGGTGAGCTTGTTGGGATTGTGACGCGCGCTGATCTGTTGTGGGTTCTTTGCCAACTGTTGCGTCCAAGCACGTTCTCGCCAATGTCCAAAAGTGGAGAGGAGACAGACTTAAAGTCTTGATGTTTACGAAGGTATATCCCCAAAGTCGAGGGTTTGATCGAGCTGTGGCTTGGTCTGGAGCGCTTCGACAAAGGCCGTGATATCTTCAAAACGGTCCTCTGGCTCTTTGCTGAGTGCTTTAAAGAGGGCCTGCTCTGTGTGGCGAGGGATATGAGGTGCGAACTTGCGAGGCGACGGGGGAGGATGTAGGAGGTGCGACATGACAAGTTCGATCGGTCCCCGTTGGGGAAAGGGGACACGCCCTGTGAGTAGTTGGTATGTCATGCAAGCAAAAGCGTACTGATCAGCGCGTCCATCGAGGAGCTTTTCACCTTTTATTTGTTCTGGGGCGATGTAGGGGAGTGTTCCAAGGATCGCGTTACTGTCGGCTTGTGTTAGTGTCGACATGTCGACGACACGCGCGATCCCAAAGTCCATAATGATCACCCTTGGGTGAAGGGGGTCTTCTTCGTTGTGTTCGAGCATGATGTTGGAGGGTTTGACATCGCGGTGGATGACGCCTTGTTGATGAGCGTAATCGAGCGCTGAGGCGATAGGCTTGAGCAGCTCAATCGCTTCATCCAGAGGGAAGGTTCCTTTGCGTTGTAGTCGTTTTTGTAATTCTTCGCCTTGGATATACTCCATCACCATAAAGAGCCGGTCATCTTGCTCGCCAAAGTCGTGAAGCGTGATGATATGTGGGTGGTTGAGCTGTGCGACGGTTTGGGCTTCTCGCACGAAGCGCTCTCTCGTCGTTGGATCAAGCGCGTGTGATGAGGACAGAAACTTGATGGCAACATCTCGTTTCAGTACAGGGTGTTTGGCCCGAAAGACCTGACCCATCCCACCACTCCCGATCCATTTGAGATCCTGGTATTGTCCAAAGTTTGTGATCCGTGAGAGAGACGAGCGTTCAGGCTTTTTGGTGCCTCTTTCTTCAAACTTCGCGCCCTCGTACTCGATCGCGATGCCGTAAATTCGGCGGTCCACAAAGCGTCTCAAGACGTTGCGCATTGGGTTGTACAACAACAAGACACAGACCACACCTATCGAAGCGGACCACAGCTCTTGTTTGTGTCCGAGGTATGAGCGCAAAAATTCTTGGATCCCCAAAAATCCAAGGACGAAGACCAACATCATCGTGATACTCAAGGCACCGTAAATGAGCGAGCGGTTGACCGTCACGTGGAAGGACCACAGGCGAAAACGTATGAGGATGATAAAAAAGGTCAGCAGTGGTGAGAGATAGCCGATAAACAAAAACCCTTCTTGTGCACAGCGTTTGAGGATGATCAGCGTGTTATCCGACGACGAGGGCAAAAAGAGCAGCGTCGCATACATCACGAAGACGAACGCAGAGAGAAAGTTCGCCGCGATCATCCAACGCAGTTGTAGCTTCTCTCTGGGCTCTTTGGTCCACTGAAAGCGAATGAACAGGTAGATACACATCACAAGCATGACTTCGGAGATGCCGAGCAGGGCAGGTTTATATGCCTTATGTTCACTCCACCAGATCCAAGCATAGAGTCCCGGTAAGATGGTAAAAAGTGGATAGAGATAGCGAAGCCATCGTGAGAGAGGCTTGCCGTCGGGGATCACCATCATAATCCCCAACCCTACAGATGGCCCTATCCATGCCTGAATCGCAGCGAGCGCCCTCACACCTTGCAACCATCCATGTTGAAATACGGATCTCTCCAAGAGCTCGACGTGAACACTGAAGTTGCTGATGCCGATGATCGCCAGTGATGTCCACAGGATGAGCGCTCGATCTGTTCGGCGCCAACACATAATGGCGACGAGTAACCATCCTCCAAGCGCCAAACTCAAACGCCGGACCATCGAGAGTGTCGGAAATAGATATTGGGATAGAAAGGGATCACTCTGTGGTTCAAAGAATTGCGATTGGAAATTGGCCTGCAAAAACGAAGGCATGTGGTAAAGATACACCATCAACAAGAATGCTGGCAACACGATCGCCACACCCCACAGCGAGCGGCCTATCCACAAAGTATAGCCTGTCATGCTCGGTAACTGTTGAGGTGATTGCATCGAGCCCGTCTCTTGATGAGAGGAATCCTCCTGTCTCGTCGGTTGTGTCGAGGGATGGTCTGTCATGTTCTCCAACTCTATTGGCTGCCCTATTTTGAACGTGTTTTGGAGAATATACATAACACATACTGAGAGACGGCTCTAGAGTGTGGGGGGAGGTGTTGTGGAGAGTCGGTGGGAGTCTGCGTTGGGCTTTGTTCTTTCAGACGGTGAACATCAAAGTTGGATTTTGGAGCAGACGAGTCTTCGTGGCGCGATGCGGACATTCGGGGGGATGGGGTAACGCATCATGAAAATGAGCACCTTGCCGTGGTATTTTTTGCCTTTCAACTGGCTGCTTTGTCCGCGAAAGTAAATCTGCACATCGGTTCCACTTCTCCCACTGCGAGAGGGGAGCTTCAGGCTGATATTTCCGTTGCCTGCAATGCGCACGTTGGAGATCCTTTGGGCACCTTGTCCCCAGCCTTTTTTGCCAAATGAGATCGTCGAGAGGAGCTGTGGTTTCTTGCTCTGAAAGTCAAACGTGAAAAGACCACGTGGCCCAATGCCTGGACCGATATGGCGACAGGCCATGATGAGTGAGCGGATGGATTGTGGTTTTTTGGTCGCTGGAGCTGGCATTTTACCGAACAACGCAATCGCTGCTTTTACGGAGGCGCGGTTTGTCGGTCCCACTCCTCGACACTGCCTGGACCATACCTTCCCACCACGCGATGAGCCAAGGACGAGATATTCTGTGCCGATGCGCGTGATCGCGCCTGTCTTGAGCCCACATGAGTGGCCCGGTGAGTGGATGGTAAATGTTCCTTTTGCGCTGCCTTTGAAAGAGCGTGTGACCTGAAATGTAAATGTATGTACGCGCATAGCCGACGTGTTGACCGCACGCAAGATACCTGTAAAGACATGTGTCGAGCGGGCGTAGACCTTTTTCATATCAGGGCGGCGACACTTACAAGCATCAACTGTGCTCGGCATACTGATCAAGCATCCGAGCAATACACCAAGAAGAGAGAGCAAAGTGAGAGGGAATTGGTATCGTTTCATGTTCGGCTCCTGTCGTAAGAGATGTGTTTTTGTTGTGAACGTCTTCACTTGAAAAACGCGCTGTGATCACGACATTTATTTTTGGACTTGTTCGTATGTCTCGACGAGAGCGGCATGAAAGCGTTTGTGAAGTGTGTCTGCTTGCTCGATGTTCATCGTCAGCGGAGGGGAAAAGAGCATGTGGTCTCCCTTCGTCCCTTCGACTGTTCCGCGACATGAGTATGTGACGAGGCCATGTTTGAGTGCTGTTGTTTCGACGCGTTTGGCAAACATCAAGGAGGGGTCAAAGGGTCGTTTGCTGTCTTTGTCTTCGACAAATTCGATCCCGAGGAACAGGCCTTCACCACGTACATCACCGACAAACGGCAGTGAAAGCAATTCTTCAAAGCGTCGTTTGAGGTGCGCACCGACGATCTCAGTGCGTTCGACGAGGGTGTGTTCCTCTATATAATGGAGGACAGCTTCACCGACGGCAGCTGCGAGTGGGATACACGAATAGGTTTGTCCGCTGTAGAATGGCTCGCCACTTTCTCTGATGGGGTCGAGCACGCGATCGTGGGCGATGACCGCACCGAGAGGCAGGTAACCACCGCTGATGCCTTTGGCACATGCGAGGATGTCTGCGTGTGTGCCGTATTGTTCACATCCAAAGGCGGTCCCTGTTCGACCGAAGCCCGTCATGACCTCATCGGCGATCATCAAGATGTCATGTGCGCGACATATCTCGGCGATGCGTTCGAAATATCGAGGTGTTGGAGGGGCGGCGCCGAGCGCGGCGCCGACGATGGGTTCAGCGACAAAGCAGATGATCTGATCGGGGTGCTGTTCGACGAGTTGGGAGAATTCCTCGATGAGTGTGTCTTCGTATGCGTCTGGGCTGAGAGCTTCAGGTTTGCGGTAGGAGAAGCAGGGGGAGACGTGGAGATGATCGACCATCAAGTCTGTGTAGTAATTGCGGCGTGTTTTGAGGCCGCCGATGTCGAGGGCTGTGAGGGAGTTTCCGTGGTAGCTCCCCCAGCGTCCGATGATCTTTGTGCGTCCGGTTCGCTTTTTGGCCTTGTGGTACTGGTAGGCGAGCTTCACGCTGTTTTCGACAGCTTCTGTACCACCGCTGATCGTCCAGGCCTTGTTGAAACCTTCTGGGGCAAAGTCGCATAGATGCGCGAGGTAGGCTTCGAGTGTTTCGTTGTAGAAGACATGTGTGGGGTGGACGGCGAGCTTTTTCGCCTGCACTGCGAGCGCATCTGCGACCTCTTCGACGCCGTGGCCGATCGCCGTGACGGCGGCCGTACAACCAGACGCATCGATGTATTCATTTCCATCTTTGTCGTAGAGGTAGATCCCTTTGCCTGAGACAAGCATGGGGTAGTCTTTGTCGTATTGTGCGCAGATCAACTGAGAATTGATAACATGGTGTTTCATAGCAAGCCTTTTTGTTCGGATGAATCGTGAATGCCCTGTGTGTTCACCTTAGAGAGTGGGTGATATCTGTCAAGTTAACCTGCTTTTGTTCGCTCTCAAATCGCTGGTTCCTCGGGGGTTGGCGAAAAGAGGGGGGGGATATCATTTCTCGTGGAGGAGCTTTGTTGGGATGGGGGTGACACACGACAACAAAAGGACCGATTTGGAACAGATATGTGCTCGATTGTGTGAATATGACCATACACAGGCCGATCGACTGAGCTTTTTCTTGGGGGGAGCGTTTACCCATAGTGAACGCACAAGGAGTGTGCGAGTGAAGACATCACCCTATACGAAAGGTAGACGACGATGGAAGCATTCACAAATACATTGGAACAAGAAGAACAACGAGTCAGCTACGCAACGCTTGCGATGGGCGTGACCTTTTTGGTTCAGATCAGTGTCGGCGTGATCGCGCTTGGGGTTGGTTTTAGTGGACTCTCAGAGACTGCTAACGCTTGGATGGGACGAGGTTGTCTGTTCTCAGCTGTGGCGATGATGTGTGCGGCATTTGGAACCCTTCGCGGCCGGGATATGTTCGCTTTTATGGGATCGTACATCTCCATCACGCTCGTCGTGGGAGCGCTCTTGGCGCACCAATTGCTCCTCTCTGCTGTCCACCTGACGTTGTGTCTTTTTATCGTACGAGGCGCCTTCTCGTTACGTCGCGTTCGCGAAGGCGGACAGACACAACCACAACCTGTTCCAGCCAAGACGTGGCAGGAGCTGATGGTCGATTCACACCTGAAGAAAAACGAGTCATACGACGCGCTTCGTGAGGTCTCTTTCGATTCGCTCGATGATATATCCGATGTTTCACACGATATCGAGGAAGAAGAGGTGACACATGTCCTCGCACCCAGTCGCTATATCTCCTATGAAGATCTTCCTGAAGTCGCGATGACCGCTGAGACTTCGGAGGAGAAAGTTGCGTGGACACATTGTACAAAGCTCACTGCGATCCTGATGAATGTGATGGGTGTGGATGGTCACTTCGATCGTCGTGAGAAGGATCAGATCCACGCGATCTGTACGCGAATGGGACTCCCTTCGACTTCGTTCTCCGAGGTCTTTGAGGACGCACGCGATGAGATGGAGCGCCCACTTGGTGTACTTGTGCGTGAATACCTTGGGGCTGCGAACGCGGTCGGATGTCTGCATCCTGATCTCCAGTTGATCTACGGTGCGCTTAGTGTCATCGAAGCTGACGGTATTATTGTTGAAGAGGAGCAGGTTCTGTTGAGACAATTGTGTGACTTGTTGGGCTTTGCGCCTGAGCAGATCGAGCGTTTGTTGGGGCATCTTCAGATGCGGTTGGCGAAGCCTTCGATGAGATTGGCGTCGAAGCTCCTCGACATCTCCGAGTCCGCGAGCCGTGATGCGCTCAAAGCCGCTTACGAACAACTCTCCGAAAACTTTGCGATGGGAGCGCAACTTTACCACGATGGGCAAGAAGCGACACGTATGATCCGACGAAAACAAAGCGTCGAGCGCGCATATCACGTCCTGCGCAGCGCAAAGAACACCCCCGCTCCTCCCTCCGCATAATCCTACTCCCCCAACAGAACAAGAGAATCAACTCCATCCCTGTCTCCACTGATTGTCATTTGGTAGGCTGTCGGCTACGATGCCTGCACGATGGTCTGGATTGGTATCAGTGCGATAGAACAGGAGCACGACATGCAAAATCACGTCGACGTATTGGTCGTGGGAGCAGGGATTTCAGGGATCGCCGCGAGCGTCTATCTTCAACAACGTTGCCCTGAGCGTACATTTGCGATCCTCGAAGGACGCGATGCAATCGGCGGGACATGGGATCTTTTTCGCTATCCAGGGATCCGCTCTGATTCCGATATGTATACGTTGGGTTTCTCCTTCCGGCCATGGGAAGGTGATGTCTCGATTGCCGACGGCGCCTCTATCCTGCAATACCTGAAGGACACTGTCAGCGAGTACAAACTCGAAGAGAAGATCCACTACGGAAAGTATGTCCAACGTGCTTCTTGGTCTTCAGAGGATGCGAAGTGGACTGTGACTGTCCACGACAAACACACAGGCAAAGAGGTCAGCTGGACCTGTCACTTTTTGTACATGTGCACAGGGTACTACGATTATGAAGAGGGGTATACTCCTGATTTTCCGGATATCGGGACATTTGAAGGCGAGGTCATTCACCCTCAAAAGTGGGATGAGTCGATCGATTACAAGGACAAACGTATCGTGATCATCGGCAGTGGCGCGACGGCGATTACGCTACTTCCGTCTTTGGCGACACAAGCCAAACACGTGACAATGTTGCAACGTTCACCAACATACGTCGTCTCCAGACCTGCCAAAGATCCCCTCGGTGAACGCCTGAAAGCATTTCTTCCCCGTCGGACAGCAGGGCGTCTAACGCGCCTGAAGAACATTTTGATGTCGATGTTTATGTATCGCATCTCGCGTCGTCGTCCAGAGAAGGTCAAACACTTCATCATCGATAAGATCCGCGAAGAGCTACCTGACTTTGATGTGGATACGCACTTTACACCCCGTTACAAACCCTGGGACCAGCGGATCTGCCTTGTCCCTGACAGCGATCTTTTCGAAGTGATTCGCGACGGTAAAGCTAGTGTTGTGACCGACCACATCGAGACATTTACACCTGATGGGATCTTGCTTCAATCGGGAGAAGAGCTTCAGGCCGATATGATCGTGACTGCGACTGGATTAAAGCTCAAGTTTATGAGCCATTTGCACGTCGAGGTCGATGGAAAACATATCAAGGCACCGGAGACGATGACGTACAAAGGTGCGATGTTTAGTGACATCCCTAATCTGGCGTTGGCGTCAGGGTACACAAACGCATCGTGGACGCTCAAGTGTGAGCTTGTGTCGATGTTTGTGTGTCGCGTCCTCAACACGATGAAGAAAAAGGGGTATGTCCAGTGTACACCCCGTCTTCACGATGGGAGTGTCGAAGAGGCCCCTTTCATGGATCTCAGCTCTGGCTACATCCAGCGGGCTGTCCATACATTCCCGAAGTTGGGTTCAAGGCGTCCGTGGCGTATGCATCAAAATTACGTCCGTGATCTGTTTGAATTTGCGTTTGGCACCGTTGAGGACGGTGAGTTAGAGTTTCTGGGGCCAGCAGGAGAGTGAGGATGTTGTATCGGGCACTTGTCGACGAAAACAACGCGTTTGAGGCATTTGGTGTACAGCATTGGGTGGTGATGGTTGGGATCGTCGTCTTGAGCGTCGCACTGCCGATGATTGGCTTACAGTTATCGCTTGAATACCGATTGTTGTTGGCGCGCGTTATGGCGTGTTGTATGTCCTTGTCTATCGTCGTTTGGACGGCGATGCGATGGAACAGTCGGACACTTGATACGATCACCGATTTGCCGCTTGATATCTGCAATATGATGGCCCTTGTGCTTCCGCTGGTGATGTGGACACCCAACCTGACAACCCATGAGATCTACTACTTTCTCGCGCTTGGAGGAACCTTTCAGGCGATCATCACGCCGGACAGTCCAAACGCATTTCCACACATTTCCTTCTTGAAGTATTGGATTGTCCACGGTGGCCTCGTCGTCTTTGTCATTTACATGACCGTCGTGTTTCAACTGTATCCGCGTTGGTGGGGGATCGTGAACACATACCTCGCGGTCCTCGCATATGTCCCATTTGTTGGCCTGCTCAACTGGTTACTCGGTGCCAATTATATCTACACGCACCGAAAACCGCCGGGTCCAACAGCGCTCGATTATCTCGGCCCGTGGCCTCTTTACCTACTTGGAGCGCTCGGATTAGGTGGCATTTTGTTCGTGATCGTGTATATCCCCATCCTTATCTTTGTCCCATAACGCCAAGGCCGCTCCAAGGCTTTGTTGTTTACCCCAATGCGAGAAAAGGAGTTCTCATGTCATACCCGAGGAAGTGTGTGTTGTTGTTTTGTCTGCTCTTGATGTTTTGTCTACCGTCGTACGTATCGGCGAAGACATACACGATCAAGAGCCCTGCTGATAAGCTCTTCGATGTGCTCAAGAAGGTGAAGGCCGGTGACAAAGTCATCGTCCATAAGGGGACGTACCAAACGCCCGGTTTTTACACGGTCCAGTGGGATGGGACGGCGCAGCAGCCGATTGTGATCGAGGCTGCGGCTGGCGAGCGGCCGATCATTCGAGGGCAGACCAACCAGAACGTCATCAACATCAACGGTTCACACTTTACATTTCGTGGTTTTGAGATCACCAATGGGAGCCACGGATTGCGTCTGTACAAAGTTGATCACGCGGTCATCGAGGACATGAAGATCCACAAGACCGCGAGTGTTGGGATCTCGTGTAATGCCTCGACGAGTCGTTGTGATGTGGTGACACTTCGAGGCAATGAGATCTTCGATACAGCAGGACACGGTGAAGGAATGTATCTTGGCTGCAATAACGCTGCGTGTGTGATGAGTCGCTCGATTATCGAGGGCAATTACATCCACGACCTCGGTGGTTCGCAAGGTGATGGGATCGAGTTGAAGACGGGGTCGTGGGGGAATGTTGTTCGAGACAACGTGATTGTCAACGCAAAGTATCCAGCGATTACACTCTACGGTTTCCAGGAGGCTGCAGGGCGGACTGAGAACATCATTGAGCGCAATTTTATCTACAAGACAGTGGATAATGGAATTCAAGTCGTCGGTCAGGTGATTGTTCGCAACAACATTATCGTCAATGCAGGGGTGTATGGAATTCATTCGAAAGCGAGTCAGGGTTTCAATCCTCACTCCGTCAAGATCTTGCACA
Source organism: Deltaproteobacteria bacterium (assembly GCA_002731275.1). Taxonomy (GTDB): domain Bacteria; phylum Myxococcota_C; class UBA6777; order UBA6777; family UBA6777; genus UBA6777. The sequence goes on along the minus strand of PCBK01000003.1, from coordinate 25,605 downwards.
ACACCATTTACAAGGCCAAGAGCGCCTGCCTAAAGACCAACAATTGGAGCGGACAGAAAGACCAGCTCGTGGCAAACAATGCGTTTTATTGTGCTGGTGGGCAGGCTCTGAATATCAATGGTGGTGCACCTGCCGCGCAGTTCTTTAACAATGTGATCCTTGGGAGCAGCAATTACAACAAAGGGACGATCAAGGGACAATCGGACAAGGCCGATCTAGGCGATCCTGCGAAGAATGTCTTCTATCCACCTGCGGGCTCGAAGTTGCTCGATGCGGCGCTCGCGAAGTACGCAACACAAGATGACTTTGAAGGTCGCGTTCGTGGAACGAAGCCTGATGTCGGGGCGTATGAGCGTGATGGTGCGAAGCCCAACTGGGCGATCAAGTTTGGCTTTAAACCAGCACCTCAAACCAACCCCCAACCAACAGAGCAGCCGACAAATGAGCCGCTTCCAGAGCCTGTCACAGAACCAGACACACAAGAACCTGCTCCCGCTGAATCAGTGAAAGAGCCAGAGCCAAAAGAGCCTGTTTCTTCTGAGAAGGTTGTTGAGCCGAAGTCTGAACCCATTGGTCCAAGCGAAACGCTCCAAGAATCGGTCGAAGAGACGACACAACTGAAGGAAGAGAAGCCTACAACTGACATTCCTGAGAGATCGACACTTTCGGATAAGATGGAGCGACAAGGGGAGGGGTGTGGTTGTCAGAGTGGTGGTACACCTGTGTCGATTGTGTTGTGTGTGTTGTTGTTTGTGATCTTTGTGCCACGTCAGAAAGAGCGGTCTTAGAAGGGGAAGCTGGGGAGTGTTAGGGGAGTGTTATCGCATGGAGACGCGACCAGCTGCTTTGCGGCACATGTCACGTACGGGGAAGATGCGGTTACGACGGCGGAAGTAGGAGTAAGCATCTGTTGAAGCGATGGTGCGGAGCCTTCTCAGGTCGGACTTTTTGCCCCATTTGGCCATGATGTCACATGCTTGGCTGCGATCTTTCCAGTTGTTTCCAGTGAGCATTTTGCGCACAAGTTTGATGTGCTCTTGGCAGTCTGCGACGTAGAGGTATCCGACAAAACCGGAGCGGTAGTAGCGGTTCCACTTTCTGTTGTATTGCGCTGCGACGCGGCCCATTTTTCCGTCCGCTTCGACGGATTCGTATGTACGTTGAGCGGCAGATGCGAACGCTTTGCAGTGGGATTTCTTTTTGGAGCTCTTTTGCAACCATCCACGAATGGAGGTCAAGGAGTAGTTTCCATATCCTACGTTGTAGTAGGGGTGTTTTTGTCCGTTGAGCCATTTGTCATAAGCCGTGTGTGTGTCGTACCCTTTGGCTTCGACGTACTTCATGACTTTGGTGAAGGGGCGGTAGTTGATGCGGGCTGTGTGACGGAAGACATAGTCCCATTTTTTGCAGCGAGCCGCTTCACTTGCGATGATGCCATATTTCTCTACATACCCGCCTCTTTTACTGGGCGCTTTGTTCGCCATCTTGGCGAGCTTGATGATGTCTTCGCAGCTCGCTTTGCCGGATTTCAATTTCGCGAGGGCTTCAGTACCTGCTTTCGCTGCTTTGGCTTGGCGTTCTTTTCTCAGCTGGTAGCTGCTCTTTTTCTTGACAAACATCTTCTTCAGGGCTGTGCAACCTGTCATCGAGAAGACCATCAAAAGGGCGGAAGTGAGAAGGGTGACTTTCGTTTTTTTCATGATTTTCATGCTCCAAATCAGTTGGTCCATATCACACGCGCACGAGTACCCATCAGGGGTAAAGCCAGCATCGTCGCAGTGAATGCATATTAGAATCCCACTCAGAAGCGAGCAGGACTGAAGCGTTTTGTGAAACGTTCTGACAGGTAAATCGTAGCCCCAACCAAGATCGCACCACGCAAAACAAAAAAATGTGAAAAAAGTTTGTAATGCTTTGATTTTGAATTGAAAAAAAAGAGGAAGGAGTTGTCTTTGAGGGCTGGTGGAGTGTGTGTGTGGTCTTTTTTCGCTTCAGGCTCTAGCGAGAATGGATGATGTCTGTCCCTGAGGGGAGATGGACTTTGGCGCTCATTTGGAGCGCGATACACGCTACAGAGCGTTTGGCTGCTTGTCTGGATTTTTGGGAGATGCAAAATAGAACAACACAGAGGATCGGTTTGTATTCCAAGGCAATGGTTAAGACACCGCAAGGAGCTGAGATGGATGATTTGACATCGTGGTCATTACGAAAAATGGTGGATGCGTTTCGAGCAAAAAATGTAAGCGCTCGTGAGCTGCTAGAAGCGCACCTGTCGCGCTTCGAAACTTATCATTCGGTTCTCAACGCGATCGTCGTCTCCGATGTCGAAGGTGCGCGCCAATTGGCTGATCAGGCTGACAAAGCATGGGCGCAGGGGGAAGACTGGGGGCCTCTTCACGGTATCCCGATGACTGTTAAAGAGGCCTTTGATGTCAAAGGGATGAAGACGACGATCGGTTTACCATGGCTTCGCAACAACGTGGCGTCACAGGACGCTGTGTTGGTGCGGCAACTCAAACAAGCCGGGGCGAATATCTGGGGGAAGACTAATTTGCCGACATCTTCGTATGATTGGCAGACAAACAACCTCGTATATGGTCGAACCTGTAACCCTTGGGACCCAACGTGCACACCAGGAGGCAGCTCTGGTGGGGCTGCTGCCGCAGTCGCCGCAGGATTGACGCCTGTGGGGATCGGGAGTGATGTGGCGGGCTCGATCCGGGTGCCGTCTCACTTTTGCGGTGTGTATGGCCTGCGACCGAGTTTTGGATTGTTATCCTCCAAAGGGCACGCCAATATGCCTGGCGGATGCCATGCGATGAGGCATTTTGTTTCAGTTGGTCCACATGCCCGTCATGTCGAAGATATTGATTTTTTAATGCGTGAGGTCTTGCTCGATCCACGTCGCGATACATCGCAGTTTGCGATGGGGTTGGGGAAGCAGCGTCCACTCTCTACGCTGAAAATCGCTTATACGATGGATATTGGTTACCCTCTCTCTCTAGATACAAAAGATGTCTGTCTTCAGGTCGTCGAGACACTGCGTAAAGCTGGGGCCGAGGTCATTGAGGCCAGTCCGTCGTACTCTTTTGAGGAAGCTTTTCAGTGTTGGGGGGATGTTCATGGATTCGAACTAAAACAACTCGCGCCCTGGATTGGAAGAGGGTGGATGGGAGGACTGTTGATGCGTTTTGCGATCTTGCGTTGGATGTTTGGTGCGAGTACGTACGCAAAGTACGTTGGTCGGGGGACGACAAATAATCGCTTTCGATATTTTCTCGCGCAACATACACTTGATGGTATCCTCGAACAGCTCGATAGCTTCTTTGATACATATGATCTGTGGTTGATGCCTGTCGCTGGAAGGACCGCGTTTCCTCATTGTCGCACTGGTGCGTCCCTCGAAGTCGATGGACAAAAGGTTCCTTATAGTGATGTGACAGGTGTCTGGAATTGTGTGACCTCTTTGACTGGACACGCTGCGCTCGCGATCCCTTGTGGTATGGGGCGTGATGGTTTGCCCATTGGGTTGCAATTACAAGCGCCACGTTTTCACGATCTGTTTTTGCTTCACGCCGCCAAAGAGCTCGAAGCCTTGTTGACGCCTGTTGGGATGCCAGCGCTTGAGAAGACGATGGGATAAATGAAGCCCGACGCCTTACATCTGGCTGGGACAGGATGAGCAGGGGGTCTTGCGCTGCTTGGCCAGCTTTCGGACGAGTTGGGCGAGGCGTTTGTGTTTGCCTTCTGGTGTCTCCGGGTACTCTTTTACGTGAACACCAAACCGTGTCTCGGCAGAGAAGTGCTGTGTAAAGGCTGGCTCGGTCGCGTCGATGTCTTCGACGACGATCTCGAACAGTCCGTGATCAAAAGGGTCTCCGCTGGCCATCTCTTTGGCGATGAGTCGTTCGCGTTTGCCCTGTTTGGCGAGTGTACGTGCGCGAAAGTGGCAGTATGGGTTGTTGCCTGTCCGGCCAAAGAGTGCGTGCGCTGTAAAGCTACAGCCTGCCATGCAGGTCTCTGCGAACGGGCATGTGCGACAAAAACCCCACAAATCTTCTTTTGTGCGCGTTCGTGTGAAGCCGACTTGTGGGGATGTCTCCCAGATCTCTCGTAGAGGTTGTTCACCGAGCTTCCCGCCGACGTAGTCTTTGGTTTGCAGGGAAGGACAACCTTTGACTGCGCCGTCAGACTCGATCCCCATCACAAATCGTCCAGCCATACATCCATGCCAGTGGTCGTTTCCACCTTCATGAAGTGAACGCATCAAGCCCTCTTCGGGACCAAAGTAACCGTAATTATTGCCAGGCATGACTGTGATACCTTGTGTATAAGCGCTGCGTTTAAGCGCTGCGACTTTGGGCATCAGCTCCATGAGGTCGTATGGTTGAAGCAGCATTTGAGGGCGATCTGCGGCACGTCCGAGTGGGACAGTGATCTGGACTTGCCAGGCGTTGATCCCTTTGTCTTTGAGCAAGGCAAAGAGCGCGTCGAGATCATCGCGATTCACCCGGTTGATGTTGGTGTTTGCACCTGTTGGGAGTCCAACAGCCCTCATCGCGTCGAGGGCACGTAGCGCGGCTTGAAAGCTACCTTTCTTTCCGCGAATCAGGTCATGAGAGCGCTCCAGACCGTCTACACTGACTGAGACCTGCGCCATCCCTGCGTCTTTCATCGATTGCGCCAATTCTTCGGTGATCCCCACACCTCCAGTGGTCATCATAGGGCGAATCCCGGACGCTTTGAGCGCCTTGACGATCTCCAGGAAACCTGGGTGAAGATAGGCTTCACCGCCGATCAGGACGACATCTTTGGTCTGCATCTCTTTGAGCTCTTGCACGACACCAAGGGCTTCTTCGAGTGACAACTCTGTGTCTCTCGCGTCGCCTGCACGTGAACCACAGTGATTGCAAGATTGATCACAGCGCAAGGTCAATTCCCAGACGACATAACGGGGGTGATAGGAGGAGGCTACGGATACGCGGCGTGTACTCATGACGGGACACCTTTGCAAAGAGAGTCGAAGAGCAGTGACATCCCATCGTGCGATGGGATGTCACTGTAGAGCGTTATGGTTTGGACTTACTGCGCGACACCATCGACCCCGTCACAGTTTTGGTCGATGTCATCTCCGGCCTTGTCTTCCGCACCAGGGTTGATCGTGGCGTCGTCATCTTTACAATCACCGCCAGCGTAGTTGGTCCCATCGCTACACGTGGTGTATCCGTCTTTATCGTTGTCGACCATGTCACATGGTGGCGCAGCACCATAGCAGGCCATCAAGGTTAACATGAACGCGCTTCCGCCGGCCGCAGCAACAATACTGCGTCCAAGGCCAAAGCGTTTGATGCGTTGCATGAAGGGAGAGGAGGAGGGAAGTGAAGTGTCGCAGTGGGGGCATTCTTTCATCTCTACAGTGATGAAACCTTCGCAGTGTGGGCATTGATTCATAGTGTTTTTCTCCAAAAATAGGACCTTGTGGTCCGCCATAAAAAACATCGATCGCGCTTGTCTTTTGTACAAACGCTTCGATGATTCAGGCCTTACAGCCTGCAACAAAAACGACCTCTCAACAAAACAGAGATCGTACGATATACATCTCAACATTCTTTGTGGGTGATTGCGTCACCGGGCCGGTCCCCTAAGCACACACTGTGCCAACTGTGTGATGTGGAGAGTAAGCGCTGATTTTTGTTTCGGTGTACATGGTCATGATGTGGTTGGGGCTGTCTTTTGGCTTTTGTGATGGGGCATGTGAAAGAATGACAAAAATGTCCTGCATGAAAAATTTTTGAGTGTGAGGCGTGGAGGGGGCAAAAAAATGCATCAAAATTCGGGACTCTTTGGGGATCATTTGCTGCCTTCTGTGTGCTATAGCGTGCTTGGTGAGTTGACGAATCCATCAAATACCTATAAAAACACACACATTCTGGAAATGGATGACAGATATCTTTGCTGTTTTACAAAGGAGATCTTGAATATGAAATGGAATGTCACGCTGACACAATCACTCGGAGCGCTCTTTTTGCTCGTGCTTCTGACGGGTTGTGAAAACAAACTGCAGAAGGCTCAAGACTACATCAAAGCCAAAGACTACGAGATGGCAGCCAAAACGTACAAAACCATCCTCAAGGAAAAACCCAAGCACAAAGAAGCGCTCAAGGCGATCACCGCTTTGTACTGTGGCGATCAGTATCGCAACAACTTCCAGTGCTACGGAAACGCCAAGACGATGTACGAATTGATGCCGAAAGATCCCAAGGCTGCCGAGTATTACAAGCAAGCCTTGTACGCGAGCGCCTACGAGTTCTCACTCTCAAGCCAACTCAAGCGCGCACGTGATTACCTGCAAAAGCTCCTTGAGATGGACAAAGGGAACGCCAAAGCCCTGTTCATGCTCGGTCTGATCAAGAACCGCCTCAGCAAAAAGCCTCCTGTGGACTACACGGGCCTCAAAGAAGCCGCTAAACTCCTTCAGGATGCAGTCAAAAACTCCAGCAAGACCACGACGATCACGCTCAACAAAAAAGAGAAGAACGCCAATCTCCACTGGGAAGCCTACTTTCGGATCGGGAACATTTACTCCAACTTGATCATGAAGGCCCGCAAGACCTTCGACAAAAAGAACCCACCAAAGAAGCGTGGCAAAGGACCCAAGTTTACTGCCCCAGCGAAAGAATTGGCGGAAGCGTTGAAGGCTTACAAAGCTGCCTCTGCGCTCAGCGGCGCTCTGAAGGACAAAGGCAAGAAGATGCTGCCCACTTTCCAGACCGCGATGATTTACGCCAACAGCGTGAGAGACTTCACAAAAGCGCTGACATGGCTGCAGAAGGCTGAGCAGATCGATCCCAACTCACCAAGTGTGTTGGGGAACATCAAGATGACCTACGAGGCGCTCTCCATCGATGCGAAAAAGCGTCGTAAACGTCGCCTTCGTCGTAAATATGATAAAAAAGCCAAAGAATATGCGGCAAAATTCCAGGCTGCGCGCGTAAAAGCGATGAAAAAGATGAAAAAGAAGAAGTAACCAACAATTCCCCCCGACTCTTCCCCTTCCTACTCCACAGTCCCCCTCAATTGCGTCGAGACATGTGCAAGAAATTGAACGGCAACACCGAGTATTTTGTGTTGCTCGCGGTGGATCTCGATGTCCGCTTTGGCACCCACGCCGCTGTGTGTGTAATCTGGAGACATCTGTGATAGTTTCTTTAGATCCTCCGAGGTAAAGGGCCTCTCCTCTTCGTCTCTCTCCAACAACTTTCCCAGACCCTCTGTGTGATGCTGTATAAAATCCCGAAAGACTGAAATACTCTCTTCAAAACCTCGAAGCAGATCGGCATTTTTTTCGTCGTCAAATGACAACAAAGAGCTCTGGACAATCTCTGTCTCCAGATAACCGTGCATGTTGTTGACAAACTCTTCCGTCACGCGAAGCTCCCGCAATAATTCGAGCTTGTCTGGATCTTCTTCTCTCTGTTGTTTGATGTCAAATCCACAATGTTGGCAGATGTAGTCGCCAAACTCATCATCCTTGACGGTCTGTTTGCACATCAGGCAGGGTTCGAGCATCAGGGCTTGTTTGAGCCGTCGTTGGCGGACAAACATCCACACGATACCGACGATCACAGCCAGGATAAACATGTAGAGGTAAAGCCACGAGAGGAGCAGGCGGAAGGCGTGCTTGTTGCGTATCGAGAAGGTGTAGGAGCTGTAGTAGTAAGGCGTTTCCACAAAGAATGTGGTGACAAATGCCATGCTGTACATGATCAGTGGGATAAGGAGCAAGAAGATCAGCTCCGCGCGGAGCATCTTACCTGCAGTGTGAAAGTATTCGTGCCAGTCGTGTGTTTTCTCCTCTTTGGCGCTTGATTCGATGCGAAAACCTGTCATCAAACCAATCAAGACGACTCCAACGATAAAACCGGCGAGGTGTGTGAGCCATGCGACATTGGATGTTTTGAGTGTCTGCCTAAAGAATTGAATGACATTGAGGAGCAACCAATATCCGAGCAACAAGAACGCGGGGATACGCAAGATCCAGACGCGAATAATGACCCAGAAGAGGGTGCGTATACGGGTGTGAGGGAATTTGAACAGGTAGGCTCCCAAAACACCTGAGATCGCACCAGAGGCGCCGATACATGGCCTGTAGACACTCGTATGTGCGAGCACAAAGGTCAGCCCAGAGAGGAGCAAGATGGCAAAGTAAAACAGTGCATAACGTAGGCGACCGAGACGGTCTTCAACCTTGCATCCAAAGGCCATCAAGAAGATCATATTGAACAGGAGGTGGAAAAACCCTGCGTGCATAAACCCCGATGTGATGAGAGTGATATACTCCCTCCATCCTGCGAGGGTGAGTGGGTCAGCCTGTGCGATGTGTCCTGGAATCGCCGCCCAACTCAGCTTGGTCTTGAAATCCATGACGAGCATCACAATATATACGACGATATTGAGCGCGACGATGCCTAGAGTGACAACAGGTTGGCGTTTGAGAGGAGATTCTGAGCTGAGAGGGAGAATCATTTCACGACCCCACTTTGTGAATGATGACTGGCGAAAGAGAGGACGTTGCTCTACGCAACACCTACGACATTACGGGAAGCAATACGAGCCCGCTGGGGTTTTTTGACACTTCATGCCCGTGGGACAAACGGGTGAATTCGAGTCGCAAAGGAAGACGCAAAACAGCACACCTCTTTGGGAGACACAGGTCGCTTTGATGTCGCCATTGGCGGTCTTCAGGGATGGACATGGTGTTTTTGAGTCACATCCGACTGTACAAAAGCCCAAAGAGCCAGCGCTGACTTGTGCACATGATGACTTGGCGTCACATCCATATTTATCGAGTGGGATTCCGCAAATACCACCGTAGGAGACGGGGCCTGCTGGAGGTTCAGGAGCGCAAATGTTGCCACTTTGGGAGCGCAAACAAAAGTACCCCTTGAACGTGCAATCTGCATCTGATTGACACTGTGTATCGAGACAGGCACCAGCACCTCCTGTCGTCGTGGGGACACAGGTCGTGTCCTTGTTGTGACTGCACTGTCCGCTTTGGTTGGTCGAGCAGTCGACATGACAGCGCAGGTTTGTGCCTGTCGCAAAAGAGACGCAAGACATCCCCGAGCCACAATTAATGACTTTTCCAAGGACTCGGCCTGATGGATCACAAAGCTCACCTTCTTGGGCAAAGTTTTGCTTGCCGCACTTTTTGGTCGTGGGGTCGCAATAGAGCCCCTTACTCACATCACAACGCAGAATGGGTTCATCTGTCGAGCCTGTTGGTGTACATGGGTCATCTTCTTTGGTTTGGATGGTGATGTCCTCACATGTCCCCTTTTTTGTGCTGCAATACAGTGTCGCGGAGGTGCTCACATCACAGAGCGCTTGCTTTGCGATCGCGAAACCACAAGCCTCTCCCTTTGCGGCGCTACCAATGCACACGTGCTCGGAACCTTTCTCGATGGGGATCTCCAAGCACTGGTCGCGTCCATCTGCCTTGTTGCTGTCGCAGATCTTGGACTTGGGGTTGCAGACTTGGAAGCAATAACTTTTTTGGATATTCTCTATCGCGAGGCAGGAGAGATCGCGTTGACAGGGCTTGTTTGCGTCACACTCTCCACCAACGCCGACGGCGTTTGGGTTTTTGCATGTTTTGGCTGTTGGATCGCAGACATAGCCCGTCCCACAGGCGCTACAATCTTTGTCTTCTGTGCAGGTCGTTGGGCAGGGGTCTTTCTCTGCGCAGCTTCCGTTGCGACACGCCACGCGGTTGGCTGGACAGGCAGAACAATCACTGTCCGCGTTGCATGACTCTGGGCAGAGGACCTGATCGCCACAAGAACCGTTCGTGCATTTTTGGAGGTCTTTGCTACATTGAGCGCAATCCTGATCGATAAAACAGAATTTTGGGCAGACTGCTTTTGCGCTACAAACATTGTTGACACAGCTGGTGTTGCCACTTGAACATTTTGCACAGTCGCTGTCATCCTGGCAACTTGCCGGACAGTCCGGGTCACCACATTTACCGAAGACGCAGACTCGATCCTTGACAGCGCATTTGCTACAATCCGTGTCAGTCGCGCAGCTATCAGGACATTGAGAGGGTTGTTGACATGTCCCCTCGGTACACGCCAGCTTTTGGTCTGGGCAGGATTTGCAGTCGTCGTCTTTTGTGCAGGTGGAAGGGCAAGCGACCTTCTCTTTCGCGCATGCACCCTCTACACAAAATTTTGTGTCCGTACAGGGGGCGCAATCTGCGTCTTGGGCGCACGTTTGTGGGCACGTTGGTTTTTCACCACATACACCACCGACACAATACGACTGGTTGGAGAGGCAAGGGATACAATCCTGGTTGCTCGTGCAAGTTGTTGGGCATGTTTTCTCTGTCTCTTTGCCACAAACACCTTGGACACATTGTTGTTTCTCAGCATCGCACTTGCTACAGTCCGCGTCCACTTTACAACTCGAAGGGCACTCATCGAGTTTGACGGCTTCACAAAAGGCTTCGCCTTTATCGTCTTTGTTGCAAAGGTGACCCGTTGGGCAATCTCTGTCCAAGGTGCACACGGCTTGTTTGGGTTGGCTGCAACCAAACACCAAGAAAATGAGCACACCTGTACTCCACACAAAAGAAAGATAGCGAATACCTTGTTGCATACCCAATGTCCTTTCGTTCGAAAGCCCGGTTTGATATGTGTAAGATGTCCTTTTGAAGGTCACATCCACAGAGTGTCTTTTTTTCTGATCAAGAGAGTAGCCTGATTCCAGTCTTTCTTCAAGGAGCGCCGATGGCAAGACGACATGTCCGGAGCAAATCGCTGTGGAAGTTTCAAGAAGCCGTGGTGTACCTTGCCGTTGCTGAAGTCTTCGATGACGTGAGCTGGAACGTCGATCGTCGTCACACACCTGCGGGGATGTCAATCGATCCGGATATTCTCGTTGGCCCCACTGATGCGCCGACATTGTTGTGCTTTGTGACACACGGTGGCGCATCGATGGCTGGACAAAAGAAGTTCTGGCGTACGATGACCGAGATCTTTGAGGCGCGGATGCTTCCAGGACCACCTGTGTTGTTCAGTGTGCAGTGTTCGGGTTCACTCAAGCACAAACTCGATCGTGCATATTCGGCGCTCTTTGACTCATTTTTGCGGTGGCAAGATGTCAATGAAGGCCAAGCGCTCGCTCGCTCCCTTGAACAACTGTTTCATGCTACCCCTGTGGGGACGGCGCTGGAAGCTTTAGAGCATGTTGAGCGTGCATTATGCGATGGATTGATCGATGGGTGGGAGTGGTTTCTCACTTTTTGTAAGACTGAGCTTGTAGCGCTGACATCCTCGCCACAAACAGCGCCCTGGTTACGTGAGAGAGAGGCGTTTGGTGGTGTGGCGAAGACGACCGCTTTTCGTCGGGCGCTGTGTAAGTGGTATGCGCTGCCGCAAGTCGCGAGAGATTCGATTGTATCCAAGGTTCCAGTCCAAGAAGAGGCAGCGTCATGGCAATTTGCGCTTGAGCTGGGTTGGTTTCGTCGTACACTGAGAGGTGCGCGCTGTGTCGATGAGCAATTGCTCGCATTTGTACAGGAAGATATCTTCGTAGAGGTGGACGAGCTTGTCGAATTGATCGACGAAACACTGCCGCTGTTTTCGGAGTACGCGCGATCGTTGAGAGAATTATACAGGCTGGACTGGGTGTACGAGTGGATCCTCACGCATTGGGATCGATTGACGGACTCTACGGGGATGAAGGGAGCACTTCGTGACGTCTTTGATGGGTTATCCTATACAGAGGAGGTTGTCGATTCGGAGGGGCATTGGTTGCTCTCTGCCATGATGCAGTTACGTCGAGTTGAGGAGGGAGGACAGGACGCCTATGGGTATTCTGCGTTGGCGAGGGAGCTTGGTGAGGAAGAGGGGATCAGTCGTGGGTATATCGACATCGCCGATATGATCAACCGAAAAAAGTGCGTACGAGAGGACGCAATGTTACGACTCGCGGAAGTCTTCTCTGGTCATTTATCGCGTTGGGGAAGGGAGCGTTTTGGTCAGCTCGCAGAGGACGCGAGGCGGACGACATGTCAGTCCATTTTCTTTTACAAGATGATGAATTATCGTCTCTTTCAGCCGCTCGAATGGTTGGTCGTGCGAAGGCTGCGGGAGATGGGGCTGGAGGTCTCTTTTCCTCTTCGCCATCCATCGTTCTCCGGGGAATTTGGTGAGTGGGCACCTGCGACAGGGAATATGATCTGTGTCCAAGAAGGAGCGTGCTGGATCAAGTGTCAGAGCGCATACAAAGGGCGGGTGGACAAGCGCAAGGAGTTATGTGGTCGCGTCGCCGCGATGAAGCTACGTTATACATCCGAGACATGCCCGACGTTTTTGTTGGTCGTGGATGGTTGGTTTCGGACAGATGACTTGCAGCTGTTGTATCGATGGGGCTGGGATGATATCTTCTATCCCGATGAACTTCCGAGGTTGATAGATACGATCAAGCAGCGACTTTGTACAAGTCCGTGAAGGTCCGTGTCCTTAGATTATTTGGGGATGGGGAGTCGCCAGAGAAACCCCACACCACCAACGCTCGGACTTTGTACCTTTGTTCCATCGACGTAAAAGATTTGGCTCGTCGTCCCTAGTAACAAGTGCAGCGCCCCATCTGTCGCAAAACGTGGTGATGTCACGTACTCGTACCCCTGACCTGTGATGGCTGCGCTCCAAAGGATAGAACCTGTCGTTGGATCGATTTTAAGGACAAATCCATCGTTTGCGCTGCCTGAAGGAGGTTGAAAGGTGTGTTGCTGACATTGTGCGAGCCCCTTGAAGTCGCCTGTTACGTAGAGAAAACCTTTTGCATCGAGCTGACCGTTGTTGATCCCGACGTCTTCATCACTTTTGCAGTGAAGCGTCCAGAGTGGTTTGCCGTTGGTGTCGAGTTTGCTCACAAACCCATCTTGTTTGGCTTGTGCTGTGAGTGTCTTTGTTCCGAACACAATGTTTTGCGCGAAACGTCCATACAGGTATATATTTTTGTCCTTATCAACCTGTATACCCGCAGGGAAGTCGTTTCCCATTCCACCGAACGATGTCGCCCACAAAAAGGAACCTTTTTCATCCAATTTGGCGAGCGCGATGTCCTCTTTATCGTAGTGTATAGGGGAGAATGAACCAAAGTTGGAGGGACCTGTGATGACACCACCCCAGTAAGTATGTCCCTTTTCATCGACAGATAGCAGCTCTGAGCTGTCATGTCCATTGAATGTGCCTGCAAGACGTCCCCACTGGCATTTTCCTTGTGTGTCAAGCGCAATGATCGCCATTTGTCCGTTTGTGTCGAGAGGATCTTTTCCATTAAAGAGATTGTCGAAATCGCAAAAGATGCCTTTTGTGCTGGCTGTATCTTGGGGTGTCATAGCAATACGCGAAGCGCCTGTTGGAAGGGTATGTGCTTTGTTTCCCCAGTGATTGATCCCACCAAACAAGCGTTTGATCCACTGGTTTTGTCCTTCTGATGAGAATTTTGCCAAGAACACTGTGTCATTGCTGTTGTTTGGCAGCGGGAGTGTTTTGGGCGAAGTGCTGTTGTATTGCAATTGGAGTGGCTTACCATTTGCATTGCGACCGTAATGGCCTGTCAAGTACACAGAACCTTGACTGTCAAGCGTGATGTAGGCTGCTAATTCTTGGCCTGGACTTCCTGCGCCATAGGCCCAAAGCCATCGTCCTGTTGGACTGATCTTGCCAAAGTAAAGATCCTTATCCCCTTGCGAATTCAACAATGTTTGGCCTGCTTTGAGTTGGTTCTCAAACCGGCCTGCGATGTAAATGTTACCTGTCTTGTCGAGCGCGATATTGGATGATTGGAGTGTGTTGGTCAGGTAAAGGAACGTATCACATGGGTTGTTCGTGTCACATGGTACACATTGCCCATATCGACATCGTTCTCCTGCGCTACATTCACTTGAGCGTTGGCATTGAAAGCAGACCCCTACACGACAATTTCCCGAGCATACTTGGCCACATCCCCCACAGTGTTTACGTGATGATTGCGTTTCAACACATTGACTGTCACAACATGTTTTTCCCCCACAGCTTTGAAAGCAAGCACCACAATGGGCCGGGTTGTTGCGTGTTGATGTGCATTGTCCACTACAACATGCGTCTCCTGCTGTGCATGTTTGTCCACACCGACCACAGTGTTGTGTATCGTTACTCAGCTGCACACAAACGCCTGCGCAACAGGTTGTATTGTTTGCACACACAACTCCACAGCTGCCGCAGTGTTCGTTGTTCTGCTGCGTCGAAGTACACAAGCCGTCACAGTCCGTTGTGTCCTTTGGACATGCTACTTGTATGGGGGGACTCGTCCAACTGGAAGGGCACTTGATCTCGTCTTGCTCTTGTTGATTGTGTGGATATACATCGCTCTGGATAGACAGTTGTATGGGTTGTTCCCACTGCTTTTTTGAGTAGGCGATGATGACAAGCTGGCTTGGGACCGACTTTGGGTCAAATTGAGTCGATTGGATGTCCCACCCTTCGGTTGCTTTTTGTACTGTGGGTGCAAATCGCCACTGCAAGTCCGTGTCTTGTAGTGTCGCTGTGATACGTAAAGTCCACGGCGTTTGTGGGACTCTCTCGGCGCTCCACTGAATTTTTTGTTCGAGCTTGAGTGGGCGACAGTGATCGATTTGGCAGCTGAAGGCGACACAGCGTTGGGTCACATCGCAATCCTTGTCTGCTTTACAAGGGCTTGTACCACATTGCCAGAGCGTCAATGAGAAGAGCAGGAGTAATGTCCACGTGGACCATCGAAGGTTGTATTGGTTGATCATGTTTTGTGTGCTCTTTTAGCGAACGGTTCTGTACTTGAGAGATTGTCCTTTCGACAAGTATAGGGTATGTCGGGTTTGTTTGCTATACTGCACATGGAGTGTCAAAGGTTTTTCGGGAGGGGAACACAAAAGCTCACCTGCCTGTTCTTTTCCAAAGCCATCAAATGGAGAATTTGCATGAGAACACCGACACCTTCTTACCTTGCGCCACCATGCGAAGAAGAGGTCACCATACTCTATCAGGATGACGATATCCTCGTCGTGGACAAACCGGCGGGGTTGTTGTCCATGCCAGGGCCTGATCCCCAATACGAAAGTGACAATCTCGTCAGACGACTGCAAGAGGACTTCGAGGAGATCAGACTGGTCCATCGTCTCGATCGATTGACCTCTGGTGTGATGGTCATTGCACGCCACAAAGAGAGCCAAAAGCGTCTCAATCAATCCTTCCAATATCGCGAGGTCAAGAAGCGATATGTCGCTGTTGTCGATGGGATTGTCGAGGCCCAGTGTGGTGACTTGCGCTTCCCGCTCAAGCCAGACTGGCCCAACAAACCACGCCAAAAGATCGACTTTGTCGAAGGTAAACCCTGTCATACACAGTACAAAGTGCTTGAGCGGGACACCCAAAGAGGCTGTACAAGGGTTTCGTTGACGCCTGTAACCGGACGGACGCACCAATTGAGACTTCATATGACGGCCATTGGGCACCCTATTTGGGGGTGTGAATTGTACGCACCTGATGACGCGTTTGAGGCGTCTTCTCGTCTTCTTTTGCACGCTTGCTGGCTACGTTTTGCCCACCCTATCACCCGTCAATGGATGGAGTGGACGTGTCCGGCTCCATTTTGATCCTCGACAAATGCATCGATTGTTTGTAAAACGCCTCTCGTAAACGATTTGTTGTACCGAACCTTTTGCCAAGATGAAGAAAGGGAGAATGAAAGATGTCTACACGTACTGAATACGATAGTATGGGAGCTGTTGAAGTCCAAAGTGATCGTTACTGGGGTGCCCAAACACAACGCTCTTTGGAGAACTTCAAGATCGGTGGACATCGTATGCCACGTCCCATGATCAAGGCGCTCGGGCTCGTGAAGTTTGCTGCGGCAGAAGCCAACTGTGCGATGGAGTTGTTGTCCGCCGACAAAAAGGACATCATCCAAAAGGCCGCCAAAGAGGTCATCGAAGGCAAGCTCGATGAGCACTTTCCGCTCGTCGTCTGGCAGACCGGTTCGGGGACACAGACCAATATGAACACCAACGAGGTCATCGCCAACCGCGCGATCGAGATGTCAGGTGGAGAGATTGGCTCCAAATCCCCCATCCACCCCAACGATGACGTCAACAAGAGTCAATCGACAAATGACAGCTTCCCCACAGCGATCCACGTCGCTGTTGTCGATCAAGTCCACAGTGAGCTGCTCCCTGCTGTCGCCAAGATCAAACAGGCCCTCGAAGACAAAGCCGAAGCCTTCAAAGACATCATCAAAACTGGACGTACACACTTGATGGACGCGACTCCCCTGACTCTTGGGCAGGAGTTTTCCGGGTATGCTGCGCAGCTCGGTTACTGTGAACGCACGATCAAAGACAATCTCGCCTTGATGTACGAACTCGCAATCGGTGGTACGGCTGTCGGTTCAGGGCTCAACACCAAAGTGGGATACGCGGAGAAAGTGTGCGAAACACTCGCGGCGGAGACTGGATATCCGTTTATCTCTGCACCAAACAAATTTGCACAGCTCGGCGGAAAAGAGCCTCTGTGTGCGCTTCACGGTGCGCTGAAGACTCTCGCTGTCGCGCTCAATAAGATCGGAAATGACATCCGCTGGTTGGGAAGTGGACCTCGTTGTGGGATTGGCGAGATCTTGTTGCCCGCCAATGAGCCCGGTTCATCGATTATGCCAGGGAAGGTCAACCCCACACAGGCGGAGGCGCTGACGATGGCATGTGCACACATCCTCGGAAATGATGCAGCCGTTGGTTTTGCAGCTTCTGCTGGTAATTTTGAGCTGAATGTCTACATGCCTATGTTGATGCACAACACGATCGAGTCCATTCGCTTGTTGACGGACGTGTGTCACTCCTTCACAGACAATTGTGTCGTAGGCATCGAACCCAACCACGAACAGATCAAGCTCAACCTGGAGCGCTCTTTGATGTTGGTGACGGCGCTCAACCCACACATTGGGTACGACAAAGCTGCCGAAGTCGCGAAGAAAGCCTACAAAGAGCACAAAACCCTGCGCAACACGATCATCGAGTTGGGCTATATGACAGGTGAAGAGTTCGATAAAGCTGTCCGCCCCGAGAACATGGTCTCTCCAACCAACTAAGTAGGAGCACGCGATATGATTGTAAGTCTGAAGGATAGAAGAGTTCGTCGTGCGATTATGTCGAGCGTGTCGTTGGCCTGGCGAGTCGAGATCTTTTTGTTGGTGTATGCGGGGTTTATCTTTCTCCTCTACAAACACTATTCGGTGAAGTGGATCGCGATTCCTTCGACCGCTGTGAGCGTGATGGGGATCGCGTTGTCCATCTTCTTGGGGTTTCGCAACAGCGCGGCCTATGATCGTTGGTGGGAGGCGCGCAAGATCTGGGGTGGTGTTGTGAATGAGAGTCGGACCTTCAGTATGAGCGTCTTGTCGATGATGAGTGAGCCTGAAGGGGCGAAGAAAGAGCAACTGCAAAAGCACCAAAAGAACCTGATTTACAGACATCTTGCGTATATCAACGCGCTACGTTTGCAGCTACGTGAGCAGGACAGTTGGGATGAGCTTGCGCCTTTTTTGTCGAAACAGGAGCAAAAAAAGCTCGCGAGCGCCAAGAACAAGGCGACACTGCTCAATCATTGGCAGGGACAACAGCTCAAAGAGCTTCGGGAGAAGGGTTTTTTGAGTGAGTTTCAGCACATTGAACTTAATCAGTCATTGCGCGAGTTTTATGCGCTGCAAGGTAAGTGTGAGCGGATCAAGAAGACACCTCTTCCTCGGTATTATAGTTATTTTACCCTGGTCTTTTTGTGGTTGTTTTTCTTTATCTTGCCTTTTACGCTGGTCAAGGACCTTGGGATTGTTACGTTGCCTGTGTGTTTGATCGTGACATTCGTGTTTAACGTGATCGAGGCGTCTGGTCGTTATACAGAAGATCCCTTTGAAAATCGTGCGACAGATACACCGATGACGGCGCTATGTCGTACGATAGAGATCGATCTTCGTCAACTGCTCGAAGAGGAAGAGTTGCCTGAGCCGACGCAGCCGATCAATTACGTTTTGATGTGAATGTGTTGCCATCGAGTGGGGAACTTGGTGACTGCAATAAAAAAGTATACAGCAAGGAAAGAAACACACGTGGAGGTTGCAACTGAAACCGCAAGCATCGTGATTCGTCGTCGATATAGCGGTGGCCATGTCTTCTCTTCATGCCATGCTTGAGGCTCCATCTATTGCCCTCCTTTGTGCGCTTTTTCCTTGCTGTAGCCTCTTATTCGACAGAGGAGGAGTTTCGCGGGTCGTGGAATCTCATTGGCCAGTATCCATCCAGTTTTTTCTTTCCAATATCGATGAGTATCAACAGCATACGTTGATGTGGTGTGTCCTTTGTTGGATTTGGCTCATAAGGAATTCTGGGATCGCGAAAAAAGGTGACAAGCTGTCCTGTTTCTTCGATGTAGTTGAAATCTCCAGTAAAAAAACGTACATCATCGAACCCTGTAAAACGTTGTTTCACCACTCCCTGAAAGTCAATCCATCCAAATCCCATGCTATATGTCGATGCGCCTAAATAAAAAAGACCATCGTAAAAGGTCATGGGCGGATCAACTGCGTACCCAAGCAGATCATTTGGATCATGATAAGCGACATTGAAAAGTTCCCATCGTTTTTTCCCTTCATGAGTGTAAGATGCTGTATAGTACGGACCTCTCGTTGTCGTGTATATGTTCCCGTGTCTATCGATAGTCAGACGATTTGATGATTGTTTTGCACTCCACTTTATCTCGCCAACCTTTGATAAAGAGAACAAGTAATAGCCTGTCGATACGATCAAATCTTTATCTTTTCCTATTGCAATGGCCCCCTGAGCTTTCGGTAGACCAGGAATCATTGTTGACCATTGTTTGTTCCCTTGAAAATCAAATGCAAGGATATTGCCAATGCTAGAAAAAACATAAATATGCTCCTTCCCAAGCACTGGTTTATCCTCTCCGTCTAAGGGGATGCTTTCGCCAGGTTCTGAGAGGCTCCTCTCCCATAGTTTCTTACCTGAAAATTCATCCCAAGCGATGAGGTTTGGGCCTCCAACAATGACCATCTTGTTTGCAACAGAAGCCATCGTGTATCGTCTCTTTTCTGCATTTGGAATAACATGTGACCAGAGCAATTTTCCATCGCTGGCACGAATCGCGTGGATGATGTATTCG
Organism: Deltaproteobacteria bacterium; assembly: GCA_002731275.1. GTDB lineage: Bacteria > Myxococcota_C > UBA6777 > UBA6777 > UBA6777 > UBA6777. The sequence goes on along the minus strand of PCBK01000003.1, from coordinate 6,352 downwards.
TTGTCGGAGCTATTTTTCGAGAAAATATTGAAAGAGGACAGCAAAACACCATTTTTTGTCATCGTCAAAGTGCCACCAAACCTACCATGTCTATGCTTCACCCAAAGAACTTTTCCCGTAAAGTCAATGGCGTAGTGCATGGTATATCTCGTTGGAGAGACAGCATAATCTTTCGATTTTGCGTATGCTGTGAAGTACAAACGTTCTTTGTATACGACAATATTCGAAATACTCACGATATAGTACGCCTCTCCTATCTGTTTTCCACTCCACTCAAAGATGGCAGTGATAGGAAAATGTGGACAAGCAGCATCTTTCCCACAGTTTGGTTGAAAGTCCCATATCTTTCGCTCTTTCTCCTGTGGAGGTTTCTCTGGAAGTCGCTCATATGTCTTTTCCAAGGAGCCTCCATCATGATTTCCCTCAACGAGTTCATGTCTCTGATTTGTTTGTCCTGTGCAACCACAAGTCATCAACAGCAAAAAGATGAGTATCCATCTCATAGATAACTACTCCTTAGAGTCATACACTGTGAAGATATAAGACAATCATGCGAAGGTGTTGATGTCAAGTCTCATCTTTGTGCGTTTCATTTTCGGTGTCAGGATACTCCAAGGAGAAAAACGCACGAAACAGGACCGCTCCCTTCTTTCATATCACTCCTCCTGCCTGAATGAGGATGTCAACGGTTCCAGGGAGTTTGTGCAGGGACAAATGGAGCTTGTGTTGGGACAAGTGGAGCTTGTGTGAGGACAAATGGAGCTTGTGTTCGGTGTCAGGGAGCTTGTGCGAGGTGTCAGGAAGCTGATGTTCGGTGTCAGGGAGCTTGTGCGAGGCGTCAGGAAGATGATGTTCGGTGTCAGGGAGCTTGTGCAACAGAAGCTGTGGAGCTTGTGCAGCGAAAGTCAATCTCCTATTGTCCGATGTTTTGGCGTTTGCTTTGGATGCACAAGATTTCCTTTTTCAGAGCGCTTGTTTCCATAGGCGCTGCACAGACTCCAAAACACCTCTACTTATAGATGTTTACAGCTTGCACAAGCTCTCTGAGTGGCTGACATTGCTTTCGTTATCGCTGGACAAGCTTCCAATCGCGCTGCACAAGCTCCAAACACATCCCTCTGCGCCTTTGAGGGAGAAAGGATTCGCGATGTTTGTTGGTTTGGTAGAGACCGATGTTTACAGAATGTAAGGGATGAGGGCTTTTCGCTCACTTGGATAATCGTCGAAGGTCTCTTTGTACCATCTGTGGTGGGAGATCGCGCGGGGGAGGAGGTTGGAGATTGTCCAGACGAGGAACGCTAAGGCCGGTAAAGAACTCGTCGCGATGAACCACCCTGTCCATTCGAGGATCTCGCCAAAGTAATTGGGACATGAGACCCATCGGTACAGCCCACCCTTTGGAATTTTGTAGCCAGTCTCTTCTGGTTTACGCAGCTTACGCAACAGCTCATCGCTGTGAAAATTGATCGCAAAACCCACAAAAAATACAGCCGCACCGCACAAAAAACGTGGGTTTGTGAGCCAACTCTTGGGATAAAGTGGTCCCAACTCCGTCAACCAGCGAAAGTTGGCGTAGTTGATGCTGACGTTGGTCAAGAAGGCGAGAGAGGCGATCAAAAGAAGCATCTTCTTGCCGTTCATACGCATCCGGAATGGGTAAATGAATGTCCGATGAATGTAATGAAAGAGCCAAATACCTAGAAAGAGCCAAATGACGATGTTTTGTTCGCGTGTACTGAGCAACATACAAAGGATCGGGACGAGAACCGCAGGCAGCTCCATAAACAGCCAACCCGCTTGGGCGGGGATGGATGGCCCCCATCCCTTGCTCGCGTGATGCCGACCATAAGGCGCGGTCAGAAAGAAGAGCAAGATAAGCACAACAGCAGAGATGCCAAACCACGTGTAGGTGATGCCATGTAGGAGTGTCTTTTCATCGATCAATGGGAGCCTCTTTCAGTTGTTGAGGGGAGAGGTGGTGGGATTGTCGTAACCACTCAAACGTATCGCGTAATCCTTCTTCGAGTGGGCGGGGTTGATGCCCCAATACATAACGTGCTTTTTGTCCATTCAGTTGGGTGAATTGTCGGAGTGTATTGAGCGACTCAAACGTATACAGAGGGCGTTGTGAGCGTATTTTGCTGTAGACTGCCACGAAAGGGACGCCGAGCATCGCCAGCCAGTAAGGGCAGGTGATAAGAGGGGGACGTGAACCTGTGAGCTCGTGGACGTGTTGGGCGACCTTTTTGACACTCGCGTACTCTCCTGTGAGGAGGTAGCGTTCTCCTGCGACCCCTTTTTGTTCGGCCTGAAGGGCGGCCTCAACGACATCTCTGACATCAACCCAGTCAAAGCCACCTGGAACGAGCGCCGGGAGTTGCCGAAGGTGCAGTTTGAGCAGGACTTCGCCAAAGGAGGAGAGTTTATAGTCGTAGGGACCGTACACTCCCGTTGGGTTGAGGATGCAGGCGTTGAGTCCACGCTCGACGCCTTCAAGGACAGCCTGTTCTCCGAGGGCTTTGGTGACGTCATAGGCTGGGTAGCGTTTGGCGTCGAGCGCGAGGGCTCTTGATTCATCGACGACTTCGTGGAGAGGTCGATAGGAGAGGGCGCGAATGGAGCTGAAGTGAATGAGTTTGCTGACTTTTTGTTGAAGACAAGCCTCTACGACGTTTTTTGTGCCCTGTACATTGATGCGATACATCAGCTCTTCGTTGGCACCATCGACGGCGAGTGCGCCGGCGAGGTGATAGACAACATCGACACCTTCCATCGCGTCTTTGAGAGAGTCTGGATCCAGTACATTGCCTTTGATAAATTGAATGTCGTAGTCTTCGAGACCTTGTTTACTACGGTAGATCAAAGCGCGCACATCACGTCCTTGTTTGACGAGCGCACGGACGAGGTTGATTCCAATGTGACCGGCTGGACCTGTCACCAAAACTGCCATTTATCGCTTCTCCTGTGTCAGTGTTGCCCAAACAAAGGACCAAATAATGCTTTGTTTTGGTTTTGTTTGCAAGCACTCCAAGGAGGAAGACGACAAAATGTGTTAGGATGCAGTCTGTTTGAAGAGTGGTTTGAGACCATTTGATATTCGTTTTGGGGTAGATACATTGAAAGAGAACAAGAGCATCGAGCCTCCAAAGACCTGGTCTGACGTGGTCATCGCGAAGAGTTACAAAAACCTCTTGCATCCACAAATTTTGCAGGCGGAGATGGTATCTGTCCCAGCGTTGGATTGTGATGATTGTCGCTGGGTGAAAGAGGGGCGGACACTTCCTGGGATGAGGTGTTGCAGTGTGACGCCGCCTTTTCCCAACTTTCTCGTCGGTGAATGGCTCACACAAGGTGGGCATGATGTCCTGGATATGTGGCTCTCACAGCGACGTGGCGACCCTTACGGGATCAGCGTGCCTCCTGCTGTACGCCATAAGCACGAAGAAGCCAGACAAGACGGAGGCTTGGGTCTTCCGTGTTCACTCGTCGATGGCAAGACTGGAAGATGTACGGTGTATACAGTGCGTCCGGCGATTTGTATGGGGTTTCACTGTCTGTATCCACATGTCCTATGGCGTGAGTGGTGGGGGTGTTTTTACGCGCTCTTGGAGTTATGGCAAGAGACGGCAGTGCTGTTTATCATGGCCTCTTACGCCTCTGAGGGTCTTGCGGAGAGGATGACAAAATTGGACCGAGGCGATTGTTGGACACAGACAGGTTACAATGAAGAGAGTTACAGCCATCTATGGGGGGAGTGGTTGGGGCATGAGAGGCATTTTTACCGGGGGTGTTTTTCAGTCATCGAAGACATCGACGACGTGACACGTGAGCTGCTGTTGTTGTTTCAGCAAGAGTTGTTACTTGGTCTACTCGATGAGGCTGGTGTGTTGGATGCTCAACGTCGGGAATTGCTCGAAGCGATCCCTTCCTTGGAGTTGGAGCCGTGTCCTCCGCCAGAGGAGGTGAGGGGGGTGTATCGTAGCGGACGATTTGTGTATACAGATAATCGGCACACACTCACAGAGCATGCGTCATTTTGGCTTTGGTATCACCAACAGATCGCGATGCTCACGTGAACTTGATATGTTCAGCTTGTGGGGCTCTTGCCGACGATCTCCAGTTTGGTTTTTCCATCCTGAATGCGGACGCGAAGTTCGATCTTGTGGTGTCCTTTTTGCTTCATCGCGGGGACACGCTGCCCCATCTTTTTGGCGAACTTTTGAAAGCTCAATCCATTGATGGATTCGCCACAATACTCGCGTGCTGCGATGTACTGTTGATAAAATCCTTGTAAGTTGGATGGGTCAAAGTGTTCGAGGTCGATCTGATGGGGGAGTAAGCTCGGAGGGGGAGGCGTGATTTTGGGAGGATGATGGTTTGTTGATTCATCTTGTGTGGGTGGGGTTGTGGGAGAGGCTTGTACAGGTTGTGGCGCTGGCGTTGTAAGCGTGTTTCTTTCTGCGGTAGACGCTTCGACCGTCTCTTCTTTTTGTTCGAGAGAGGGGGCTGGTGTGTGGTTTTGTGTGGTTGAAGGGGGCTCAGCCAAAGTAGGTTTGGATTCTGACTCTTCGGAGGTTTGCTGGTGGACTGGCGTTGCTGTATCCAGGGGAGACGTGGGGAGATGGGGAGTGGATGGTTCTTGAGCCGATGTTTCTTCGTTTGCTACGGTGGGGGTGTCAGATGTTTCTTCGTTTGCCGCTTGGGGGACGTCAGCGGTTGAGGAGGTCTCTTCTTCCTTTAGGTGTGTATGTTCTTCGTCTGGGGTTGTGGTGGGTGGTTCTGTTGTGTTGTCGTTTTTGCTCGCTTCTTCGGCGCGTTTGTTGCCTCGTTTGTGTTTTTCGCGAAAGACGCCTTCTCCTTGTTCACGGATGACAGTATCCCAGTATCGCAGGAGGATACCGCATCGAGTGGCGAGTGTGTTGAAGCGGTTTCGATCGGAGACGCTGCGGAATTTGCAGCGACGGAAGAACTTCATATGTTTTTCGACTTCGCGGCGCAGCCAGATCGGCTCTCGTCCATCTGCGCCCCGGAAGAAGTTCTCGTATTGGACGCGGCATTGGTCCATTTTGTGTTCGAACTCGTCCAGTCTTTTTTTGTGCTCTGATTTGACTCTCACGAAGCCCTCGCTGTGTTGTTTCCTTTGTGGAGGTGGCGACTTGTCTACGGGGTAGTGTAGGGGTTGTGAGCGAGAAACACAAGCTTTGCGAAAGGAAGGTCTTGGCGTTGAGTGAGCGTATGTTTTTTGTGGGCATACACCAAGTGACTCAAAAGCGCAGAGGAATTGTGCCGGAGAGCAGGAGGTATCCCCAGCCTGTGGTTGTGATGATTGTGATCGCGAGGGCAGGGGGAGAGACTTTGGGGAAGAAGGCGATTCCCCACATACACATGATCAAAAAGCTGAAGAAGCAGAGTGGGATAAGGTTGCTCGCTTGGATACCTGTTGTTGGAGCGAGGAGGAGACCAAAGCATGTTGTTTGGGTCGCTGAGGTTGTTTGAAGGAGTCCTTCAAACAGCGGAAAGTGCAGGGAGATCCCTGCTGCCGCGATGGAGGCCATCACGATCGTGCAGAACAACCCCGTCGCCAGCCCAACTGCGCGTGGGTACGTCGGGAGTCCTTTGACCGCAGTGTACCAGTATCCTCCCCAAAAGAAGAATCTTCCAGCAATCCACACGACGGTTGTGACTGTTAAGAGTTTCATCCCAGTCGCAGAGAGAAAGAAGCTCGCTGCCAAAGCTGCTGTCGCAAACATCAAGAATTGTTCGGTGGTGTTACTGAGGAATTGTCCATGTACACGGTTGTGAATGCTCATTCCGCTGGCTTTTTCGCCGCTGATGGCTGGGTTGGCTGTTGGATCTGCTGTTTCGAGATGCCACCGTGTTGAACCGACCGCCAAAAATCCCAAAAACAGCAAGAGACTCGCGCTGAAGATATGGAGCGCTGCAAAGAACATTCGGTGTGTGAGTGTGTTGGCGAGTGGATTGGGTGTTTGTGGGATGGATATCCACGTGAGTGTAAAGATGACAATAAAGAAGAGGATACCCGACGCGATCCAGCGTGCGAGCATCTTTTTGTTGGAGGCGCTGGGGTTTGTATGAGCTGGGTCTTGTGTGGGAGTGGACATGACGTGTCTCCAGGATACAGGTTGATATCTCAACGTATTCGAACATGACTACGATAGATATGTATCCTACAGAAACACGGAGAAGACGTCATCGTCCAAAAGGAGTATTTGGGGATGGTTTGTTTGGATTTGCGAGGATGACGGGAATCGAACCCGCTTACGTCTGATAGACAGTCAGATAGCCTACCTTAGGCTCTCATCCCCAGTTTTGCTCGCGTAGAAGGATTCGA
>PCBK01000002.1 GCA_002731275.1 Deltaproteobacteria bacterium | reverse complement strand
TCGAAGAGCAGACCGGAAGGGCGATGGAACTGGATGTTTTGTTGGTTAGCATAGATCGGTCCATCTTTCGCGGTTGTATTGCCTGTCCCTGCGAACGTCGTGACATTTCCTGATGAATCGATCTTGCGGATGCGGTGGTTGAATGCATCTGCGACAAACAGGTTGCCTTTGTGATCAAACGCGAGGCCGCGCGGGTGGTTGAATTGTGCACTTTGAGCAGGACCATCTTTGTATCCTGGGTTGCCTGTCCCTGCGAACGTCGTGACCTTCCCAGAGGGGTCGATCTTTCGTATGCTATGATTTCCCGTCTCGCTGATATACAGGCTCCCATCAGGACCAAATGTGATGTGCTCTGGGGTTGCAAATTGTGCGGAGAGTTTGGGGCCGTTGATCATGCCTCTACCACCAGAGCCCGCGAAGGTCGTGGCTATCCCCGATGGTGTGATGTGGATGATCTTGTGGTGGTTGTTGTCGATGACGTAGAGGTTATCGTCCTGATCGATGGTGATTCCAGTCGGGAACGCAAACGTTTGCTTTGTCGTTCCTTTCGAGAAGGTCGTAACATTTCCCTTGGTATCGATTTTTCGGACCGCGTGACCTTCGATGTCCACAAGAAAGTAGTTGCCTTTGGAGTCAAAGACACCATCGATAGGAGCGCGGAAGAGCGCGATTGAGACGTCACCATCCCGAATACCAAAGCGACTTCCTGCGAAGGTTGTGACGAGACCTCTTGAGATGTCGAGCTTACGGACTTGGGCGTTGGCTGTATCCGTAACGTAGAGATGACCATTCTTGTCGAGGGTTACGTTTCTTGGACGACGGAAGAGCGCCTGTTGTTGTGGACCGTTGCGCAAGCCCGACTGTGAACCTCGAAGAGAGCCTGCGAGCGTCAGCACACAAGCGACAGGCTGTACTGTGGGAGAGGTGATGTTGAGGCGCCGCAGCCTGACGTTTCCCGTATCCGCGATCAAAACGTTGTCATCAGCGTCGACAAGGATGCCTGATGGTGAAGAGAACTTCGCAGCGGAGAGCGAGCCCATCGCAAAACCCTCTGTTGATCCTGATACTGTCGTTACTTGGCCATTCGAAAGTCGCCTGATACGATGGCCGTCGATGATGTAGAGCTGTCCTTTACTGTCAAACGCCATGGCCTTCATATCGGAGAAGCGTGCTTGTGCATAAGCACCATCAAGGTAGCCTTTTGTGCCGCTGCCTGCGAAGGTTGTTAACACGCCTGAGGACGTGACTTTGTAGATCTTGGCGCTTTGATTGTCTGCGATATAAAAGTGTGTCGTGTCGGATGTCCAGGCATCTGGTGAGAAAGAAGAGGGTTTGGGAGCGATATGGATCTCTTTGATTTGTTTTCCATCACTTGCCTGGATGTTGAAGATGCGCCCTGTTTGTGCCTGCCTTGCGTAAAAACCAAGCGTCTGGTTGTAGAGGAGGCCGCTCATACTCGTGTAATTCGCCTCTTGGAGCGTGGAGATATTGTCAGGGGACACAAAACGCCGGAACTTCGCCCCATCGAGTAGTAAGTAGTCGTCTGTTTTCTCAAGTACGACGTCTTTTAGGTCGTTGTAGTAAACGTCCATGATCAACCCATCGTTCGTATTGGGGTTGGTGTTACCGCTGATCGTCTCGACGTTTCCACACTGATCCATGCGTCTGAGTTGTTTGTTGCTGGCGTCGATGATGTAGACGCGACCAGCGGTATCTTTTGCGAGCTTTTCAGGACGACCAAATTGGGCTGCGGTTCCTTTCTCATCAACTGCGCCGATACGTGAGCCTGCGAGTATCGCGACACAGTTGACGGCGTATTCGTCGATTTGTCCGTTGCAGTTGTTGTCTTTTTGGTCACAGCTTTCATCTTTGGTGCTGTACGCGGAGAAGTGGGCTTTGTAGGCGTTGTCATCACAGGGGAGCCAGCGTCCGTTTTGACAAAGACGCGCGGGGGTTGTTGCGCCTTTGCAGTCGCCGCGTTGATTGAGGCACGAGGGGGCGTTGATAAGATCTGCGTCTTCGTCGATTACGCCGTCACAGTCATCATCTTTCCCGTTGCATTCTTCAGCTTGTGTGACGCTCTCGCCTTGGCAGGCGCTCCAGTTACCGTTGAAACACTGTTGTGTCCCGGCTTTGCAAGCTCCCAGACATGTGTACTTTCCATTTTGCAGTGTACATCCACTCTGGCCGGAGTAGCAGCTTCGTGTAAGGCTGTTGAGAGAGCCGCCTGATGTGTTGTCGATTTGTCCGTCACAGTCGTCATCCTTGAGGTTACACTCTTCGGCTTGTGGGAGCTGCTGTCCAATGCAAGCGCCCCAAGTTCCGTTGGCCTGACAGCTCTGTGTTCCCGATGCACAGGGGCCTTGTGATTGTGTGCCTTTGGGACCTGTGTAGCAGGGTTGCGTTTGTTGTGGAGGCCAGCACTTACATTCATCGAGTTCGTCGACCTTTCCGTCGCAGTTGTCGTCCTTACCGTTGCAGGTCTCTTTGGCCTGTGGGTGGATTTCACCTTCACAGGTGGTCCACGTCCCATCGAGTTGGCAACTTCTCACACCTGCCCGACATATCCCTTTTGATTGTGTACCTTTTGGCCCTGTGTAGCACGGTTCTTGTTTGTATGGAGGCCAACACTCACATTGACTGTTGTCATCTATACTTCCATTGCAATCGTCGTCTTTTCCGTTGCATATATCTTTGGCCTGTGGGAGCTGTTGACCCTCACAAGAACCCCATGTCCCGTCGAGTTGGCAGGTCCGCTCTCCTGCGCGACATTCGCCTTTGCCTTTTGTTGCGCTATCACCCGTGTAACAGGTCTCTTTTGTGAGAGGGGGCCAGCACTGACACTCATCTAATTCATCGACTTGTCCGTTGCAGTCGTCATCTTTTCCGTTGCAGTCCTCTTTTTGTGGGGTGATCTCGCCTTCACATGCGCTCCATTGGCCATTGGAGAGACAAATACGTTGACCTGCCACGCAAACGCCTTTGCCTTTCGTTGCGCTATCACCGCTGTAACAGGTCTCCTTGCTGGTCGGGGGCCAGCACTTACATTCATCGAGTTCGTCGACTTTTCCGTTGCAGTCGTTGTCTTGTCCATCACAGACTTCTTGTTGTGGGAGTTGTTGTCCTTCGCAAGCGCCCCACGTCGCGTCCTCTCGACAGTATCGAAGACCTTGTTTGCAGATACCGATGCCTTGGAGTGTTTTGTCTTCGTTTCCGAAGCAGGGCTCGACTTTCCCGGGATTGCAGATGTCTTTGCATTCAGGATCTCCGAGGTCGGTTTTGCCGTCACAGTCGTTATCGAGTCCATCTTGACAGAGTTCTTTGCCGCTCTCTTTGGTGGGCACGAGAGGTTTGCAATCGCCCCATAAGCTGCGACCGCCCAGCTCGGGAGGTTGGCATATTTGGATTCCATCTTTGCAACCTGAATCATCGAGCTTGAGGGGAATACATGCGCGCTTTTTGCCTGGGACGCGGCAACTTTCGCGAGGAAGGGACTGGCAGCTACCGTCATCTTTGCAGAAGCCTTCATAGAGTTGGTTGTTGCATTCACATTTGTACGTACAAGGGCTGCCTTGTGGATTGATCGACAGGGAGCCCACACTGACGCTCTCATTGCATACATTTGGTTGGCTACAGGCGTTGAGAGTGAGCCATCCACATAAAACGAAGAGACCACTAGTGGTGTAGAAAATAGAGCGTTTCAATGGACTTTCCTCTCACTCAAACGTAATTTTGCGAAGTTTATTTGTGAATTCTTCTACGAGATAAAGTTGACCTTGTTTATCGAAGAGCAGACCGGAAGGGCGATGGAACTGGATGTTTTGTTGGTTAGCATAGATCGGTCCATCTTTCGCGGTTGTATTGCCTGTCCCTGCGAACGTCGTGACATTTCCTGATGAATCGATCTTGCGGATGCGGTGGTTGAATGCATCTGCGACAAACAGGTTGCCTTTGTGATCAAACGCGAGGCCGCGCGGGTGGTTGAATTGTGCACTTTGAGCAGGACCATCTTTGTATCCTGGGTTGCCTGTCCCTGCGAACGTCGTGACCTTCCCAGAGGGGTCGATCTTTCGTATGCTATGATTTCCCGTCTCGCTGATATACAGGCTCCCATCAGGACCAAATGTGATGTGCTCTGGGGTTGCAAATTGTGCGGAGAGTTTGGGGCCGTTGATCATGCCTCTACCACCAGAGCCCGCGAAGGTCGTGGCTATCCCCGATGGTGTGATGTGGATGATCTTGTGGTGGTTGTTGTCGATGACGTAGAGGTTATCGTCCTGATCGATGGTGATTCCAGTCGGGAACGCAAACGTTTGCTTTGTCGTTCCTTTCGAGAAGGTCGTAACATTTCCCTTGGTATCGATTTTTCGGACCGCGTGACCTTCGATGTCCACAAGAAAGTAGTTGCCTTTGGAGTCAAAGACACCATCGATAGGAGCGCGGAAGAGCGCGATTGAGACGTCACCATCCCGAATACCAAAGCGACTTCCTGCGAAGGTTGTGACGAGACCTCTTGAGATGTCGAGCTTACGGACTTGGGCGTTGGCTGTATCCGTAACGTAGAGATGACCATTCTTGTCGAGGGTTACGTTTCTTGGACGACGGAAGAGCGCCTGTTGTTGTGGACCGTTGCGCAAGCCCGACTGTGAACCTCGAAGAGAGCCTGCGAGCGTCAGCACACAAGCGACAGGCTGTACTGTGGGAGAGGTGATGTTGAGGCGCCGCAGCCTGACGTTTCCCGTATCCGCGATCAAAACGTTGTCATCAGCGTCGACAAGGATGCCTGATGGTGAAGAGAACTTCGCAGCGGAGAGCGAGCCCATCGCAAAACCCTCTGTTGATCCTGATACTGTCGTTACTTGGCCATTCGAAAGTCGCCTGATACGATGGCCGTCGATGATGTAGAGCTGTCCTTTACTGTCAAACGCCATGGCCTTCATATCGGAGAAGCGTGCTTGTGCATAAGCACCATCAAGGTAGCCTTTTGTGCCGCTGCCTGCGAAGGTTGTTAACACGCCTGAGGACGTGACTTTGTAGATCTTGGCGCTTTGATTGTCTGCGATATAAAAGTGTGTCGTGTCGGATGTCCAGGCATCTGGTGAGAAAGAAGAGGGTTTGGGAGCGATATGGATCTCTTTGATTTGTTTTCCATCACTTGCCTGGATGTTGAAGATGCGCCCTGTTTGTGCCTGCCTTGCGTAAAAACCAAGCGTCTGGTTGTAGAGGAGGCCGCTCATACTCGTGTAATTCGCCTCTTGGAGCGTGGAGATATTGTCAGGGGACACAAAACGCCGGAACTTCGCCCCATCGAGTAGTAAGTAGTCGTCTGTTTTCTCAAGTACGACGTCTTTTAGGTCGTTGTAGTAAACGTCCATGATCAACCCATCGTTCGTATTGGGGTTGGTGTTACCGCTGATCGTCTCGACGTTTCCACACTGATCCATGCGTCTGAGTTGTTTGTTGCTGGCGTCGATGATGTAGACGCGACCAGCGGTATCTTTTGCGAGCTTTTCAGGACGACCAAATTGGGCTGCGGTTCCTTTCTCATCAACTGCGCCGATACGTGAGCCTGCGAGTATCGCGACACAGTTGACGGCGTATTCGTCGATTTGTCCGTTGCAGTTGTTGTCTTTTTGGTCACAGCTTTCATCTTTGGTGCTGTACGCGGAGAAGTGGGCTTTGTAGGCGTTGTCATCACAGGGGAGCCAGCGTCCGTTTTGACAAAGACGCGCGGGGGTTGTTGCGCCTTTGCAGTCGCCGCGTTGATTGAGGCACGAGGGGGCGTTGATAAGATCTGCGTCTTCGTCGATTACGCCGTCACAGTCATCATCTTTCCCGTTGCATTCTTCAGCTTGTGTGACGCTCTCGCCTTGGCAGGCGCTCCAGTTACCGTTGAAACACTGTTGTGTCCCGGCTTTGCAAGCTCCCAGACATGTGTACTTTCCATTTTGCAGTGTACATCCACTCTGGCCGGAGTAGCAGCTTCGTGTAAGGCTGTTGAGAGAGCCGCCTGATGTGTTGTCGATTTGTCCGTCACAGTCGTCATCCTTGAGGTTACACTCTTCGGCTTGTGGGAGCTGCTGTCCAATGCAAGCGCCCCAAGTTCCGTTGGCCTGACAGCTCTGTGTTCCCGATGCACAGGGGCCTTGTGATTGTGTGCCTTTGGGACCTGTGTAGCAGGGTTGCGTTTGTTGTGGAGGCCAGCACTTACATTCATCGAGTTCGTCGACCTTTCCGTCGCAGTTGTCGTCCTTACCGTTGCAGGTCTCTTTGGCCTGTGGGTGGATTTCACCTTCACAGGTGGTCCACGTCCCATCGAGTTGGCAACTTCTCACACCTGCCCGACATATCCCTTTTGATTGTGTACCTTTTGGCCCTGTGTAGCACGGTTCTTGTTTGTATGGAGGCCAACACTCACATTGACTGTTGTCATCTATACTTCCATTGCAATCGTCGTCTTTTCCGTTGCATATATCTTTGGCCTGTGGGAGCTGTTGACCCTCACAAGAACCCCATGTCCCGTCGAGTTGGCAGGTCCGCTCTCCTGCGCGACATTCGCCTTTGCCTTTTGTTGCGCTATCACCCGTGTAACAGGTCTCTTTTGTGAGAGGGGGCCAGCACTGACACTCACCTAATTCATCGACTTGTCCGTTGCAGTCGTCATCTTTTCCGTTGCAGTCCTCTTTTTGTGGGGTGATCTCGCCTTCACATGCGCTCCATTGGCCATTGGAGAGACAAATACGTTGACCTGCCACGCAAACGCCTTTGCCTTTCGTTGCGCTATCACCGCTGTAACAGGTCTCCTTGCTGGTCGGGGGCCAGCACTTACATTCATCGAGTTCGTCGACTTTTCCGTTGCAGTCGTTGTCTTGTCCATCACAGACTTCTTGTTGTGGGAGCTGTTGTCCTTCACAAGCACCCCACGTTGCGTCCTCTCGACAGTATCGAAGACCTTGTTTGCAGATACCGATGCCCTGGAGTGTTTTGTCTTCGTTTCCGAAGCAAGGTTCGAACTTGCCGGGATTGCAGATGTCTTTGCATTCAGGGTCTCCGAGGTCGGTTTTGCCGTCACAGTCGTTATCGAGTCCATCTTGACAGAGTTCTTTGCCGCTCTCTTTGGTGGGCACGAGAGGTTTGCAATCGCCC
>PCBK01000001.1 GCA_002731275.1 Deltaproteobacteria bacterium | reverse complement strand
CAACGTCCTGTTCCTGCCAGGCTTCCAGTATGACATCCTCTCAGCAGGCAGGCTCATTGACAGCGGCGTGCGCCTGTGCCTGAGCCCAGGCACGTCATCGCTCTTTGTGGACGGCGCTGAGCTCGAGCTCGCGTGCCATGGTGACAGCACCTTCTACCTTGTCGCCACTGCCGCCAACCACAGCCCGCGCGCCAAATGCATGGCTGTGCACACATTGCACACATGGCACCGCAGGCTGGGCCACCGTTCTGCCACCGCAGTGCGCAAGGCACTCGCCGCGCAGCGCATCGACTATGTCACAGGCGCAGACAACGACTGCGACCACGACCACGAGAGCCACGACGACATCTCGTGCAGCGACTGCCTCGCCTTCAAGGCAAGCAGAAAGCCAGTGAGCAAGAGCGCGCAGCGCAGTGCTGCCAGCGCTGGAGACGTGCTGCACCTCGACGTCATCGGCCCCTTCCCGCCATCCATCCACGGCAGCAAGTACGCCATGGTGTGGCTCGACGAGAAGACGCGCTTCATGGAGTGTGTCTTCATCAAGACCAAGAACGACGTGTGCGAGGCCCTGCGCCGCTTCATCGCCACAACAGCAGTGCCGGCCAACCGCGGCGCGCTCGTGCAGACAGACAGCGACCCGGTCTTCACAGCACACCGCTTTGTTGCCACGTGCAAGGAGCTGGGCCTGCGAGTGCGCTACAGCCCGCCACACGTCCACCAGCACAACGGTCTTGTCGAGCGCAGCATCCGCACGCTCAAGGAGTCGGCGGCTTCAATGCTGCACACGTCTGCCCTCCCTCTGGATGGCAAGGACGCCTTCTGGTCAGCAGCGCTGGACCACGCGGCGTGGGTGTACAACCTCATGCCGCACACCAGCATCGGCACGTCGCCATACCATGCGCTCTTCAACAAGGCGCCGCCCATCGACCAGGTCCGCGTCTTCGGGTGCAAGGCTTTCATCTACGACCACGTGCGCACCGACAGGAGCGCGACGTTCCCGCGCAGGGCGCTGGATGGCCACTACATCGGCTATGACGCGAGGAGCAACTCGCACCGCGTCTTCGTGACCTCAACGCAGAGGGTGCGGTCTTCAATCAACGTCGACTTTGTGGAGGAGCCAAGCCCCGCAGGTCAAGGGGGTGCCTTTCCCGCGTCTCCAATCATCGGTGGCAAAGAACAACGCGCGCAACAAGAAGAGGAGCAGCAGCAGCAGCGCAGGCTCAAGGGCCACAGCGCTGCACAGCTGCAGCCAACAGCAATGTGGCTAACACCAACAACATCGCTAGCCCCAAGCACAGCTGACTCCATGGAGCAGCAGCGGGATGGCAGCGACATGGCCTCTGACTCCATGCAGCAGGGGGACCAGAGCACAGCTGACTCTATGCAGCAGCTGCAACAACAAGAACAACAACAAGTGGCCCCTGTCGCTATGGCGCAGGGGGACCCAGGCACGGCTGACTCCATGCAGCAGCCCCAGCCAGCACAACAAGAGGCCCCTGACTCTATGGAGCAGGGGGACCCACTCACTGACCCAATGTGGCAGCACAGCATCGCGTCATCCACCGCAGAAGCACACGGCGATGGCGACACCATCATCAACAGCACCAACAGCGTCCACACTGACCTTGATGAGACAGACGCGTCGACATCAAGCGACTGCAGCGACAACAGCACAGGCTATGACACCGACATCCTGTGTCTGCGCACAACGCTGCTCAAGGACGCCATGGTGCAGAGCAGCCAGCGCAAGCAGCCTCCAGTGCCAACAACATGGCGCAAGGCCATGGCCTCGCCAGACAAGGCCAAGTGGCAGGACGCCTTCGTCGCAGAGTGGCAGAACATGATCCGCCACGACGTCTTCGACATCGTCGAGCAGCGCACAGTTCCCTTGGGATTGAACGCAATCCCTTCGAAACTTGTGTTTGCTGTGAAGCACAACGTTGACGGCAGCACGGTGCACAAGGTTCGCTTCGTGTGCTGCGGAAACAGACAGGGTGAGGACACCTTTGACGACGTCTTCTCGCCCACCACGCGCTTCGAGGCGCTGCGCACCTTCCTGGCAGTGACAACACATCGCCGCATGCTGCTGTGCCAGTTCGATGTGTCAGCAGCTTTCCTGCACGCGGACATTGACCTCGACAACGTCTTCGTGCGTCCCCCAGAGGCCGCCAACCTGCCACCAGGCAGTCTGCTCAAGCTGCGCAAGAGCTTGTACGGGCTGCGCCAGGCGCCCAAGCTGTGGTACGCCTCTGTCTGGAAGACCATTGGCGCAAGCGGCTTCGAGCGTCTGCGCTCGGACGCGTGTGTCTTTGTCAACCACGACCGCACCATCATGGTGTGCGTGCACGTGGATGACTTCCTCATCGCCGCCACCACGCAGGACCTCATGGACCAGGCTGAGCAGATGCTCGCTGCCAACTACAGGCTCAAGAACCTGGGCATGCCCAAGAAGTACCTCAGCATTGCCATCGCCTACGACATCCAGCAAGGGACCATGACACTCGCCCAGGGCGACTACGTCGACACCGTGCTGAAGCAGCAAGGCCTTGAGGACTGCAAGCCCAAGGCCACGCCACTACCAGCCAAGGTCAAGCTAGTGCCAGGAGCGCAAGCAGAGGTCGATGTTCGCGAGTACCAGAGCATCATCGGCAGTCTGCTGTATCTGGCTGTCTCCACGCGCCCAGACATCAGCTATGCAACGTCTGTGCTTTCTCGATTTGTACAGCAACCCAGCAAGCAGCACATGCAGGCGGCACGCCACGTTGTCAAGTACCTCAAGGGCACACGCGACCTTGCCATTCGGTATGCGGCCAGCGAGCGGCTGGAACTGCTTGGCTTCACCGATGCCAGCCACATGTCTGACCCGCACACGTCCAAGGGCCATGGCGGGCACGTCTTCACCGTGGCAGGCGGCCCAGTGACATGGCTGTCCAAGCGGCTGCCACTGGTCACCACATCGTCTGCAGAAACAGAGTATGTCGCAGCAGCACGCGCATCACAGGCTGCAGTGTACCTGCGCCAAGTGCTTCAGGAGCTTGGCTTTGACGTGGGCACGACGCCACTCAAGATGGACAGCCAGTCGGCCATCTGCATCGCCACCAACCCCGTGGCCAAGGCTGGGTCAAAGCACATCCGGCTGCGCTACCACCTCCTGCGCGAGCTCATTGCAGACCACGTTGTCAGCGTTACCTACGAGCCAGGCAACACGCTGCTGGCTGACATGATGACCAAGCCGCTGGGCCGCGCCGCGCTTGTGCAGTGCCGCGAGCAAGTGCTGCATGCGCGTTGAGGGGGTGTGTGGAGGACCACATCCAAGCAGTGCCGACACCTCTGTGTGTCGCTGTCTGAACGCTTCCCATTTCTCCCTGCTTTGTCCCAAAATTGTTGCAAGCCAATTTCTGTTCGTGCTTGCGCAAGGCTGCATTACTTTTGCACGCCAGTTTGTTCCCTGTGTTTTGTGCTTGCGTCTGCTCTGCATGCCAGCTCAGCATGCTGAGCTCATCACGTGATGGCATGCTTATGCTTTGTGTTGTGTGCATTGTGTTCTTGTTCTTGCTTTACTGTTTGTCTGTGTGATGTGCTCATTCATCACTCTTACTACCACATTGAAACAACCAACTCACCACACGCACACTTCACCAACTCAACACACACTCAACCAAACCATTACACTCTCTCAACCAAATCATCACAGGTTATGGAGCTCTCTACCGCTTCCCTCCCTCGCTTCAAGGGCGCGGCTGATCAGCTTCGCCTCTTCCAGCTCAACTTCAAAAGGTATGTCAAGAAAACCATGCCAGGGGCAGAGAAGGTGCTTGAGGGTGATGACACAGCAACCACAGAAGAGAAAGAGCATGTCCACCTCAGCTTGTTGATGGCGCTGGAAGAGTGTGAAGAGGCCGTGGCAATGATAGTGAGGGGTTATGATGACGCAGCCGCAGCATGGAAAGCCCTCATCAACTACTACAAGCATGACAGCGATGAGCACAGAAAGAACAAGTATGTGCACGAGTTGGTGCAGGCAGCAGCGTGGTGTGAGGGTGATGAACAAGATAACTACAGCAAGAGAGTGTTGAAAGTCTTTGAGAAAGTGAAAGCAGTGTTTGACACAACAGAGCTGATCACAAGAGAACAGGCAATGGCATGGGTGCTGTTTGCGGTGTTCGACCACAGCAAGCCAAAAGACTTTTTGAAAGAGCTGAACGCACCCACAGCCACTGTCAACGAGATGATGACAAAAGTGCTGCACGCAGCCCCGCCACAGCAGCAGCCACCAACCATGCAAGACGTTGACGAGCGTCTCTTCCGCATGTCAGCCAAGCGCTCCGCCAGCGAGCACCGAACGCGCCAGCTGCGCGACAAGAGAGCGGTTTGCAAGTGGTGCGGCAAGTTTGGCTTCCACCGCGCACAGGACTGCTTCCACAACCCAGCCAACAACACCGGCATGGACAACAACAGCAGCAGCAGCAGCAGCAGCGCCAGTGGAGCCAAGCACCACTACAACAACAGCTCCCGCATCGCGCACAACGGCCGCAATCACGGCTCACAGCGCCACCACCAGCGCCGAGGACCACTGGCACAGCGGCTCGAGCACACAGGCGCGCACAAGCATGTCGCTCTCAAGATGAGCGAACATGCCGCCGCCCAGCTCCCCGCAAACGCCATCGGCATCGACACACAGTCTTCGGTGCACATCTTTGGCAACCGCACAAGTTTCCAGCACCTGCGGCCACTCTCCAAGCCACTAAATGTGACGGGCGTCGGCGGTGCAGTCACCGTGCTGGAGCAGGGCACCGTGTGCCTCAAGGCGCGCTCCACAGACGACAGCAACGTCTGGCTCACCATCCACAACGTCCTGTTCCTGCCAGGCTTCCAGTATGACATCCTCTCAGCAGGCAGGCTCATTGACAGCGGCGTGCGCCTGTGCCTGAGCCCAGGCACGTCATCGCTCTTTGTGGACGGCGCTGAGCTCGAGCTCGCGTGCCATGGCGACAGCACCTTCTACCTTGTCGCCACTGCCGCCAACCACAGCCCGCGCGCCAAATGCATGGCTGTGCACACATTGCACACATGGCACCGCAGGCTGGGCCACCGCTCTGCCACCGCAGTGCGCAAGGCACTCGCCGCGCAGCGCATCGACTATGTCACAGGCGCAGACAAGGACTGCGACAACGACCACGAGAGCCACGACGACATCTCGTGCAGCGACTGCCTCGCTTTCAAGGCAAGCAGGAAGCCAGTGAGCAAGAGCGCGCAGCGCAGTGCTGCCAGCGCTGGAGACGTGCTGCACCTCGACGTCATCGGCCCCTTCCCGCCATCCATCCACGGCAGCAAGTACGCCATGGTGTGGCTCGACGAGAAGACGCGCTTCATGGAGTGTGTCTTCATCAAGACCAAGAACGACGTGTGCGAGGCCCTGCGCCGCTTCATCGCCACAACAGCAGTGCCGGCCAACCGCGGCGCGCTCGTGCAGACAGACAGCGACCCGGTCTTTACAGCACACCGCTTTGTTGCCACGTGCAAGGAGCTGGGCCTGCGAGTGCGCTACAGCCCGCCACACGTCCACCAGCACAACGGTCTTGTCGAGCGCAGCATCCGCACGCTCAAGGAGTCGGCGGCTTCAATGCTGCACACGTCTGCCCTCCCTCTGGATGGCAAGGACGCCTTCTGGTCAGCAGCGCTGGACCACGCGGCATGGGTGTACAACCTCATGCCGCACACCAGCATCGGCATGTCGCCATACCATGCGCTCTTCAACAAGGCGCCGCCCATCGACCAGGTCCGCGTCTTCGGGTGCAAGGCTTTCATCTACGACCACGTGCGCACCGACAGGAGCGCGACGTTCCCGCGCAGGGCGTTGGATGGCCACTACATCGGCTATGACGCGAGGAGCAACTCGCACCGCGTCTTCGTGACCTCAACGCAGAGGGTGCGGTCCTCGATCAACGTCGACTTCGTGGAGGAGCCAAGCCCCGCAGGTCAAGGGGGTGCCTTTCCTGCATCTCCAATCATCGGTGGCAAAGAACAACGCGCGCAACAAGAAGAAGAGCAGCAGCAGCAGCGCAGGCTCAAGGGCCACAACGCTGCACAGCTGCAGCCAACAGCAATGTGGCTAACACCAACAACATCGCTAGCCCCCAGCACAGCTGACTCCATGGAGCAGCAGCGGGATGGCAGCGACATGGCCTCTGACTCCATGCAGCAGGGGGACCAGAGCACAGCTGACTCTATGCAGCAGCTGCAACAACAAGAACAACAACAAGTGGCCCCTGTCGCTATGGCGCAGGGGGACCCAGGCACGGCTGACTCCATGCAGCAGCCCCAGCCAGCACAACAAGAGGCCCCTGACTCTATGGAGCAGGGGGACCCACTCACTGACCCAATGTGGCAGCACAGCATCGCATCATCCACCGCAGAAGCACACGGTGATGGCGACACCATCATCAACAGCAACAACAGCGTCCACACTGACCTTGATGAGACAGACGCGTCGACATCTAGCGACTGCAGCGACAACAGCACAGGCTATGACACCGACATCCTGTGTCTGCGCACAACGCTGCTCAAGGACGCCATGGTGCAGAGCAGCCAGCGCAAGCAGCCTCCAGTGCCAACAACATGGCGCAAGGCCATGGCCTCGCCAGACAAGGCCAAATGGCAGGACGCCTTCGTCGCAGAGTGGCAGAACATGATCCGCCACGACGTCTTCGACATCGTCGAGCAGCGCACAGTTCCCTTGGGATTGAACGCAATCCCTTCGAAACTTGTGTTTGCTGTGAAGCACAACGTTGACGGCAGCACGATGCACAAAGTGCGCTTCGTGTGCTGCGGAAACAGACAGGGTGAGGACACCTTTGACGACGTCTTCTCGCCCACCACGCGCTTCGAGGCGCTGCGCACCTTCCTGGCAGTGACAACACATCGCCGCATGCTGCTGTGCCAGTTCGATGTGTCAGCAGCTTTCCTGCACGCGGACATTGACCTCGACAACGTCTTCGTGCGTCCCCCAGAGGCCGCCAACCTGCCACCAGGCAGTCTGCTCAAGCTGCGCAAGAGCCTGTATGGCCTTCGCCAGGCGCCCAAGCTGTGGTACGCCTCTGTCTGGAAGACCATTGGTGCAAGCGGCTTCGAGCGTCTGCGCTCGGACGCGTGTGTCTTTGTCAACCACGACCGCACCATCATGGTGTGCGTGCACGTGGATGACTTCCTCATCGCCGCCACCACGCAGGACCTCATGGACCAGGCTGAGCAGATGCTCGCTGCCAACTACAGGCTCAAGAACCTGGGCATGCCCAAGAAGTACCTCAGCATTGCCATCGCCTACGACATCCAGCAAGGGACCATGACACTCGCCCAGGGCGACTACGTCGACACCGTGCTGAAGCAGCAAGGCCTTGAGGACTGCAAGCCCAAGGCCACGCCACTACCAGCCAAGGTCAAGCTAGTGCCAGGAGCGCAAGCAGAGGTCGATGTTCGCGA
>PCBK01000054.1 GCA_002731275.1 Deltaproteobacteria bacterium | reverse complement strand
TTGAGGCGGATGATTGCAAGTGAAGACGCAAAAAACCCACTGAAAGCTCGAAAGCAAAAAGGAATCCAAGGATATGGCTTGCTATATCCGCCAGAAAGAGTGGGATGATTTGGTGGAATCAGGGGAGTTTGCGGAGACACAAGTGCAACGTCCGCCGGATCAGATTTCGATTATCTCCCGTACATATCGGTGTAATAATCTCTCCTCTCGAAAGGGTTGAGAGGAGGGAAGAGCCAAAGGCTCAGGGTGGAGAGTTTGTTGAGGCATATGTTGCAAAGCGCATGAAGTAAACGTCCTCATAGGACAGATTTGCTTTGGGCGCAAGTGCAACGTCTGCCGGAACAGATTTTGAGTATCTCCCTTATATGTCAGCTACACGACTCTGTCGGTTAAGGGGTTGTTGGGGGATCTACGACGACTTCGCTCTCGACATTTTCTGTGTTGGGAGTTTCGGAGGGGAGAGTGTCTGCGTCGTTCTTTTTGCGGCGTTCTGCGAGTCCAAGACTGATCAGGTCAGAACGTCTTGTGATCGTTCGTTTGGCGATAGTTCGCCATTTTTTGATCCATAGTCCGAGACGTTTGAGTGCGTCTTCGTGGTATGCTTGTTGTTTGTTGTAGCGTTCGACGTGTTTGACATCATCTTCGGAGGGTGTTTCTACTATCTCGATTAAGGCTGCCAGGTGTTTGCGTGTTGCCTTGGTCAGGATTTGGGTTGTTTCGAGTTCTTTGATAGCTGCTTTGTCCTCTGCGCGCGTCGCTTCGCGGTTGGGATCTGAGCCTGATTCAAGGATCTCGACACGTCGAAGTAATTGTCTGATTGAGTTGACAGCTGCAGGGCCTTGTTGTGGGGACAGACCTTCGAAGAGGTAGTCGCGTTGTTCGGGGAACATGATACTGAGGCTGACATCGATGATCTCAAAGTTGGGTTCATCCCATTGATCCAGTTCGACCTCTGCGGCGATTTGTTTTTGGGAGACTCCTGGGCGCTCTTCCATCATGTACGTTCCATTCGCAGCTTGAAGAAGTTGCCATCCGAGTTGTGCTTCCTGGGTTGTAAATCCTTTTTCGCTTAGTGCTTTGAATATTTCGGGGCGGACATTTACGCCTCGAAGGAAGTCAAAGGTTCGGGGGCTGATGACTTGGCGAAAGTGTGGGGTGAGTTCAAATTTGTCGAGAGCAACTTGTGAGACGGGATA
The DNA here is from genome assembly GCA_002731275.1 of Deltaproteobacteria bacterium. Lineage (GTDB taxonomy): Bacteria > Myxococcota_C > UBA6777 > UBA6777 > UBA6777 > UBA6777. Next base: position 57,745 of record PCBK01000054.1, on the reverse strand, counting down.
GAGTGTTGCGAGATCTGGGAGGAAGCCTGTCTTTGATGGTTTGGGTGCTTTTTTTGTGTTCTTTTTTGCCATGATACCACTCCAACTTCTGTTGAGGATGTTGATATGTCATATTTTTATGTGAGTTGATGTTCGGATCATACGAACTTTGTATCAGTGTGCAAGTCTTTTTTTGATACATATGTGTGTTTTGTTCTTTGTGTTTGTTTTTGAAGGGCTTTGTCTTTGTCTGTGGTCTTTTCTTTTTGGCAAGAAGAACGACAATATGTATCTGTGTTGCCACGCAATGCCAATTTATATCTTTAAATGCTACATGTTTTTTGATGTTTGCGGATTTTTTGTGGAAGAGAAGTATGTGCTGGCGTACAGAGACGTGTTTTGAAAAAAAATGAGGCTTGTCGTCTGGATCAAAGGTACTTTTTTGGAAAAAGAGGGCTTGTTGTATGAATAAGATAGCTTTTTTATGGAAATGTTACTTTGTTTTGTGAAGGGTATCATCCATTTCATGAGCTTGGAGGCTTGCTACGTGAAAAAGGTGGTATGTTGTATGGATGAGCTCGTATGTTGTGTGGTGGTGTGGGTTTGTTGTATGACAAGGTCAGCTACATGTGTCGTTGAAAGTAAAGGTTTTTTCGTCAGACTTGTTGGGCGGCTTGAGCGTATCGTCTCTTTGGGTAGGCTTGGTGGTACATGAAGCCTTCATAGTGTACCTGTAGATCGCTGATCATATTCATTTTTTGCTACGATAAGGTGTTAACTCCGTGCGTGAAGCTGTTTTTGTCATGCGTGGAGGTTCTGCATTGGCGCGAAAGATATTTGGGTCCGCGCATGGAGGTGCCAGGGTTCTTTTGTTGATGTTGTTCGATGGCCTTGTTTCATGAGGATGTATTTAGTTTCACCTTCTCAACTTTGGAGAAGGGGTGATGGCTCTTTCAGCGAGCATATTTTGTACTTGACATCGTCATATATTGGGCTATACTCTCCTCAAATTGTTACGAACTTATCGAAGGAACAATCAACCATGTACCACATTTCGGCGCAATCTGGTATGCAATATGTAATCCTACAAATACCATGGAGATATACCTCATGTGCGTCGAAAAACGATCTATCTGTCACACATTTGTTACAATTGTAAGCCTTCAGGCTTGTAGCGTATGGGGTGTTGATGCATATTCGATGGAGGGTGGTGTACCTGTCTCTTTTTATGTGGGGAACACGAAGAAGCACAAATGAAACACGTCAAATGGTTGAGGACAAAAATAAAGCGTGCCATGCACCTGAGCACGAAGCTGTTCTTTTACGTTGCTGTCTTGTTCGTTTTGTTTTGTGCTTGTTTTTATTTCTTTGCGGATGTCTTTGTCTTGAGTTCTCTGAAGAGAGACTCTGAGGATTTCCGATACATGACAGGAAAAGTGGATGTGTTGAAGAAGAAGTGGGGTCAACAACAGAAACATGCACTTTCCAAAGAATGCCGGACGTTGATGATGTTTCGCTTGGATCCACATTACCTATTTAGGCCTAAAAGAAGCCTTCGTCGATATCCCCTCGACATCTTTTTTGAAATTATGTACATGCACGAGATGTATCGACGTCCGCAGAGTTCGGAAAAAGTGCCATATCCCATTTCCGAATCGGGTGTCCGTTGGGTACTGGTAGATGAACTCTTTAATGAGTATCGAAGTACCTTCAGGAAAGAGATCTCCAACTACTCCCTGAAGAAGTTCATGCTTGGAGTCTATATCGATAAGCATCTATCCACCAAGCAAATCATCGACTTGTCTTCAAGAGGTTTTACATTTGAGGTTGGGAAGAAGTATACTCAAGGAGCCAGAGCCGGTGCAAAACAGCTCCTTGGAAAGGAACTCGAAGCTATGTCAACATATGAATGTGCATATGTTTTCGGATATGCATTCTTCAGCCCCAGCGAAAAAAAGAAACGCCTTCAAAAGAGTTTTGAGCTTTTGAAATGGCTTTATTTGCGTTCTGAAATTTCCAAGAGGAAACATGACATGAGCAGAAAACGGTTGTTGGAGCTCTGGAGGCGAAAATAAGGTGAGTGTGTACAAAAGTGAACAACCTCCAAGGTAGACACAACAAACTTCCATATTTTCTTGTGTTTTTTGAAGATGATTTAGGCCGCCGGATGCAAAAAGGAACACGAAAGATGAGACGTTCACAGGAGGTTTCATGGTTTTCTTAACATTCTCAAAGATCGCTCTGGCTCTGGAGCCCTTGAGGTGGTATTTGCCTCCTGACAGAATCTCTTTACCACAAAGCCTGCATCGAGATTTGTATCTGGGGTATTTTCCTTATTTCTTTCTACTTCATCTTTTGCTTGATGCTTTGTTGTTGCGTTGTGTTTTGGTCAATTCTACTCCCCGAAAGTGGGGCATATCTCTGGTTGGCTTTTCGATCGGCACATTTCTTTTTATCCTTCTTCCTGTTTTTGAACTCCCTGCCATGAATCTTGGAAATTTTGGGGTCCCTCTCTTCTATGTTGCAAGTCTCGCTGGATTATTTGTGTGCCTGATCTTTGTACGAGCTTCTTTTCTCTTGTACAATTTTGACGATTTGCAAAAGAAACGGCTCTTTTGGGTTCTGATTCCGATGCAATTCGTGATCGTTGTTCTCCTCGTTTGGGCAGCTTACACAACACCACCAATGGATAGATTCACCCGTTACTCAGGAGCGCCTTATCGACATCTTGAAGCTGCGACGAAGCACCTCCATGTATACTTTGAGAAGTACAAAACATTGCCCTATGTCGGACGGAAAGAAGTCTGCACAATTTCCAACCACTTAAAAGTGGGAAGAACACTTCGTCGAAAGGTATGCTTGTACACGAACAAAGGCCCAATAACCCCACAACAGGAAAGTCTTCATGTTCTTGGATGGAAAGTATCAAAGGAGTCATTCATCAGACTTTGCTACGCTGCCAAACAGGAGGGAGCGAAGAGGACATTCCAGATCACGGCTTATGTCAATAACTTTTGTAGAAGGGAAGGTTTATTTGTACTTGAACGCTCTGGAGCCATTAACGCACAAAGTAAATGGTCTATTGGGGGATTCGAACAACGTGGCTATATTTCCAAATAGACACAAATCCGAAAGGAAACAAAAAATGCCACCAAAACCATTCTGTTCACAAAATAGGAGCGAAGCGACTCGACTGTTGGGGAAGACAAAGCCGAAGGCTGCGTCTGGGGTATTTCAAATACCCCGTTAGTCCCTCAAAATAGCTTCCAAATCTTTACATCGTAGGAAGAATGATGATGTTCCTTTGTCATACAAAATGTCTCAAATATCTTTCCCTTGCGGCTTTGCTTTGTATCCTGTATAGCTGTGCCAATTCTGCGAACATTCCCAAGGTGTGCAAGCCAAGCGAGCAAGTTTGTGATGGTGTCAACCTGAAGGTCTGTTATCTTGATGGCTCGGGATATACGCCTCTTGAATGCCCCGAGAACAAGCCATGTTTTGAAGGGGAGTGTACGGCACCTTCTCAGATCCCCATCACCAAAAGAAAATCCTGTAAATCCGGTGAAAAGGTCTGTTACGAAGGTGGTGTGTATGCGTGTGTTGCTGATCTCTCGGGATTTGCGCTGATACAGGCTTGCACGAATAATGAGTTTTGTGAAGGTGGTCGTTGTCAAACGGATTCGGTATGTCGCCAAGAACAGAGGAAGTGTGATGGGCAAGATGTCATGATCTGCAAGGATGACCTCTCTGGATATCGCAATCTCTTGACTTGTGGTGCTGGTGAGATATGTGAAAGTGGAGTGTGTAGAAAACCCCCTATCTGTAAAGTAAATGAGTTGAAGTGTATTGAGGGAAATGTGTTCAAATGTAACGCTGCTCAGACTCAATTCGAGGCACATGCCAACTGTGCTGGGAATGAGGAGTGCAAGAATGGCAAATGTGAACTTCGAGGTCGGGATGGTTGTCGTGCTGGCCAACGCAACTGTTTAGGGAATACGGTAGGTCTTTGTGATCCGAACAGTGGTGTGTTTTTGCCTCTTACAGCCTGTCCTGTTGATCTGATTTGCAAAGAAGGCCGTTGTACAATCAAGAAGTCAAGCTGTTCACCGGGAGAGATTAAATGTTTGAGGGACACTCTACAGGCTTGTAAGGCTGATGGTTCGGGGTTTGATTTTGTTGCGAGTTGCACCAAAAACGAGTTTTGCATAGAGGGTCGCTGTGAAAAGCGTAAAGTCTGTACCTCACCGGATGATTGCAATTTGCCTTCTGAAGTGTGTGCAGATCCTATCAAAGGTACAGCTGTTTCGAGTTGTGGTGGTGGTCATTGTTTTTGTGCATTCAATACACGTTATCCATGTCTCGACGTCGACAAAAATTCTTGTGGAAAATTTAAGTGCATAAAGGGGGTATGTCAGTAGCGGACAGGCTCTGTAGCAGGTTGCATTTTCACCTAGTTGATGTTGAAGATGGTTTACAACTCAAAGGATAAAAACAACATGTACCGCGCGTCCCTCATTCTTTCGGTGATTTTTGGACTGCTTTGTAGTCTATTAGCTTCACAAGGCCAGAGCACTCTTGGGATCCTGTTGAGTATGTTTGCTTGTTTGATGATGAGTGTCTTCATTGCGTATCTCGCATTCTTGCCGAGGAGATTCTTTTTCCATCTTGGAAATTACTTGCGAATCGGTGTCAGGAAGGAGACTCTCTGGATTTCGGCATATCATCTTTTTGCTTTGTTTGTTGTCCACTTTTCGCCTTTTTTTGCACCTTACTTGGTAGCTTGGTTGTCCGCGAACGTTACAGCATATGTCTGTAAAACTTTCTAAAATGGGTCGTTGGGCTTAAGATGCTTGTTCCCAGTCTACAAAGTAGGAGCGAAGCGACTCGACTGTTGGGGAAGACAAAGCCGAAGGCTGCGTCTGGGGTATTTCAAATACCCCGTTAGCCCCTCAAAAAAACTCCCAAACCTTTACATGACAGGAAAAATAAAGATGTTTCTTTTTCGTGCAAAGTATCTTCAAAGTCTGGTCCTTGTTGTTTTGTTTTTGTCTCTCTTTGGTTGTGCCAATCCCGCAGACATTCCCAATGTTTGCAATCCAGGTGAGCAGGTCTGTGATGGTGTCAACCTGAAGGTCTGTTATCTCGATGGTTCAGGTTCTGTCCCTCTAGAGTGTCCCAAGAACAAGCCATGTTTTGAGGGGGAGTGTACAGCACCTTCTCAGATCCCCATTACCAAAAGAAAGTCCTGCAAGGCCGGTGAAAAGGTCTGTTATGAAGGTGGTGTGTATGCGTGTGTTGCTGACCTCTCGGGATTTGCGCTGATACAGGCTTGTACGAATAATGAGTTTTGTGAAGGTGGGCGCTGTCAACCCAATCCTGTGTGTAGTGTTGGGCAGAAGAAGTGTCAGGGGCGCTCTGTGATGGTGTGTAGTGATGATCGTTTGAGCTATCGCAAACTTTTGTCTTGTCAGGCTGATGAACGATGTGAGGCTGGGGCGTGCAAGAAGCTCCCTGTTTGTAAGGAGAATGAGGTGAAGTGTCTTGGGGGCAATGTCTTCAAGTGTAGTGCAGACAGAAGTCAATTTGAGTGGAGTGTGAATTGCGTGAAGGACGAGACTTGCGAAGATGGCAAATGTGTTCCTTTGGAGAAAAAGGGTTGTGTTGCGGGTGAGCGCAATTGTTCGGGCAATACGGTAGGACTTTGTGATCCGAATCGTGGTGTGTTTTTGCCTCTTACGACGTGTCCCTCTGATCAGCTTTGTCGGGAGGGGCGTTGTGTGGTGAAGTCGACCTGTTTGCCTGGAAAGGTGATTTGTTTGGGGAACACTGTTCAAGTTTGTCGAGCAGATGGTGAGGGTTATGATTTCGTTGCGAATTGTAGTGCTGGTGCGACGTGTTCTGGGGGAAGTTGCACACAGCGCAAGTCTTGTACTGCGGCGACTGATTGTGCTCTGCCTTCTCAGGTGTGCATTGATCCTGTCAAGAGGGTTGCCGTCCCTAATTGTGCTCCTGGACATTGTTATTGTGCACCCAATTCTCTCTACAAGTGCCTGGATGGATTGAAATACTCTTGTGGGAAGTTCAAGTGTGTAGGCGGCACATGTAAATAATCCGAAAGGAATGCATGGAGGTGTAGTGTCGATGACGAAGCCGTTCAAGTGGTTTATGGGTACTTTATGCGATGAAATGCTCTATCTCTACATTCATTTGAGAAACTTTGCGTTACGAGATTCTGGGATTCAAGTGTGGGGACCTATAGAGGCATCGAAGCATTTCTTCAAAAAGAAGCTGGCGCAGCTCACATTGTTTGAGCTTGTGCTTTTCTACCATCTTCAAGAAGGCTATTTAAATTGTGGTGCTTTTTTCCTTGGAGCAGCCTAAAGCCATCAACTCGCACGGAGGTGAAAAAGTCGATATGAGTTGGTATGTCCCCGAAACATTTGGAGCAAGTTTTGCTGTTGGTAGCTGGATGCTCTTTCATATGCAGATGCTGTATTTGATGTATCTCTTTATCCCTCATCTTTTGCTTGTTGCTTTCCTTCTCAAAAGAGAGTGTAGGGCGAAAAAAACAATTATGAACAAACAGTTTGCGAAAATCACTGTGCTGGTTTTTAGCCTGAATGTGTTGTTGCTCGTCTTTGCCCCATTTTTCGAGTTGCCATTGATGGGATTCTCGGGGGAGAATGTTCTTACTTTTTACCTCCTTGTTTTTATAGCATTTATCCTGGTTCATTTGGCCATTCATTTTTTTGCATTCTCGAAGTTGGGGGAGTCCTTCAGCCTTCCCTTCAAGTTGGCTTGTGTCATGGTGATAACTTGTTTGTTTGCTCTGTCTGCAATACTTCCACCAAGTGATGCTTTTGTGCTCCCAGGATTCGATTCCAAAGTTGCATTAAAGGTTGTTGCGGATTCAGCTGTGAAGGAGTTTCAAACAAAGAAACAGTTTCCTTGTGAGGGGGTTGGTGAGATCTGTACGATGGAGAAGAAGCCCCGTGCAGGACGTACTCTTCGTCGAAAGGTATGTTATTTCCATAACGAAAACAGAGAGCTTACAGAAAAGATGAGGTCATGCTTGAGGAAGATTGGCCTTCAGAGCAAAAAAAGAGATTTCTATCGAATTTGTTACTCTGCTTCGAAAAAAAATGGCGTTTCAACTTTTCGTGTGTCTCTCCAGATGAATTTCAGATGTAGAGGTGAAGGAAGAGGCTTTGTGCAACATGGAAAAGCAACGTCTTTATCGGATGTTAAGATTTCTCGACCTGAGTTCTACGGACATGGGAAATTTTAAACCATACTTTTGGGAGGTGTTATGTCCAAGATCGTAAAGGGTATCTTGTGGGTGGGTGTGGTTCTTTCTGTGTGCGTATGGATATTTCGTCCCCACAGGATCGTGATCGAGAACGCAACGGCGTCCACTCTCCATCGTGTCTTCTATTCTTTGGATCGGGCGAAGAAGTATCGTCATCCACTCGGTTCGATTGCACCTGGCGAGCAAAAGAGTCTTTGGTTCCCTCTTATGAGTGACGCTGAGAGCAATTTGTACGTCCGTGTGGACGGCAGATTTTACAAAGTCGTGAGTTGTGATTACTACGTTGCCTTGTTCAAACTCATCGGTGTAACGGATCATCGTATCAAGTTTGTTGCGGATATATCGTCTGCAAAGACTCCCTTCTACATGGTCGAATCAGGAGGTGGTTCGACTCCAACGCTGAGTAAAGGGCTTGATACTTCTTTTTGTGGTGCATCTCTTTCCCACATTGAGGGGGATAAAGCGATTCAAGGTACCCTAAAGAGAATGAGTTTACATGATAAACGTAGCTGGATACGATATGAAGCAGCTGATATTCTTCGTGCTCTCAAAAAGAACCGAAGGTTACGCCAAGTCAGGAAAAAAAGTGCGCGCAAGAGAAGACTTTTTTCCATCCAACAGCCTCACGCAAAGGTTCGAAGGAGGGCTCTATGATGTATGTCTTGTTTGCAAATCTTTACCATCTGATAGAGCCGTTAGAGTGGTTTTTTCCTCCAGATATGGATGGTGGAGCGATGCCACAACTTGTTCATCCATTTTTGCACACTGAGTACATGCCCTATATTTTCCTGCTTCATCTTTTGCTTGATGGGTATCTGCTGTACAACGTTTTTGAAAAACCAACGCAGAAAAAATGGATGGCATCTTACGCTGGCTTCACTGGAGGGACGTTTTTTTTGTGCGCTGGCATACCTATCTTTGATTCCCCAGCCTTGATCGTTGCTTCAAACTCCAATCCAATGGTGTTATTTCCTCTTAGTGTTGTAGGGTTTTACGCTTGTCTGGTTTTTGTTCGTGCCTTTTTTCTCTTGTACACTTTTGACGATGTGAAGGTTGATATCCTCTTTTTTAAGCTGCTCCCCACACAATTCGTGATTGTAGTGCTTGTGGTCTGGTCATGGTCTGGGATGGTACCGACTCGTTGGATGATGTACAGTGGAAAACCCTGGGATAAAATGGAGACGGCGACGAAGAAGCTTCGAAATTACTACAAAAAGCACAAAACATTGCCGTTTCTTGGTCGTAAAGAGACGTGTACGTTCCCCAATCATTCGAAAGTTGGGAGGACGTATGTTCGAAAGGTTTGTTTTTTTGAAAACAACGCCCCCATCAGCAAGGAGCAGGCGAGTCTTCGCGTGTTAGGGTGGGATGTTAAGAGGAGAGGCGTTGTCAGGCTTTGTTATGCTGCACATCGTGAAAAAGGTGTGATCAAGTTCCGCATCTCTGGGTATGTCAATCGCTATTGCTCTTCTCATGATATGTCCTGGAAAAGAACTGGAGAGATCAATAAGCAAGGTACCTTCTCCAACTCCAATATACATTCGCTTGGTCCGGTTTTTAAATAGCGTTCATTTTTTTTCTGTTCCGGTGGACGTTGCACCAGCGGGCGGCGGCTGGACCCCGTTTGAACCCCTGCGGGGTTGGGGCTTTACCACTTACAATGCTCTTCTTGCAGAGGCTTTTCTTCGTGGCTGATTTGCTTCGTGCGCTTTGCAGCATATGCCTCAACAAACTCTCCACCCTGAGCCTCCGGCTCTTCCCTCCTCTCAAGCCTTTTGATGAGGAGGAACCATTCAAACGATATACACGGGGGGAACTAGAATTCTGTTCCGGCGGACGTTGCACTTGTGTCTCCGCAAACTCCCCTGACTCCACCAAATCATCCCCTCCTTGTAGGCGTATGTCGCAGGCGACATCCTTATAAAGCTCATTTGCTTTCGAGCTTGCAGTGGGTTTTTTGCGTCTTCACTTGCAATCATCCACCTCAACAAACCTCATCCCCAACCCTTCTCCAGCCTTGGGAGAAGGGAGTATTTAGCCGATATACACGGGGGATACTAGAGTTCTGATCCGGCGGACGTTGCACTTGTGTCTCCGCAAGCTCCCCTAGTTCCACCAAATCATCCCCTTCTTGCAGGCGGATATAGCAAGGCCATATCCTTGGATTCCCTTTTGCTCGCCCACTTGCAGTGGGTTTTTTGCGTCGCACTTTGCAACATACGCCTCTACAAACTCTCCACCCTGAGCCTCCGGCTCTTCCCTCCTCTCAAGCCTTTCGAGAGGAGGGACTATCAGCCGATATATACGATATTATAGGTCGGACACAAGGCCCGACCCTACTGATATTCATCCGATATACACGGAATATTCGTTTATATCGCGATATATCCTTTGACGTGCATCGCTCCCCTTGTCGACCGAAGCAAAGCGCAGGTCATACAGGGGGAGCTGGCGGGCGAAGCCCGTCTGAGGGGGTCCTGTTCCCTCTTTTGCATCGCTCCCCTTGCCTACAAAGTTGAACTGCAGGGAGAGCTGGCGATCGTTCGCTCGGAATGATAGGGTCTTGCATCGCTCCCCTTGCCTATAAAGTTGAGTTGGGGTTCTATTCCCACTTCTTTTCCCCAGCGCTCGAAGAGCGCAACACAGACGATGCGTGAGCATCGTGGGGTCTGGGGTGAAAACCCCAGGATGGTGTCGGTAACCAGCCCACAATGCCAAGCCAAGCGAAGCGCGGCAGCACCAAGCGCAAGTGGTAAATTGCCTGATAAAGATTTGGTGGGAGAATTCTGTCTGGAGTGTTCTTTCCGGGTAAAAAGCGCGGGATGTCGGGATGTCTTTACAATGGGTTGCAGCGACCAATGCTACCAGGACCACATTGTTTGCCGTTGACCCAAATGGCTCCGGTGAAGTTTGCACCACGGAGTGTTGCACCTTTCAGGTTGGCTTTCCAAAGGAAGGCATTTTGCAAATTGGCTTTTGTGAGATCTGCGTCTTTGAAGTTCGCACCAGAGAGGTTTGCTCCATCAAGTCTTGCTTTTGTCAGATCCGCGCCCTGAAGATTGGCTCTCCACAACGATGCTTTTTTCAGGTCGATCTCTTGCATCTTGGCCTTTGTCAGATCTGCTTGCCAGAGATAGGCTTCTTTTGCGTTGGTCTTCTTTAAACTTGCGGAGATGAACTTGGCACCAAAGCAATTTGCGTGTTTGAGATATGCACCATCGAGGTCAGCCTTGCTCAAATCTGCGTTGCGCAAATTGGCTCCTGAGAGGCTCGCATTCCCCAACAACGCCTCTTTGAGATTGGCTGTTGAGAGATTCGCGTAAAAGAGCGAAGTGTTGTTCATCCTGGCCTTTGACAGATTGGCACCATAAAAGTCCGCTCTACTGGCCTTCATGCGGTTGAGAACGACCCACGTCTTTGGGTTTGCTTTTCGCCAAGCATTCCATTTCTTCACGCTCTTTTTGAGCAGCTTTTCCTGCTTCTTGTCTGCGTAGAAGCTCCAGACTGGAACGCTCAGCAACAACAGGGAGATGCCAGATACAATTGCCACGATTTTCTTCGTCATGCTCTTTTCCTCATTTTTTGTAAACGTACGTATGCGATAGCGGAGTTTTGGTGTCTCCTTTGTGTATACAGCCTTATGACCATTGATGTCGAATCCGTACACCATTTTGCACAAAAAATGTCTTCGTTTTGTTTTTGGACAGACGATGCCCAAGCTGGGGCAAGTGGAAACGTGCCCGATCAAAAGATATATGCAGAGGCAAGTGGAAACGTGTCCGATCAAAAGAGATATGCAGGGGCAAGTGGCAACTTGTCCGATCAAAAGAGATATGCAGGGGCAAGTGGCAACTTGCCCGATCAAAAGAGATATGCAGGGGTAAGTGGAAACGTGCCTGATAAAGACAGATATGCAGGGGTAAGTGGAAACGTGCCTGATAAAGACCGATTAAAAGAGGATATCTTCGTATGTGTCTTGTAGTGCGGTGAGTGCGGATGTGTCTTCGAGAGGAGGGTGTTCGGGGGGGAGTTGTGTGTGTGGTGTGAGGAACGCGCGCCAGCCATGTTTGATTTGTGTTTCAGGAAAGGTCAAGACGCCGAGATAGCCCAGTTCTGTTGCAAAGCGGTTGGTGATGGTGTCGAATTGTGCTTTAGCGTAATGTCGTGTGTGGGGAGGGCTGATGAGCTCGATGATGACTGTGTGACCTGCTTCGAGCCACCTTATGATCTTTCGTGTTGAGCAGTGGATATGTTCTTCTTGTGTCCGGCGTCTGAAGCGAAAGATCTTGTGTTTTTTGTGTCGGTCTCTGCGCTTTTGCTCTTGTTGATGTGTGTAACAAAAGTGTCCGTAGTCGATGATGCGACAGCTTGGAAGCTCTGTATAGTCGAGCATCACGAGGTCCAGACCTTGTTGTGTGGCGATAAAGAGCGCGTTCTCAGTTGGGAAGATACCCAAAAATTGACCATCAACACCGAACAATTTGACTCTCTCGGCTGTGATGTCATGGTTTTTGGTGTGTTTTGTATGAAGGGGTGTCGGAGAGATTGGGTTCGCCATGTTGCTCCAAATGTGCTCACGAAAAGAAAAGTGAAAGCTTGTTGGGGAGGGCGGTTGTCACTGCACTTTGGGATATACCCTCGGTGAACCAGGATGGATTCGAACCATCAGTCTTTTGAACTAAAATCAAACGCCTTTTCCTATTAGGCTACTTGCTCGGAAGTGACAACCAGTTCCCATCAAGTTTCACAAGTCCATACGAGGTGGGTACACATCAAGTTCATTTTTTGTGGAAGGGGAGATTCTTTGAGAGGGAGATCATCCTTGTTGTCGGACGATTTGGGGTGGGATGACGTGGACCTTGTTGTTTGAGATCGGCATATCGAGTGCGCGCTGTGTGCTCTCACGTGCGATCTGGAAGGCGTCTTTGCCACGGTGCAATTTGAATGGGTTGACCCGTGGAAGCCCGTCGATGATCAGCGCGGTCATGTTGTCTCGTTGGGGGATTTTGAGAGCCTGACTGCCTTTTCGTCTCCAGGGGGAGCGTGAGCCGAGATGGTGGAAGAATAACCGTTGACCTTCTGGAATGCCTGTTAAGCCTGGACGATCGAGAATACCGCCGTCGAGGTAGAGTGTTCCCTGGACGCGGACAGGTTGGAACATAAAGGGAAACGCACAAGAGGCCTGGATCGCTTCGGGAAGAGGACCCTCATCAAGGACGACTGTTTCGCGGGTTTTGACGTCGTAGACTGAGAGCGTCAGAGGGACACGTGTGGAGGAGAATGATTGCTGAGGGAGCATATCCCGGAGCTTTTGACGAAAGAGTTCGCCCTTGAGGAGACCAAAACCAAAGCCTGGATCCCAAAAGTCTTTGCGTTTGAGTGACAGCAGCTCATCCCGAAGATCTGTCGCTGCGAGTCCCGCAGACCAACTCCCCATGATCAAGGCGCCTGCACTTGAACCTGTCGCGCGGATCGGGAGGAGCGCTTCTTCTTCGAGAACAGAGAGGACACCACAGTGTGCAAAGAAGCCGAAGAAGCCGGAAGACATACCCATCGCAAAAGGGGCTTCACGTAACCACTCTCGAAGTGTTTGCTGTGTGTCCATTCAGGCGATGATCTTTCGGGTCTTGATGCGTTTGTAGTTGTCATCTTCGAGGGCTGCGAGATCGTTGAGAAAACCCTCAGACCAGATCTTGGTGTGGTGTCCTTCGAGTGTTCCAATGATCGCGTTGACAACACCGACAAGGGCGTCGCGGACGTCTTGTGGGAGAGACGTTTGCTGTTCGAGGAAGATGTTGAGCATCCCCTGACTGGCTTTATCTGCGATAGGAGGGAGCATTTCATCTGTGTGGTTTTTTTTCAGCTCCTGACTATTCCACAATGAGAGGAGCCTGGGGAACAGTCTTTGGGGGACTTCTTGGATGCTGCGCTGAAGCCACTCATCGAAGGACTGTGTTTGCATTTTGTCCGATGTGTAGACGAACGAGATGGGGACTTGGGCGTGTAGTGAGAGCAGCCAATTGTGGAAGTCCTCGCTGAAGAGTTTCTTCTCTTCTGGAGTGGGTTGGATATCAAATTGGCTGAAGAGGAGATCGATGCGGTCGAATGGATCGAGTGCACACTCTCGTTTATCGAGGTAATTGCAGACGGTCGCGCAATCGCGCTCACGAAGCGTCTCACAGATGCTTTCATTATAAGCTATACGAAGATCAGCTTCGAGCCAGTTGCCTGTGCCGACGTACAACAGAGAGTCGCTCCAAATGGTGTCATGGCTGAGAGGGAAGGGCGCAGACTTCTCAAAAGACTCTCGAAGGGCTTGTGGGACGGGCTCTTCAAAACAGAGCAGACAGCCAAGGTGTCTGTAGATGTCGTTGTAGATAGGTTGGCTCAGGTACAAGAATGGATCTTGCCAGGTTTGTTGTTGTTCTTTGGTGACAGCGATCTTCATACACATGACCTTTCGTTTCTTGAGGATGGCCAGACTATCCCTGACCCTTCCCAAAAAAGTACTCCACAAAAAGAAAATTGCAAGCTCTTGACGCTTTTTGCAGCAGCGCGAGGTTGTTGTACACGAAAATCTTTGGGGATGATTTGATCTGGATCTAGCGTCGTTGTCGAGGGGCGATGCGGCTGTGTGTTGAGAGGATGAGAGCACTTTTTTTCATTTTTTCTCGTCGATGGACTTGATTCTACAAAAGTGTCAATGTATGTTGTCTTTAGTCGCCATGTTTGCATATGGGGAAAAGATACATAACTCCTTATGTACTTGCCTCCTGTGGATGGTTGTTGTCGGGTCATGTAAACATGGTGATGTTGTTTTTATTCATCATTGCAGGTGGGTCTTTTGGATCATGTACAAACCTGCTGATTATACAGCGTCATCACCGGATAAGAGAAGACATCTGGTGAAAAGTAAGTGGGAGGAACGAATGAATACATGGGAGGTTGAAGTTTTTTTTGACGGTGAATGTCCGTTGTGTGTTCGTGAGATCAACATGATGAAGCGTTTGGATCGCAAGCAGAGGATACGTTTTACGGACATCGCGTCGCCAACATTTCGCGCGAAGGCGTACGGTCGGGATATGGATGACTTCATGTCACGCATTCAGGGTCGCTTACCAGGTGGTGAGTGGATCGAAGGTGTTGAGGTGTTCCGTCGCTTGTATGGTGCGATTGGGTTGCGCTGGTTGATACCGTTGACACGTCTCCCTGGGATCTCACACTTACTTGACGCAGCCTACACCATTTTTGCCAAAAACCGTCTTCGCTGGACGGGTCGTTGTGATAGCGACACCTGCGAGATTCCTGCCGATTCAGTCCACTCAAGCTGACACTCTCCACACAATCTCAACATTTTCGTTTTATCTCCTTCTTTGTGTGTATCATGGTTGAAGCACAAGGAGTGAATGATGAAATCGATCAAAGATATGACCATATGGGAAGCACTTGATCCGTACGTTTTGATGTGGGTTTGGGGGATTCTCTTTACGGTGGTGTTGGTGAGATATCTCGTGATGTCTGGTGTGGCCTATATGATCTTCTGGAAGTGGCAACACAAACGCCTGCAACATCGTCGTATCCAGCAAAAGTTTCCCAAACCCAAGAAGGTCCGCAATGAAGTCCTTTGGTCACTCTCGACCTTTGTGATCTTTGCGCTCAATGGGATCGCGGTGATGTTGTTGAGGAAGGCCGATCTTACGTTGGGTTACAAAAACATCTCCGATTACGGTTGGGCCTACTACGTTTTCAGTATCCTCTTGATGATCGTCGTTCATGATGCCTATTTTTATTGGACACACCGTACGATGCATCACAAAAAACTCTTCAAATATTTTCACGCTGTGCATCATCATTCACACAACCCTTCGCCGTGGGCTGCCTTTGCCTTCCATCCTTTGGAGGCTGTTGTCGAGGCTGGTATCATCTATGTCTTCTTGTTTGCCATCCCACACCATATCTCCGCGATTGGGATCTTCCTCTTGTTTATGACCTTTATGAATGTTCTCGGCCACCTTGGATACGAGCTCTTCCCCAAGAATTTTGTGCGCCATCCTGTGGGGCAGTGGGTGAACACCTCCACACACCACAATATGCACCACCACCGAAGCAAGGGGAACTTCAGCCTGTATTTTAACTGGTGGGATCGATGGATGGGGACGAATCATGAAAAGTACTTCGAAACCTACGATGAAGTGACACACCGCCCCAAGGTCGTGGAGGAGACGACCGCGCAAACTGAACCACAAGCTGTGGCTGGTGTCACTCGGTAAAAAGCGTCGTCAACAGGGGGAAACAGCAGCAGGGGTGAGTGGAAACTTGCCCAAAAATCGAGATATGCAGGGGTTATTTTCCAAAAAAAGATCGACAGTTTGTTATCGGAATTGTTTGTCGAGTGTAGAGCAGACGGTGTGAAGTGTTTTGGGTGACATCCTGCTGTAGTAAAGATCGGTATATTTGTCACGTGGATCGAGGACATGTCCGAGTTTGGGGAAGAAGGTGAAGGAGAAGTTGGACTTTTTCCACTTTAACTGATTGATCAGCTGGATACCGCGAGTGTGCGAGGCTGGTGTTTGGTTGTCCCACATTCCTTGCAGGAAGACGACCTTGAAAGAGGATGTTTTGAGGATGTCCATGACAGTTGGGCGTGTGGCTTCTTGTCTGTTGTATGCCTGTACGGTTTTGTTCTGGAACCGAAAGTAATTGATGATATTTGCACCTTGCACTTCCATGAAGCTGATTTTTCCGTCGTTGTTGGCGTCGAGGATGGCGAACTGAAGTCCCATCTGCATACCGATGGTTCCACCATTTTGAAGTTCCTTCATGTCGAGCTGATTGTCGTGATTTTTGTCGAGAGGGCGGAGAAAGTGGAGAGGACGGATCACAGTTTGGACGTATGTGAGTGTTGTAAAGGCTGGCGTGGCATAAAATCCTGTGAGAGCGACACCTTTGATTGATTTGTCTTCGTGTGCGGCTTGTAACGCGATGTATGTACCTTGGCTGATACCGTACAGGTAAATGTTGGCCTTGGGGTAGTGTTTTTTGGTGTATCGTACGAAGCGCTTGGTGTCTTCGATCAGGGAGTTAAGGGGATTGGCCTTCACTGTTGCGAGCCACTTTTGTGCGTAGGGTTTTCTCTGTATGAGCGCTTGCCTGACTTCGTATGTGCGTTTGTTGTATCGCAAGACACCAAAGCCTTTTGCTACGAGAGCGTGACTGGCGTATTTGAAGAGCTTGTTCTCTTTTTGTCCTTTTGTGACTTTTGTCAGATCAAGGTCCATATTGTTGGGGCCTGAACCGTGGATCAAGATGACCATACGTTTGAGTGTGGAGGGTGTTGTTCCAGCAGGCAGGTGGATTTTGGCGCGGAGGGCAAAGCCGTCAGAGGTCTTGAGTGTAAACGATGTCGTTGTTTGGGTTGGAGGTGTGCTTTTTTGAGTTGCTGGTCGGGATGTTGGGGGTTTGGCCTGAGTGTGCATGGGAAAGGTGCATAGGGAGAGCGTGAGGACACTGTACACGTACCATTTCATGATAAGCTCCTGTCGTTTGTTCGAACACTATGTTGACGTTATACCAGCGCCAAGGGACAAAGAGAAGGAGGGGATATGGACGTGTGGGTGGGTTGGCTTTCGTGAAGGGGTGTGCCAAAATAGAGCTTCTGAAGGAAAGATAATTCTACATGTAAATCAGGGAGTGTCGGGTGGTACATTGGCGTTTGGTTTGTTTGGTGTTGGTGTTGTGTGTGTGGGGATGTGATGGAGAGGATGCTTTTCTCGATGTGAAGACCGCTTCAGTGATCGACGGGACATTGGATGGGCGTTTTCCCGCAGTGGGAGCCTTTACATTTGCCGAACGTCCTGTGTGTACGGGGACATTGATCTCTCCATCTGTCGTCCTGACGGCTGCGCACTGTATTGACGCGTTTCAATCGCTTCATGCGCAAGGGCACGAACTTTATTTTCGCATGGACACATCACCGCCGACGAGTATGACAAAGGATCTTGTCGTCAGGTTGTCCCATGAGATCGATGTGCCAAAGTCGCTCAATCACCCCAATTGGAGTGGCGATCCTATCGCAGGATTTGATGTTGGTCTTGTCTGGCTTAAGCTCCCTGTGCCTGTAAAGCGTGTCCAACCACTTCCCTATCTGAGGACTCCTTTTTTGAAGCGATGGGTGGGGCAGCGTCCGCTCTTTTTGGGGTATGGTTTGACCAGAAAAGTCCCCAATGAGCTCGAAGCCAAACGAAAACAAGCGATCACGATGCCCATCACAAAAGTGTTTTCAGATAGGCTGGCTTTTTACCAACCAAAGGGACATATCTGTTATGGAGACTCTGGTGGACCAGCCTTGATGCGTATTCATGGGGATGTGTACGTCGTTGGGGTGAATTCATATAGTAATGGCTCAAATATCGATGGCAGCCGGACGCTCGCCTGTGATGGTGTGGCGTTTATTGCGAGGACGGATGTGTATGACGCGTTTATTCAGTCCTATTTGAAGAGAGATGTCGCGAGAGGCTATCTTTGTTCGAATGATGAGCATTGTGGGAACTGTGGGACGTGTCAGAGTGGGAAGTGTGTGATCGAAACACCTGCACCATCCGCTTCGTTTTGCAGTCCATGTGAGAGTGATAGTGATTGTGCAGGTGGGTATTGTGTGATGATGCCTGGAGGTGGACGCTGTGTGTCAAAGTGTGCATCTGGCGGGTGTTGTCCTAAAGGAACACTCTGTGGACCTTTGGGAGATCGTTGTGGTGCGTGGGGATGTTTTCCCGAGAAGACAGGTGTATGTCAGGATGTGACGTGTACCTCTGATAAAGAATGTGGCAAGGGCAAGTGTGATGGAGGTGTCTGTCGTTCAAGTGGGCAACAAGCCATCAAGACACTCTGTCAGGCGTGTTCTGATGACAAGGCGTGTGGTGAGGGAGGGCGATGTCTTGGGGTCGCATCGCACAAACTTTGTTTCCAGGCTTGTGATGAGCTTGGTCTTTGTCCTGGTGGATTTAGCTGTCATCATGACGAAGTGAGCAAGAGGGGAGTGTGTTACCCTGTGACTGGCGAGTGTGCCGTTCGCTGCGATGAAGGCAGTACGTGTCCTGATGGGTTTACTTGTGAGAAGCAACGCTGTGTGAAGACGGCATTACCGGGCCTGAATGAGCCTTGTAAGGGAGTTGAATGTGCAGATGGACTGTTTTGTGTGGAGACCGTCACAGGCAATCGCTGTGTGGCAACGTGTGGGCCTCCAAATGGTGCTCCAGGTGGAGTCTGTATAACCAACCAGGATTGTAGAGAAGGCAGTCGCTGTGGTTCGTTGGGGGGATGGTTGGCGCCGATCTCGATATGCCATTATCTGTGTGAGTCGGATAAAGATTGTCAGGGGAAGAACAAGACCGGAAAGTGTGTAAATAGGGTCTGTTCGTGTCAATCAGACGGCGAGTGTGCCGATGGGAAGACCTGTTTGACTTCGTACTCTTATCTCGATCATACTTTTGATATTCCGGGGATCTGCATTCCAAAAGAGGCGAACAGAACGTGTCCGAGTGGGCAGAGCTGTGTGGGTGAGCTGAAGGGGCGTTTTTGTGTTGCGCCTGTTACTCGACAGAGAGAGCGTGGGCAGCGTTGTGATGCTCATCATCGCTGCAAGGAAGGGCTCGTGTGTTTGACGGAGCTTGGTGGTGGCATTTGTGTGGAGGATTGCTCGACAACACAGAAGTGTTTTCAGGGAGGGAAGTGTGAGGTGTTGTTTGCTGATAGTGCGAAGCAGTTGGCTGTTTGTCTTTGTCGAGGAGGCGATTGTCGGGATGGGAAGATCTGTATGCCAATGTACAAGAAACTCTTTGGTTTGTGTGTGGAGCCTGCGCCTGTGTGTCAGTCACAACCATCTTGGAGCGAGCTGGACGTTCGTCGTCAGGTGACACTTGAAGGTGATCTGCCGGGGCAAGGCTGTAGCTGCTCTGTGAAAGGGGAGCATGATTATGATATCACATGGTTTTTTGTGTTTGTGATGGGGCTGATCATGATCAGATCTCGATATCGTATTCGATCATGATCATGTGATCGTGATCACGATGTAAGATCATGGATTTGGAGCACTACTGTGACAGTGTTCAGTTTTTGAGGGGTATGCGTATGCTTTTCTTAGAATTTCTGCTCAGACAAAAAGTGCCTCACAAAGACATCTTTTTTAGATGTGTATCCTGCTGATATTGCAGTTGTTTTTTGCAACGTGTGACACGTTATGACATACAACCTGCGCTACACTCGTGAACGTCACGAAGACAAGTGACACATTGTGGAAAAGGTAGGCTCCTTGATTGGATGAGGTTGAAAGAAAAGGATTTTTCCTTTGATGTTGATCGCCAATCACTCCTTCTCAGTATGAGAGGAGTTTTCTCCAGAGACACGTCTGCGAAACGGATGGAGAGGAGAGAGGAACAACACCCAGCAAGGATTGAGAATACATAGAGATTCCCGGGTTTCTAGGGCATTGTGACGAATCTTCTTGCGGAGATCTCGTTCAGCGGCCTGACGGCCGGACCTCTTGGGGCTCGCCGCCCCAAACCCGCTTTGGTAAAAGTCGCGGAGCGTCGCTGGCGCTCCTTTGATGCCCCGCTCCTTTACCGGACACTTGGGACAAAGCAAATTCTCACATCGACTGGGACCAGTTTGATATCCAAACGGATAACAAATACGTAAAAGATCGCTACCTGTCCTTCACAAGCAAATTCATATTGTGGTGTAATTGAGTTGGCCTCCTCCTTGACAAGAGAGAGGCTTTTTTTTTTCTCCCTACCCCAACTTTCCGGACAATCTTTGACTGTGATGGCCTAACGGCTTTGCATCCACGTTGTTGCCTGAGCGAGTGCTTGCTGTCCGCCTGTCTCCACAAGCTCTCCATGTGCCATGATGAGCCGCGTAAAGTCCCACTCAAGGATATGTTGAAGGCTCTTTCTGGCAGGTTCCTTATCCTTCACAAATTGCCTCCACAGTCTGCTCTGTGCTGTCTTTTTGTAGACCCCCACCATTCTGAATATCCACGGTGAGATCCAATTTTTACACGAGTGGATATTGAAGATGAGGTCTGTCACGATCAACGATTGGCTTGCCTTGTGTAGGAAGATCACCTCATTGACATCAGGTGCTCCTTGAATGATGTGTTGTTGAAAGTCCTCTTGCCAGCTGTCAGGTGGTTGATCTGTGAGGACTTCATCGAATGTGAGGTCTTGTCTCTTGTCCTGCAATCCGGGGGCTGCGAAGGAGCTGGCGTTGGGGTAGCGTTGCATGGCATCTTTCATAAACAGATAATGGAGTTTACTGGGAGCAACGAGATATTCGACAGAACCGATGTCTTCGATCTCCTTGGCCAGCGCGTCATCGATGTGTATGGGTGAATGAATCCACAACGCACCTGAAGAGAGCCTGACTATCGTCATGCGACACCGGAAGTGCAAAATCCCTCCCATAAAAAGGTCATCTTCTGCGTACCAAAGTCCATCTGTGATTTGTTTGAGTCTGGTCTCTTTCATGTCTTTTTCCTTTGTATACTTCTTGTATATCAGTCTCATGTGAGTGATTAGTCAATTAAGGTTGACTAAATAGTAGCGAGGGAGATGTAATTCGTTAAGTGTTGTTGACTATTTTTTGTGTTTGTGTTGTTTTTGCGGTGTATTGTTGTTGTTACAGTGAAGGAGTGATTGGATGGTTGAGAAAGAGTGTACATTGGAGGCGGACAAGATCGAGCTTGAGGAGGCGAAGAGAGGGAGCGTCGGGCAGGTGTTGATGCGTTGTGCGCGTTTGTTCAATGAGAGAGGGATAGCGCGTGTACGAGAGCTGAAGGGGTTTGAATCGATCAGGCCAGCGCATCTGGCGCTTTTTCCATACATCGATTTTGACGGGACGCGATTAACGGAGCTTGCGCGTCGAATGGAGATCTCAAAGCAGGCGGTCAGTCAGGTCATTGCTGAGTTGGAGTCGTTTGGGGTTGTTGAGAGAATCCCTGATCCCCGTGATGGGAGAGCGAGGTTGATACGTTTTTCGAAGAGTGGGAGAGAGGGGATGAAAGATGGGTTGATAACATTAAAGCAGATTGAGGAAGAGATCGCAGCGTCGATGGGGCAGGATTCGATGGAGACGCTTCATACGTTGTTGCTGTCGATGTTGGATTGGCTGGAGAGTAAAAAATACGGATGAAATGTTATGTAAACCATGCTTTGTTTCTTTCAAAGAATCATTGAACGTAAAGCTCCATTAAGTCGTCGTACGAAGGACGATATATCCTTTCATGAGGTGAAATCAAGGTGGATGATTGCAAGTGAAGACGCAAAAAAACCCAAGGAAGAGGAAAGAACCCCCTCAGTCCGACCTGCGGTCGTCCAGCTCCCCCTACTGTTCAACTTCGTTGGCAAGGGGAGCGATGCAAAACCCCATCAGTCCGACCTGCGGTCGTCCAGCTCCCCCTACGCGACTTGCGCTTTGCTCCTGTCGGCAAGGGGAGCGCGAGATATCGCGATATAAACGAAAAACACGTGTATATCGGATGAATGTCTGTAGGGGCGGGCCTTGTGTCCGACCTCAACCGTCGCGTATGTCGGGTAATAGTTCCCTCCTCTCGAAAGGCTTGAGAGGAGGGAAGAGCCGGAGGCTCAAGGTGGAGAGTTTGTTGAGGCATATGTTGCAAAGCGCACAAAGCAAATCAGCTATGAAGAGAAGCCTCTCCAAGAAGAGCATTGTAGGTGGTAAAGCCCCAACCCCGCAGGGGTTCAACCGGGGTCCAGCGGCCGCCCGCTGGTGCAACGTCTGCCGGAACAGATTTCATGTTGGATGATGCAAAAGAGGAGCGTTTGATGAAGTTGTACGAGTATGTTGGTCCCGAACACCTCCGGGAATTGGCGCACTATGAGTGTTCCAAGTGCGCTGTGCGTTCGCCTGAGGATTTATTGGCGTGGTCTAGTGATACATTGCAACGATGGGAGCGCGGTCACAGTCTCACAGTGACCTTTGTGATCGATAGGGAAGGTTGCTTGTGGGTCTCGGATCGCCACAGTGAGCATGTCGCTTGTGCTGCTGGAGAACCTGTTCTCTCTGCCGGTGAGATGACATTTTACAAAGACAAACAGTCTGTCGAGGTGGAGATGGTGAGCAATCAATCTACAGGCTACTGTCCTGAACCATCTTCATGGCCGGCTGTTTCATCTGCACTTGAGCGCGCTGGGTTTGAAGCTCCTGTGGGCTTTTCGTATTCATTCACATTCCGTCGGTGTCCAGAGTGCGATAGTATCAATCTCGTAAAAGAAGAGCAGTTTGTGTGTGCTGTGTGTCGGGGGACGCTTCCTCAAGAGTGGAATGTCTCGACCCGTTATCCTCAAGATTCGTAAACAAATCTGTTGTATCCGTGGATTCTATTGTTGGTTCTGGAGGGGGTTCTTCTTGCGTCCATCTGGTAAACGTCACTCTTTGCGGTGATTGGCGTTTACTGTAAGCCGTTTAGCGTCTTAACAACCTCGAAGACATCACCTATATCGTAATAGTCGACTGTGACAAAGTTGGGGAGTTGCCCACTTTGTTGTTGGCATTCTTGCGCTCGTTTGATGAAAAAGGGGTTACTGTTGGCCTCTTTGCTGAGTTCTTTTGAGGGGAACAATTTGCTGACAAAGTGATTGAGGATAAAGAGTTTATTCTCTGGACTATCACCTCTATTCTTCTTACAGTTCAGTTCTTGTGTGCTTTCGGCTTTCCAGTGTGTCTCCCAGGCGTACTTCCATACATCATGAAGCCAAGGGGCCTTACCACCTTCTTTGTCAGTGAAGACGACCAGGCGTTTGTTTGTACGGATCAACTCTCGCAACGTTGGCCACGGTGCATTGGTGGCCTGTGTGTGGGTGTATGTGAGCGTCTTTGCGTCTTCGAAAGCCTGCTTGAGCGCGTCAAAGGGGGCATAATTCTCGAAGATAATCGTGATGACCTCGTGTGGGTGGGTGTCCAAAAATTGTTTGATGCGTGTCAGGCCTTCTGTGAGGAGGAGGTTGCCGAGGGCGCAAAACTCGCTGTTCGCGCCATGACAGAGATATGGTTTGTCTTTCCACATGTGTACATCCAACATCAACCCCCTGATCCCATCTTCGAGTTGTTTGGTGATGCCGAATTGTTGGTTGGGTGCCTGCCAATTTTCTTCACGTGCGCTCATGGCGTTGTGTGTCGTCGCGTAGGCTACATCGTTGTATGCCCGATCACACAAGAGAGCGGCACCATTGCACATCAACTCCTTTTCGACGACAGGTGCTTTTTCGGTGGCTGCGTCGGATGTGTTGGTCGGCTCCGTTGTCGAGAGTTGTGAGGTGCATCCTTGTATGCACACAAAGCAAAGAACGAGCAATGCGCCCTTGATGCGGGTGGATCGTTTGATGTGTTGCATGAGCTTTTCCCTGTGCATTTGTGTTGGGTTTGTCCGTTCTGTTGAGGATACAGGGCATGTGGGTTGATGTGCAAGCTGCCTGTTGTGTGGGAGGTCTCTTTATTTTTTGTTTGCGCGGTAGGTGTTGAGCTCTCGTTGGGCTCGTGAGAGAAGGGGAGATTTGTGGTGTTTGTAGCATGCCAGTCGCGATTGAAGGATCGCTTCTGTCCACAGCACGTGGGGTTCAAAGGGCTTGAAGGCAGAGACACAGTGCTGCAAAAAACCTATATGATTGGCGAGGCTCAAGCGCGCGAGACTACGTCCGAGGTCGAGGATGCGAACAGCAAAGGGCGTTTTGAGTGTTTCAAAGAGGTTCTTCGCGTGTGCTTTGCTTTGATTTGCAACCCAAAAAGAGAGCGGGAGAGCCTGTTCCATGAGCGCAACAGAGAACCATGGGTTGGTCTGTGCCTCTTTGAAGGCTTCATGAAGGAGCTTCGCAACCTTTTCTGCAGGTTGTTTATCGAGCGCGTGTTGGAGTGCCTTCGAGAGTTTATAGTCTATGGGGTAAACGGACTTGATTTGTTCAAGGTATGAGGAGGCTGCTGGGTTTTTTTGCATCACAGTGACATGGGCGAGCATGAGCAGATCACCGTAAGGGAGGGGAGAATCCTTTTTGAGATCCCAGACCTTGAGGACACGTGAGTATTGCTTTTTTTGGTAGAGGTTGCGGGCGAGTTGCCTACGTGCACTGTCCTTTGCGCTGTACGGTTGGATGGGGATAAGCGCTGAGGCGATGATTGTACGGCTACTTCTCAACTCGATGACTTTTTGCCAATTAAGCGTTCCATTGTGGGTGTGTGGTTTTGCGGCACCTATGTTGTGTGCGCGTTTGCGCAGCTTACTCACTTCGATGTGGACATTTTGACCGACGTTTTTGGAGAAGTCGAACTCCACAAATGGAGCATCATCAGTATTGAGCTGCCCATGGTTTTGTTTCACAATATCGCGAATGATGTCGAAAGAACCAACATAACCAGTGAACAGACCATGAACGCCCTTGACGCCCCATATATCGCGTAGAGCTTGTTGATAGATGGGGAGCTGGAGTCTTTTGCGAAGTTTTTTGAGGTCGTGTGTCCAGCGTTTTCGACCAGAGACCATGAGGAGGTCGGCGCGTTGTTCTGACTCCCAAAGTTCAGTGGCTGGAAAGACTGACTGTAATGTTTTGCTGACGGAGCCGAGGACTTTGGGAGAGGCTTCGTACATTTGTAACCATTGGGCGAACAATCCGTTTGGTTTGAGCTTGCCGATGACTGCCTCATAAAACTCTTTCGAGAAGAGGCTTGAAATACCAGCTCTGTAAGGGTTTGAGGGTTGCGAGACGATGATGTCGTATGTTCGTTTTGTCGTGAGCAAGAGCTCTCTTGCGTCGCCGATGATGACATTGACTTTGGGGTTGTTGAGAGCATCTTGGTTGACCGCAGCACATCGTTTGGCGAACGCGACCACTTCAGACTCAAGCTCCAGTACGTCGACCCGTTCGACACGAGGGTCTTTGGCGATCCATCCGGCAGTTGTGCCAGTGCCGAGTCCGACGATCAGGACGTGTTTTGGGTTGGAGTGAAGTGCGCCGGGAAACAGGCTGAGAAAGACGCCTGTAGAAGCATCCGTTCGAGCATTTCCGTCTGACTTTCCATTGACATAGAGCGATATGCCGTTGGTCCTGTTAAGACCAATGCTGCTCTCAAGGCCTTCTTTTTCCCACAAGGTGGACCAGCGGATCTCTTGAAATTGCTTTCGCAAATTGTTGGCGTCTTTTGCCGTCGCGAGTTTTGAGCGTCCTGCGCCGATCGTCGAATGTCTCCAGGCCGCAGATGGACCTGTTGATGTCGTCATCCAGATCGTCGAGAGTCCAAGGACGAGGAGGAGCCCGGAGGTCAGTGTTGGGGTTGAGGTGCGTAAGTGCATGACAAAGGCGAGGCTTGCGAGGAGCAGCAAGAAGACCGCGAGCCAACGCCAGACTCCTGTCGCTGTAAACAGTGGGATCAGCCAAAAACCCCCAAGCAGGGAGCCAAGGATTGAACCAAATGTGTTGGAGGCGTAGATTCTACCGACCTCCTGACCCACTTCTTCTTCTCCTGGACCGAGAAGCGCGATCAGGAGCGGGAATTGATAGCCAGCAAGCAGGGAGGCTGGAAACACAACAAGTAGACTCATCAAAAGCCATGAGGTGACGAGTGTGAAGAAGCTGCTCGCTCCCCAAGCCCTCATGATCGCAGCGAAGTAGGCGAGTTGGTCGCCTGCGGCGAAGGGGATGATCAAGAAGAAGGACTCCAGCGCACAGGTGAGCGCAAAGTGCTGCAGTGTCGGGCGCTTCTTTTGTGCCCCCATCGCATAGATCAATCCTCCCAGCCCAACGCCTAGCAGCGCGACGATCAAGATCGTACCGAAGGTGTAAGACGAGCCGCCCAACAGGGGGGAGAGCATCCTGTACCAGACAAGCTCCATCAAAAAGAACGCAAAACCTACGGTCATCGCGGAAAATGCTAGAAACGCGAAGGGGCCTTTTTCACGCGATGTGTTGTCTGTTTCGGAGGGCGGGGGGTTGTCTGTTTCGGAGGAGGGGGTCTCTGTTGTGCTTTTTACGTGGACTTGGAAGAGCCGCAATGCCGCGAAGAAGATCAAGAAGTTTAGCCCACAGGCGAACCACAAAGTCATCCGAATGCCCATCCATTCGAGGAAGAAGAATGTGGTCATAAAGGCACCAAGGACCGCGCCGATGGTGTTGGTTCCGTAAATCAAACCGAGATGTCTACGACTCAGATCTTCACGTTGCTCTGCGGCTTTGACTGCGGCAGGCAGCGTCCCACCCATCAAAACAGTCGGGATGCCCAAGACGAAGGCCGACAATCCAAGACGCAACAAGGTCCCACCTGTCGAACCCAAGAGGGCCTCTCCACCGAGAGCCAAGTAGATGCTTCGGACGGCGACGAGGAGGAATGGGCTGATCGCTGCCGCGAGTGTGACCCCAAGTTCGAGATGTGCATACAATTTCAGTGGGGTTTTGGATGCGTCAGCGCGATGACCAAAGAGCCACGCGCCGAGGCCCAGGCCGCCCATAAAGATTGCGAGAACAGCAGAGGAAGCAGAGGTACTTGAACCAAACACCAAACGCAAAATTCTCAACCAGGTCATCTGGTAGATCAGCGCGCAAAAGCCCGAGCCAAACAACAACAGTGAGATCTTTTGGGAGTAACGCATTGAGGTCCTTCGTTCTTTTTGAAAGTGATGGATGGGGAGTTGCTCTTGCAACGACGGGGGGAGTATAGCGGGACTTACGTGCAAATACCAGACGTATTGTCGAGGGAAGAGGTGTGTTGGGGGATGGCGAAGGTGATTCTTCTTTTGTGTGCTTTTTGAAGCTCGACTTCCAAGCTCCAGCAACGATCTTCACGAAGGGTTCTTTTTCGGTCGCTTTCTGGCGCTTTCGGCGGTCTCAGGTGGTGGAGTGTGTTGTCTTGTTCGTTGTGGCTTGTTTGGCCTGTCGAATCATGTCTTCTGAGACGTTTGTGAGGTGCTGTTTTGCGACTGGAAGCGGATTGGTGAGCAAATTGGGCGCGGACTCTTGGGCTGTTTGTTCTGAGGCGATGGTTTTTGCGACGACGTGTTGGGGTGGTTCACGAACATCCCACACGATGCCAACAAAGGAGAGCATCTTGATGATGTAATAAGAGATGTCGATCTCCCACCAAAAGAACCCTTGTCTTGCGGAGGATTGGTAGTAGTGATGGTTGTTATGCCATCCTTCGCCAAGTGTGATAAGCGCGAGGAGCCAGTGGTTTTTACTGTCATCCTTGGTCTTGTATCTCACGCTTCCGATGACGTGCGCGAGTGAGTTGATGGTAAATGTACCGTGCCACAACAGGACCGTGCTCCAGATGAAACCTACGACGAGTCCACTCCAACCAAAGAACCACCAGACCGCGATGCCGAGCAGCGTAATGGGGAGCGACTGCATCTTGTTGAGCCAAACAAGCTCGGGATACTTGGTCAGATCTTTGATCTTATTGAAGTTTGTATCCATCCACTTGTCCGACATAATCCAGCCGACATGGGACCAATAAAATCCTTGCTGTCTTGGTGAGTGGACGTCGTCTTCTTGGTCGGAGTGTTTATGATGATGACGGTGATGTGCGGCCCACCACAAGCAGCCTTTTTGTCCGGATGTCATCGCAAGCCAACCCAAGAGGAATTGAAAGACCCGGCTCGTCTTGAAGCTACGGTGGGAAAAGTAGCGGTGGTATCCTGCGGTCACGCCAAACATTCTAATGAAGTACAGCGCAAAACAGAGGAGCAGGTCTTGGAGGTGTACACCTGTAAAGATAGCGGCAAAGCACAGAAAGTGCAGCGCGATAAAGGCTCCACTGCGTATCGCTGAGCCTGTTGTTGATTGTGTTATTGTGTTCTCCATATTGTGTCTCCCTATATTGGATGTATGTTTATAGTATATTGTTTTTATTGATAAATTGTTGTAACAGTTTAGTCACTGTCAGGTCATTGTTTGGTCATCAAAACGTCATGAACACGTCATCGAAACGTCATGGTCATGTCATCTCAGTGTGAAGGATTTGAATTTGCTATAGGTTTGTCTTTGTGTGGACCCGACTCGTATGGAGGGTGTAGGTCGATGTGGAGAATGCATCCAGGCCAGAGGTTGCCAAGTAAAGGGCTTGTCTTGACTCTTTTGTGGCGTCGTACTATTGTGCAGGGTACAGAGCCACTGAGTGTTTGCGTGGTGTGTTGATGTGTGAATGGACCGTTTTGAGCGCGTATTTGCTTGAGGTTGAAGACCCTGGAAAGGATTGGATGGGACGATGGCAGAGAGCGAAAAGTCAAAGAAAGACTCGCCAGCAAAGACGCTCGCGGATCCTCGTGTTTCTGATGAAGTCAGAAGACGTTTAGAGCAAAACCAACATACACCACCTCCTCCATCGACTTTAGAGCAAGCCAATCCTTTTGCGCAGGACAATGCATCCCCATTTGCGAGACGTCCAAATCCGAGAGGGATGAAGACACTGTACACAGGTGAGCGTCCTTTCCCTGAGGAGCTTCCCCTTGAGATGGAAGACGGTGACGATTGGGACGATGAGGACGATACTGTTTTTTCAGGTCAGGCTTCACAAGGTTATCAGACCGCCCCTACAAGAGATGTCACCCCCAAAAAATCGACGCCACCTGTGCATCGGCTTCAAATGGAAGCGCCAAGAGGCCATACATTAGAGCCTGTGGCTTTTCGTCCTGACAACAGTGCTTGGGAAGACCCCTTTGGAGATGATGACGATGGCACCGTGTTTAATGGTCCCCAAGTTTCACAAACACCAGTGAATGCCTTTACACCCCCACCAGCCTCCAAGCCTGCGATATCGCCAAACCGCCCATTTGTTCCTCCACAAGATCCTTTTATTGGTCGATTGCTCGGAAACTTTAAAATTTTGGAGAAGATCGGTGAGGGAGGATTTGGTGCGGTGTACAAAGCCGAGCAAGTCCACTTGCAACAGTTCTTCGCCGTAAAATTGCTTCGAACGATGAACGCGAACGCTGAAACGATTGAACGCTTTAAGAGAGAGGCGAAGGCGCTCGCGAAGATTCGACATGAGAACGTCGTACAACTTGCTGACTTTGGTTTGCTTCCAGACAGTGGGTTTTATCTCGTGATGGAATACGCTGAAGGGAAGACCCTCAAGGAACTTCTCGCGAGCCAACAAAAACTGCCTCTTGCACGTATCCTTCCCATCATCGAACAAGTCTGTTCAGTCTTGGAGTACGTTCACCAGCTTGGGATCTGTCACAGAGATTTAAAGCCGGACAACATTCTTCTTGTCTCCGAAGAGAACCGCTCAGAGCAGGTCAAAGTGATCGATTTTGGGATTGCCGCAGTGGATGAAGAAGAAAGCGAGCTGACCGCACAAGACACTTATCTAGGAAGTCCACTCTACATGGCGCCTGAACAGGGGCGCGACGAAGAGCTCGACGCGCGCTCCGATCTTTACTCTCTTGGCGTCGTTTTGTTCGAGATGTTGACAGGAAGGCCCCCCTTTGAAGGGGAGGCGTTACACGTGTTGCTGTCCAAACATCTCTTCTCCGACCCTCCCAAGCTCGCTGAGATCGCATCTGATGTCCATTGGGGGCGGATGATGGAGGCTTTTGTGCAGCGAGCGTTGTCCAAAAAGCGCGAGCAGCGGCCTCAAAGTGCAAAGCAATTTTGGGAGGAGTTCCAACGCGCAGTGCAAGCACAACAACGCGCGAGAGAGCTCCCAACGATCTCTGACGCTGATCGAATGCAATTTACACCACCCGCCAATATCTCCACACACATTCATACGCCACCTTCCTCTTTTGCGACGCCTGTGCTACGGGATACTGTCCACGCTGGTAAGCTCTCTGCAGAGTCTTCAGGGATGCTTTTTCCTCATGAACGAGACGCGCTCACAAACGATTCACTTCCCTCTCCGTCCAAAAAAGGGACAAATATTTGGTTGATCCTGTTTGTCTTTTTCTTTTTGGCATCTGTAGGGATTTTGGCCAAAATCCTCTTCTTCTAACGCACAAGTCATCTTTTGTTTACGTTGGTATATGCACTTACAGGTTTTTTGCTATGTTTCGCCGCATTTTTCACGCACTCCTTTTCCTGCTCGTGGCAGCTTTACTGACAGGGAAGGTCTTGGTGAAAGATGTCCACGCACAACGTAGCCTACATATGTCGGGGAACTTCGAATGTCTTGGGAAGCGTGGAGTGATCTGGCTCAAAAAAACCTTGGTCGCAAAGGGATATACCATCTCACCACGTGCAAAACGCGATCATATCTTTATCCAATTTGAGAACGCATGTCAGGTCGTCTTTCGCTGGCAAAAAAAACACAGAGCTTACACCATCCGGAAAGACGATGATTTTGATGTTCGAGGGCGTTCTGTCGTCGTGTTTTTGGAGATCTTCTTGGAGACCAGTTTGCTCCAAAACGAAGATATGTTGCTCGATCCCAAGACGTCACGTCCTGCTCTTGTCACACAACGTGTTGGTAACAAAGCACCCAAAAAGACGATTCTTCCTCCAAAAAGAAGACCAGCCGAGCGACCTCGTAGAAGGTTAAAGCCAAACGACGAGCGCAAGAACGTTGTCAGGAAACTTCCACCCAAAAGAAAGGTCTTGAGGACGAGCCCACCAAAGAAGCGAGTTTTGGTGAGGAAGAGACCTGTAAGCAGATCCAAAGCCAATCCACCCAGACGTACACTCGCTGTGGTGAGAGTCAAACCTCCTGCCCGCCGAAATGTTGTGAGAACAATCCCTGTAAAGCGTGTTGCTGGTACACCTGTTCGAAAAGTTGTTGTGAGGACGATCCCTCCAAGGCGTAAGGCTGTCGTAAGGACGGTGCCTCCGAAACGAAAAGTTGCTACGAGAACGGTGCCTCCGAGGCGGAAAGTTGCTACGAGAACGGTGCCTCCGAAGCGGAAAGTTGTCGTTGCGAACCCTCCAAGGCGGAAAGTTGTTGCAAGGGTGATACCTTCGAAGCGTAGAGAAGTTGTCGTGAGGAGGATTCCGCCCAAGCGTTCTATTTCTCGTAAGGTTGCGTTGGCTGGTGGGATCAAGAAGTCGGTGGCACCACAAGGGGAAGGCTGGAGGTTTGCATTAAGCGCGGCGATGTCTTCGGCGCTGCGAGGAGATTTTGGCGTTCCATTTGGTGGTTTGTTACAGCTTGATGCGCGACTGGAGTCGTTTTCTTTGGGTGTGTCAGTCTCCTTTCAACAACAATTTCTGCTCGAACAATCCGATGTAAGTGTTTTGACACCTGCTCTGATCGCTCGATGGGAATTTTCTCAGGGAGCGTTTTTTGCCCGTCTAGGCGCTGGCGTTGTCGCAGAGTGTTTGTGGGTGACGAATCAACAGGCGCTTGTTTTTGCATATCGTTTAGGCGTTCGCGGCGAACTTTCTCTTGGTTTTTCGTTGACCAAGCAGCTTGAGCTGTACGTTGGATTGGCCTACCACCAATTCTTCACGAAGGATCAATTCCAACGACAGGGGAGCGATTTCTTTAACGTGAACCCCTGGCAACTTCATGGATTTATTGGACTTACATATCGTTTTTGAAAAAAAGTTGAAGAAATTGTTTTCTTTGGGTGACAGACACATATCACATGCTTGTTGTGTTTTGGCACAGTGATCTACAGGTATTCGCGACGTTGTGTTGTGTTGCCTACCCTACGAAGCCGGAGAGTGAGTTTATGGGCGAACATGATGCTTCCACCCCCACTCAGGAAGTTGACTATCACAGGAAGTTTCAATCTATTCATCCTGTGATATCGGAAGAAGAAGAGTCGGCGATCCTCCAGCGTACTCATGAGCGCTTGAAAAGAGAGCATTTTTCGAACTCTCACAGAGCGACGTTCTCGATGCGTTTTGCTGTCGCTGCGGTCGCTTTGTGTGTGTTCATTGGAGGGATCGGTTATCGCTTGTGGAGTCCTTCGGGGCCATCACTGCAAGCCACAGGTGGATGGGCATCGCTTCAGCCCTCTATGAAGCAGGGGGTCACCAAAAAGAAAGACTTCTCTCTTGAAGCAGGGAAAACCGGGACGATCGCCCGAAAAGGTCTTTGGTCTCTACGAGCCTCTGGCAATACCCACTTTACAATGTTTCCATCTCCCTCAAAGCGCAAAGAGCAGACATTTGAGTTGAAGAGAGGATTTGTCAAGCTCGCGGTCAAGCCCAACTCTATGAAGCGATTTGAGGTCCGTCACAAGGATCTCCGCGTTGTCGTAAGAGGCACAAAATTCACCGTCGAGAAAGAAGTGGATTGGATGAGGGTGGAGGTCCAACGTGGAAAGGTCTCCGTGTTTGTCAAAGGGAAGGAGATGTTCCTCTCCAAAAGACAAGGCGCGCGGTTCTCTTTGTCCGATCATCGTTACGAACGTTACTCCTTGCCACCAGAGGAGGAGCAGTCTCCTGAGAAGAGATTGCGGTGGTTACAATTGCGTGAGCCGTCTGTTTTTTATCGTTTCGTGATGGATCTTTCACAGAGCCAGCGATATCCGTTGAAGAAACGTGCCCAATGGTTGGATTTCTTCGTCGCGAAGGTTGAGGGACACACTCGCTGGAAACTCGTCGCGTTGCGAGCGCTTGCGGATATGAAACTTGGTGGTCGCAGCGAGCTTGCGCTGCTTAACGCTGCACGTCTTTGTTACCGAACGTTCCAAAATAAACACAAGGCTTCTTGTGCATCTTACTTCCAACAGTACGTCGAGCGTTATCCAAGTGGAAAGTTCTTTGGTTTTGCTTTGTATCGCCTGTCTGTTTTGCGATTTTCGGAGTCTAGACCACGTAGCCAGCGCGCGCTTTCTTTGTTGCAAAGGTGTCGAAAAAGCTGTAAGGTTATACCATTCATGAAACGTGCTGGTCGCTTACTTGCGAGGGCTGTCCTGGAAAAAGGTGGTTCGTGCCAAAAGGCCAAAAAAGAACTTCTTTCGACGGATAAGCGTGGTATTCGCTGGCTGCGAAAGTACGGTTGCTCGTCCCCATAGTGTATTTGGGCGCGTGATGGAGCCTGTGTTGAATGTTGTGTTTGCGAATCAACATATCTGGTGTTTGGTGTTGGAGGGGGATGTGTGAGAGATGATATCTTGGTCGACAGGCTCAAGGAGCGAGACCCAAGAGCATTCGATGAATTCTACCAAGAGTTTTCCCCCAAACTTCTGCGACGTTTGATGCGATTGACGGGAGACGCACATGTTGCAGAAGATTGCCTTCAACAAGTGTTCTCAGAGATGTTTCGTTGTCTGCCAAGTTACCGTGGAGAAGGGGAGTTTGCTGCGTGGGTGAACCGCATCGCGACAAATGTCGCCATGAACACATTCCGTAAACAAACGCGCATCCGGGATTTTTGGGAGCGCACCACACCCGAAGAGGTCTACGAGCGACAAAGCGCACCCCCACTCCCTGATGAGCTCTTCTCGCAGGAGGAGACCAAAGCGCTCGTCGCGCAGTCTTTAAAAAAGCTAAGTTCGCGAAAGCGTATGGCTATATTGCTGGTCGACCTCGAAGGCCACTCTCTCGAAGAGGCCGCAAGTCAACTCGGTGTGCCTCCTGGGACTGTGGCGTCGCGATTGTACCACGCAAGGAATGACCTTAAAGCAATGATCTCCAGGGAGCTTGCACGTCGTGGTAGTTCTTTTGAAGACCTTATGTCAAAGTCGTGATGATTGGGGGGAGTATGCCT
Source organism: Deltaproteobacteria bacterium (assembly GCA_002731275.1). Classification (GTDB taxonomy): domain Bacteria; phylum Myxococcota_C; class UBA6777; order UBA6777; family UBA6777; genus UBA6777. The sequence goes on along the minus strand of PCBK01000054.1, from coordinate 23,805 downwards.
TATTTGAGAGCGTTGATCTGCTTGTCTTTGGGTGTGCTTCTGGTGAACTGTGGAACACGTACATTTGAGTTTGACAAGCAATGGGAAGAGCGACGCATCGCCGAGCAGGGAAAGGTTGAAAAGAACGTCGGTGACGGTGGTGTGATCCGCGAAGAAGGTGTGATTCGCGAAGAAGGTCTTTTGGACACCTCAGCATGTCGCTCTGCAAACGCGGCGCAGCTCTCTTTTGTGAAGGAGTTGTTGCCCAATGAGCCTTCTTTGTTACGAGGAAATGTGCCTGGGTGGGGAGGGAAAACATACAGCGTGCGTGTCCCTGATGGGTGGACTGGAAGCCCAATGCAGGGAGCGATCTCAAAAAACGGGACCTTCGCGCTGATGTTGCACCGAAACAAACTCTCTTTGGAGGTAGGGGATCAAGTCCATGTCTTCGCTGGTGGCGAATGTCTGACGATCATCCCCCCTGTTGCCAGTGAAAGAACTGGTCGCAACATCAAAATCGACGATCTCTCTGTTCATCTGTGTACACCAGGACAGACCACATCTTTACAGCTTTCACTGAAAGGAAAACCCTCAAATACAACGGTGTATGGCTACTCTAGCGAGCCCTCTTTGTTCTCTGTCGAGAATGTTGGGGTCCTTAATACATCCGGACAACCAACGCTTCAATTGGATGTGGCCTGTCACGCTAGTGGAGAGGGGGTCATCTTGTTGGGTGGTGTCGATCTACTTCCTATCACTGTGCCTATTCAAATCTTACCGTAAATCAACACTTTGTGTTCTCCCTCCGTGTTTTTTCAAAAAAAAATGAAAAATGAACCACTGCCCACGACAAAAGATTACGTGGCTGAGTCTTCTGTGCGAGCTGCACTTATGATTTTCGGATAGAAGCCATTTTTGGACACCCCAACCAGCAGCCACCTCTATTTAGGTATGACCTGTTCTGCAGGAGCGGATAGATGGAACAGATAGGAAACATTAGGGCAAGACGCCATATGGAGGTCTCATGATACGTGTCTCTTTCAACTCGCCGGGTCTTTTTCTGTGCAGTATGTTGTGGGCAGTCTTTTTATTTGCTGGTTACCCACAGCTCGCAGACGCACAGTGTACAAGCGATCAAAAGCCTGATGTGTTGTTGCTTCTCGATCAATCAGGAAGTGTCAACAACGACAAAGTGTGGGATACCTCCGTATGTAACGTCGTCAATTCTTTCCAAGGTAAACTGCGTTTTGGGTTGATGACCTTTTCAAAGACCGCCACCTTGCAATTTGGAATCGCGGACAACAACGCAACCAACATCTGTAACTATCTAAACGGTAACAAACCGAGCGGTCCGGCTGATTACCATGCCGCGTTTGTCTCCGCTGAGGCCTATCTCAAGACATTTATCGCCACTGATCCTGTCAAAGGACGCCCTCGATACATCGTCTTGATGTCCGACAAGGAACACAACGGACAGGACCCAGCGCCCATCATTACTCGTTTAAACACGCCGGGACTTTCGATTGGTGGACTTGTTTATAACGTGAAAACCTTCGCTGTTGGTTTTGGTGGACAGGGGAGCCTTCCCAAGTTGGACCCCTACGCGATCGCCGGAGGGACGACCAAGGCCTATATCGCTTCGACACAATCTGGACTGGAGCAAGCCCTCACGACAGTTGTCGATCTTGCTACAAAAGAAGTCTGCGATGGTCTCGACAACGACTGTAATGGACAGGTTGATGATAACGTAACACCTCAAGCGTGTACCACATCATGTGGTACAGGGACGCAGACCTGTTCTGGTGCAAAGTGGGGCGCTTGCAACGTGACCAACCCCTCAACCCCCGAAGTTTGCAATAACAAAGATGATGACTGTGATGGTCAAATCGATGATAACTTGACCCGTTCGTGTTACTCCGGTCCTACAGGGACGCGGTCTGTCGGTCTTTGTAAACCCGGCACACAGACATGTTCTGCCGGACAGTGGGGGGCATGTACTGGTGAAGTTCTTCCTGCCACCGAGCAATGTGACAACGCTGATAACAACTGCGATGGAAAAATCGACGAGACTTACACAGACTTGGGACAGGCTTGTCAGGTTGGCGTAGGTATCTGCCAACGAGCCGGTACAAAGGTCTGTAATGCTGCAAAAAGTGGGACTGTGTGTTCTGTTGTCGCTGGTACACCGGCGAGCAAAGAGACCTGTGGAAACGGTCTCGATGATGATTGCAACGGAAAGATCGATGATGGATGTACCCAGCCTTCTTGTCAGGCTGGTCAGACCAAGCCATGTTATGCCGGACCAGCTGGGACAGCAGGAAGAGGGCTCTGTAAAAATGGTACACAAGCCTGTAAAAATGGCCAATGGGATGTGTGTACCGGTCAGGTTGTGCCGACCGCTGAGCTTTGTGATGGAAAGGACAATGACTGTGATGGACGCACTGACGAGTCGATGATTCGGGCTTGTAAGACAGCTTGTGGCTCTGGCTCCGAAGTCTGTACGGCCGGGAAATGGGGAGCGTGTTCTGCGCGACAACCCTCAACAGAAGTATGCGGCAACCAAGCTGATGACGATTGTGACGGCCAGACAGATGAGGGTTGTACAGGAAGCTGCAAAGATGGTGATACCCAAGATTGTTACAGTGGACCAAAAGGAACACTTGGAGTTGGCGCGTGTAAAGCTGGTAAGCAAACATGTGCTGCTGGAAAGTGGGGCGCTTGTGCTGGCGCGGTTGTTCCTGTCGCAGAAGCTTGTGATGGTGCTGACAACGATTGTGATGGCGCAATCGATGAGGGTCTAAAGCGTGCGTGTAAAACGGCATGTGGTGCAGGTGAAGAGATCTGTACCGCCGGAAAATGGGCGAGCTGTACAGCCCCCCAACCTTCTACAGAAGTGTGTGATGGTCGTGATAACGACTGTAACGGACAAGTTGATGAGAACGGTTGCGACTGTAAAAATGGTGCGATTCGTTCTTGTTATACAGGCGATGCGAAGACGAAAGGTGTGGGGATTTGTACGCCCGGTACGCAAGCTTGTGTGAGTGGTAAGTGGGAGACGACCTGTAAGGGTGAGGTCAAGCCTGGTAGCAAAGAGATCTGTGACAACCAAAAAGACGATAACTGCGATGGAAAGGTTGACGAAGACTGTAGTGCTCCCTGTAAAAATGGCGAAAAACGTGCGTGTGCGACGGCTTGTGGAAAAGGTGAGCAGACATGTGCGGACGGTAAGTGGGGAGCGTGTGCCGGTGGCGGTGTGCCTGAGGTCGAGGTCTGTGATGGGAAAGACAACGACTGCGATGGCTTGACAGATGAGAACCTGATCCGCTCTTGTAAAGGGAAATGTGGACCTGGACTCGATCGATGTCTTCGTGGGAAGTGGACAGGTTGCCAGGGACTCCAACCTTCTACTGAGATTTGTGATGGTTTGGACAACGACTGTGACGGAAATGTCGATAACGGCGCGAAGTGTCCGAACGGCGTCACTTGTGAGGATGGTATCTGTCCCGATCTCTGTCGCAATGGTGAGTGTACCAAAGGCGAAGTCTGTCGTGATGGCCGTTGTTATGGAAAAACAGCTTGTAAAGATGTGACTTGTACGAGCGGCCAATTCTGTCAGGCTGGTGTGTGTAAGGATATTTGTGACAGCTTGCAATGTCCTTCTGGGTTTGTTTGTTGGCAAGGGCAGTGTGCGCCTGCTGATTGTTATACTCTCGGTTGTCCAAGCGGCAAAGTCTGTCGACAGGGGGCATGTGTCGATAACCCATGTGCTCGTTTGCAGTGTGATGATGGGGAGTTTTGTCGTGATGGAAAGTGCATCAAGTCTTGTGACAAGGTGACCTGTACAGGGAAGACTTCTTGCGTGGAGGGCCTGTGTAAACCCGATGCATGCGCTGGTGTGACCTGTAAAGCTGGCGAAGTTTGTTACGAAGGGAAGTGTATCTCTGACCCATGTAAAGGCGTGACTTGCCCATCCGGTCGTGTTTGTATCGACGGTGAGTGTAAAGACGATCCTTGTACAGTGATGACCTGTCAGAAGAGTTTGAGCTGTTCCCAGGGCGAATGTGTTGATCTTTGCAAAGACACCAACTGTGCGGCTGGTGAAGTGTGTAAAGGGGGTAAGTGTATCAAAGATGATTGTTACCACCTCGGATGTGATGACGGTAAAATATGTGTGAAGTCCGCTTGTACAGACGATCCCTGTAAAGGTGTGGTGTGTAAAGAAGGTGCATTCTGTCGTGGTGGCTCGTGTGTGGCTTCCTGTGTTGGCGTGAAGTGTGTCGCTGGACAACGCTGTGTCGACGGTGTTTGTGAAGCTGATCCTTGCAGTGGTGTGACATGTGACGATGGCAAAGTTTGTCAGCCTGACGGAGCTTGTGCCGAAGACAAATGTGCATCTGTCACTTGTGAAGTCGGACGTTTGTGTGATGCCACTACAGGGAAATGTGCAGATGATCCATGTTTGTCCATCACCTGTCCCAAAGGTGGAATTTGCCAGGCTGGCCAGTGTCTCGATGCTTGCCAAAAGGTGACATGCCCATCCGAATTTGCTTGCATTGAAGGGACTTGTGTCAAAGACAACTGTTACACCACCGGATGCTCCGAAGGAAAAGTCTGTAGCCAGGGTGTGTGCAGTGATGATCCATGTAAGGGTGTCACTTGTGGTGATGGTGAATTCTGTCGCAAAGGCGATTGCGTAAAATCCTGCGCTGGTGTCGAGTGTCTCGATGGAAACGTTTGTAAGGATGGTGCCTGTACAGAAGATCCATGTGCAAAAGCAAATTGCGAAGGTGGATTCTTCTGTAACGAAGGAACCTGTCAAATCGATCCTTGTGTGAGCATTGTGTGTGGTGTTGGACGTGTTTGTGATCCCAAAAAGGCACAATGTGTCGATGATCCCTGTCTTGGCGTCACTTGTCCCGATAACCAAGTCTGCTCAGAAGGGCAGTGTCAAGGGAAAGGACAGGTCATCAATCCAAACACAGACGAAAAGATCATTGGTGACTCGGCTGATGCAGGTGGGACGCCTGATGGTGGGAATGTTCGAGGCGGCTGTGTGTGTTCATCTGATGCTTCAAATATGCCCGCTGAGTGGGTCTTCTTCTTGATCTTCTTTGGTGTGTTGACGATCCGTCGTTCTTACCGACAATCCTAAGACTTTCTTCCTCCTTCCCTTTTTGACCTCTCCTGTCCACAAATCCAATCAAGCCTTCTCTTCCCTTTGACAGTCGCGTCGATCCTTCTTCTGTTGCATCTCTCGGTGTCACAGAAGCCAGGTGTGCGTCTTCTACCTTGTAAAGTACACTGCTGCGCGCTCACACCATTCTGCTGAACTCTGGCGTGGTTTTGCTGGTCTCTGTCATGGCTTTGCTGGGCTCTGTCATGGTTTCGCTGAGCTCTATCATGGTTTTGCTGAGCTCTGTCATGGTTTCGCTGAGCTCTATCATGGTTTTGCTGAGCTCTGTCATGGTTTCGCTGAGCTCTATCATGGTTTTGCTGAGCTCTGGCGTGGTTTTGCTGTTCTCTGGCGTGGTTTTGCTGTTCTCTGGAGAATGATCTGGAGTGCATTGATTTATATTGGGAATATTCAAAACGTGTGAAAAAGTAGGGGAGGTGTGTTCTAGGCGTGGAGGGACTCTTGGAGAGTGTCATTGGACGGTAGGGTCGAACGTAGAGTCAGCAAATGAGGGGGAGTGTTCTGTGAGCGCTTTGGCGAGGGGGAGTTTTGTTGATTGGAGGAGGTTACCAGACGGTGCTTTCGACAGATTTGGTGGGGCCTGTCAGGGTGTTCCCGCCAAGGATGTAGATATGTGCACTTTCGATGGTTGTGCTCATCAAGTATCGCGCCGTGAGCAATGAGATCCCAGAGTTCCAGCCTCTGAGGTCTGGGAGCGAACCACCGCCACCACCACAGGGAGAGCCCGGACCACATAACTCTGTTGAGCGACTTGCTGTGTTGGGATTTCCTGCTTGTCCACCAAAGATGAATAATTGATCAGCTGCGGCGGCATATCCGTATCCTGCGAAGCCTGGATTGGCTTTGGAGACGGACTTCCACGCTGTGAGTAAGCCACCGGATTGCACACGAGCACCATCAACAGAGGCTTGTGAGCCCAATCCTGGACCTGCGTAGATCCAGGTTGCCCCGCTTGCGACGCGTGTACTGGTTTGCTCGGTCACTGAGAATCCTGCGAGCTGCCAGCGACCTTGGCTGACGAGGTTCACACCTCCAGTGATCCATGCTCCCACAGTTTGGGTGCCGTTGGCATTTTCCTGGATTCTCAGGTATTCGTAGCTTCTTGAGAGTGCACCGGCCGTCGAGCGACCGAGAAGCGCGTATAGGTACCAGACGTTCGCTGTGGTTGGATCTTTACCCACACCAAGCCCCAAGCCTTCGCGTGGGAAGAGCAAGTTTGGCAACGTTTTCCATTCACCCAAATCGCCTAACAGTCTCGGTGAAGCTGTGCCTGTTGATGTGGCCCCAGTGTCGGTATATTGGACATTGGGAGCGTTGACAACGGCNAGCAGCTTCTCGTTTCCTGAGGCCAGATTGGGTGTTGGACTTCTGTAGATACGGTACTGTGCGGCACCTGGAACAGCTTGCCAAGTCAGTTGGATGTGTACCTTCCTGGTAAAGTTGGAGGGAAGTTTGACGGGCTGTGGATCTCCTGGGAGCGTCTCACCACCTGGGTTACTATCATCTGTTGGTGCCATGACAGCGGCAATACGATAGTAGTAAAGTCCATTCCCGATACCAGTCGTCTTGATGTCGAGGTTGACGTCTGTGATCTGTGGGGCTGTTTTCGGTTCGAGGATCTTCGCCCTGTACGTTTTGTTGCTCGGGCCTGAGCCATTATTTCCTCCCACGACGTAAATAAACTGCCCAACTCTTTTTGCTTGTGACAATGTTAATTTCGTCGGCAGTTTGGTCGGTAACATGCGCCATGTATCCAGATCTCCAAACTCATTGACAGAGACGGTCTCGACGGTGTCGAGTGCGCCGCTGACGTTCCCTGAGTCGCCGCCAATTGCGTAAAGGAAGCGCGCTCTGGAAGTGGGTCGTCCCGAGGTCGAAGACAATGCACGCCGGGCTGTGAGCATATCTTTATCCGCGACAAAGGACGAAATATTCAGCGAAGGTCCGGTGGTACCAAGTGCTGAAAAATCAGCATAGGTGCCATCCGGGTTGCTCACACGCAAGACACATACAGAACCTGCGACTATACCCGGAGCGACTGTGATGACGAGCTTCGTCGATGTCCTGCTCTTCAACGTCGGTGTATAGTTGGTGACAGTTCCTCCATTTCGACATCGCAATCGGAGGGTGAGTGTACCAGTTGTCGCAAAACCTGCGCCTGTGACAGTGACATCTTGGGGGTTTGAGTTGGGGATGGAGCCGGGCGTCAGATTCGCGATGCTCGGCGGTTGATTGGTTGTGATCTTGAAAGCCTTTCGCAACACACCAACAGAACCATCCGGGTTGACCGCGATGATATCGTAATCACCTGCTGGAAGCTTTGGAACAATGGCTGTTGTTTCGCCTGGGTTTACGTAGGCAACGGCAGACATCAGCGACGCCGATCCTGTCGTACTGTTGCTACTGTTGACGTATACACGTACTCCATTTTGGAAGGCTTTTTGACCTGAAGGTAACGGAGTTGTTGTGCGAAGCGTGACCGCCGTAAGTTCTTGCGCCCATCCAAACGGAGGATCAATGGAGTTTAGTGCCATTGTCGTTTGGTTTGTGATGTTGAGTCCACGTGGGAGAGTGCTGTCACAAGTTTTGCTGTCTCTCACGATGAGCTCGTAGTCACCTGGGCTGAGATTGGGTGGAATGATCGCCTTGATGATCCCTGGTCTCGTCGTTGAATAGGTGTATTGGAGTGATTGATACGCACCTGTCCCTTGTCGAATACCTACAAAGGAGATCCCACCTCCGTTGACACCTGAGAGATAGATCGTCGCTTGGAGTTGGATCCCATTATAGACGATCTCAGGATCAACAAAGAAGACGATGGGATCGCTGTATACAGTGATCGCGCGTCTTCTTGTGCTTGTACAGCCAACCCCATTTGAGACCGTTACATCGTAAACTCCGGGCTGGAACCCTGTGAATGAGACTTGTAATTGAGTGGGGCTCACATATGTGAGGCTGGCTGGTGTGAGTGTGCCGAAGGTGACTTTGGTGGACGGGGTGAAGCCCGAGCCCAAGATCACAAAGTTACCTGCTCGACCTTCGCAAAGCTCGACCGGGTTGACACTTGAGATGAGCGGTGTGGGGCCCACACTAAAGTTCGCTGTAGCTTTGCACTGTTTTGTGACTGCGTTGACAATCGCGATCTGGTAATTGCCAATGCCCGTCCCTGGAGGGACATTGATCACAATCTCACTGCAGCTCTGGATGGGGGTGAATTTACCTTGCAAGGCAACACATTTTGAGATGCTGCTGATCGTAGCAGGTTGTCCCTGAAAGGTGACTGTTGGACGCTTGCCATCGACGATAAGGAATCCTTTGCCGACGATCGTCAACTGGCCAGGGACGGAGGTGACGCAGACGACAGAAGGTTGGACCTCTGTGATCGTAAATGACTCACATGGATCGAACTTTTGGCAATTGACAAGGCAGCCGTCTGTGTTGTCTTTGTTGACATCATCACATTGCTCTGTGGGCGAAAAGACAAAGCCATCGCCACAAGAAGCCCTTTTGCACGTGTTGAGGCAGGCATCTGTATTGCTCTTGTTGCCGTCGTCACATTCTTCGAGGCTTGCTGCGACAACACCGTCACCACAGGTGGCTTTGACGCATGTGTTGAGGCAGGCATCTGTGTTTCTTTTGTTACCGTCGTCACATTCTTCGACACCTGCGCGGACAAATCCGTCACCGCAGTTGGCTTTGACACATGTGTTGAGGCAGGCGTCTGTGTTGTCTGCGTTGCCATCGTCACAATCTTCGCCAGGTTGTAGGACCCCATCTCCACAGGATGGCAGTGTACAGGTGTTTTTACACTGGTCATCGTTGTTTTGATTGCCGTCGTCGCAAAGCTCTACACCTTTTTGAAGGACACCATCGCCACAGCGTGCTTTGACACAAGTGCTGAGACAGGCGTCGCTGTCATTTTTGTTGCCATCATCACATTCTTCGTTTGCCTGGACGATTCCGTCGCCACAAACGGGCTTTTTACATTGGCTTGTGCACTGATCGTCGTCTTTTGTGTTGCCGTCGTCACACTCTTCGACGCCACGACGGACGATACCATCGCCACAAGTTGCGAGTTTACATGTGTTTTGGCAGGTGTCGGTGTTGTCTCTGTTGCCATCATCACACTCTTCCGTACCGGCTTGGACGAAGCCGTCACCGCACGTGGCTTTGACGCATGTGTTGAGGCAGGCATCTGTGTTGTTTTTGTTGCCGTCATCACATTCTTCACCGGGCTGAACGACGCCATCACCACACGTGGAGAGTGTACACGTTTTGGTGCAACCGTCCTGATCGTCTTGGTTACCGTCATCACAAAGCTCTACGCCTTTTTGGACGAGACCATCGCCGCAGCTCGCCTTTTTGCATGTATCGAGACAGGCATCGGCGTTGTTTTTGTTGCCGTCATCGCATTCTTCGCCAGTTTGAACGATTCCATCACCACATGTTCCCTTGATACAAGTATCAGTGCAACCATCAGTGTTGTTGGTGTTGCCGTCGTCACACTCTTCGCCGGCCTGAACGACGCCATCACCACACGTGGGGAGGGCACACTTGGAGGTGCAAGTATCGTTGTCGTCTTTGTTGCCGTCGTCGCAGGCTTCTACTCCTCTTTGGATCGCTCCATCACCACAGACGGCGACTTTACATGTGTTTGTGCAAGCATCGTTGTTATCGCGATTCCCGTCATCACACTCTTCTTTGCCCTTTTGGACAAAGCCATCGCCACAAGTGGGTGTTAAGCAAGTGTTGAGGCATTCGTCGTTGTTGTTGGTGTTTCCGTCATCACATTCTTCACCGGGCTGGACGATCCCATCACCACACGTGGGGAGGGCGCACTTGGAGGTACAAGTGTCGTTGTCCTCCTTGTTGCCGTCGTCGCAGGCCTCTACTTTTTTCTGAAGGAAACCATCGCCACACGTCGCGACCTTGCATTGTGTCGTACACGTGTCGTTGTTATCGAAGTTTCCGTCATCACATTCTTCTGTTTCGTGTAGGATTCCATCTCCACAGACAGGCTCGCCGCAAGAGCAGCCGTGCATGACCATAAAGATGATCCCGACGAATACAAAGAGTATTCGTTTCATGTTTGTCCTCCTCTAATGAGCACTACAAGCTGCCAAATGAGTCTGCACACACAGACTCATTTGGCGCGTTTATATCCACTCATGGGGTGGTTACTGGGCTGGCCAGTTGTACTCACAGATGTAAGGAAGGAGTAATGCGCAATTCATATCGGACCAAGTGCCTGCTGAGGTTGTTTGTACGCAGTCTGCATTTCCGCCAGGACCGTTGTCTGGTTGGTTTGTGAGCCATTTGGTGTAGGTGAGGGCGGTGTATTGGTTTTTGCCTTCATCCCAAACAAACGTACCTTCACTGAATTGATCGGTGAGGCCTATCCAGGACGCTGTACCTGCGATGCCTGCGACTGTTGTGTTGACTTTTTCATCGGAGATGGTGACGAGGTGGGCACCAACGAGGGAGCAGGCTGCTGCAGCATCGCCCCAAGAGAGAGCTGTTTTGAAGCTCATATAGCAGCTATTTCCTTCGATCTTTTGGGCGTCACCGAGGATACACTCTCTTTTACAGGAAGCGTCACACCAGTCACCGTTGTTGTTGTTTTTGTCGTCACACTCTTCGACACCTGTTTGGACGACACCATCGCCACAGGTGGCTTTTTTGCAGCTGTTGAGGCAGGCGTCGTTGTCGTTTTTGTTGCCATCATCACATTCTTCGCCGGGTTGAACGATACCATCGCCACAGACTGCGACTTTGCAGGTTTTGGTGCAAAGATCATCGTCTTTGGTGTTGCCGTCATCACATTCCTCGACGCCTTTGTAGAGTTTTCCATCGCCACAGGTGGCTTTTTTGCAGCTGTTGAGACAAGCGTCGTTGTCGTTTTTGTTGCCGTCGTCACATTCTTCGCCAGCTTGGACGAAGCCGTCACCACAAGTGGGTTTGATACAGGTGTTTAGGCAGGTATCTGCGTTGCTTGTGTTACCATCATCACATTCTTCGCCAGCCTGGACAATGCCATCACCACATGTTTTGGAGGCACATTTGGAAGTACATGTGTCTTTATCGTCTTTGTTGCCATCATCGCAGGCTTCGACCCCTTGACGGACAAAGCCATCACCGCATGTCGCGAGTTTACATGTGTTTAGGCAGGCATCTGTATTATTTTTGTTGCTATCATCGCACTCTTCTGTGCCTGCTTGGACAAAACCATCGCCACAAGTCGCCTTGACACAAGTACTAAGGCAAGCGTCTGTGTTGTTTTTGTTGCCATCATCACACTCTTCTTTGCCGGCTTGGATGACACCATCACCACAAGTTGCGAGTTTACATGTATCGAGGCAGGCATCAGTGTTTTCTTTGTTACCGTCGTCACATTGCTCGACGCCAATGTATGTAATACCATCACCACAGGTAGCTTTTTTACATGTGTTGAGGCAAGCGTCGCCGTCGTTCTTGTTGCCGTCGTCGCATTCTTCTGTGCCAGCTTGTACGAAGCCATCACCACACGTGGCTTTGACGCATGTGTTGAGGCAGGCGTCTGTATTATTTTTGTTGCCGTCGTCGCATTCTTCGCCGGCCTGAACGATGCCATCTCCGCATGTGGAGACTGTGCATGTGTTGGTACAGGTATCTTTATCGTCTTGATTGCCGTCATCACAAAGCTCTACACCTTTGTGTAGGAACCCATCTCCACAAACATTCAGTTTGCAAGCATTGGTGCAACTATCTGTATTGTCGAAGTTTTGATCATCACACTCTTCTTTGCCTTTTTGGACAAAGCCGTCACCGCAGGTGGGGGTTAGGCAAGTGTTGAGGCAGTCGTCATTGTTATTTTTATTGCCATCATCACACTCTTCTTTGTCTTTTTGTGGATGTCCATCACCACAGACATTGATTTTGCAGGCGTTTGTGCAAGAGTCGTTGTTATCGGTGTTTCCATCATCGCACTCTTCGATGCCTGTCTGGACGATGCCATCACCGCACTTGGCCAATGTACATTGGTTTGTACAAGAGTCATTGTTATCGGTGTTTCCATCATCGCATTCTTCATTGAGTGCGTTGCCATCTGCGTCTGTCTCTTCTTTTTGTGTTTTTCCATCTCCACATCTGGGTGCAGCGCACCCCATCATAAATTGCGGGTATGCCATAAGCATGACGAGTGATAGGAGGAGTGTGATGTGACGTACCTTCATTCAATTGCTCCGTTTCGTCTGGAAATCGATCCATGTTTGGTTGTCTACAAAGAGTGACTCGGTTGATTTCGTCCTCTTTGTAGGGAGTTCGCTCAATGTCGTGTGACACGTTTCGATTGTTTGTTGTGGGAGCCTTTAGAATTCTTCAATGAATTTTGTAAGAATATGGTGTGTGGTGTGAAGACGGGGGTTTTTGGAGAGGGGATTTATTTGTAGGCCTTGTAAATTCCGGATGCACTGGGGATTGGAGAGGGACTGGTGCTCCAATGATACTGGAGACTAAGCTCCAGGAAGGTCTCGATATAGGTGTTGACGCGGTGTAGATCGTGAAGACTTTCAGGTTCTGTTCGGGCGATGGGTTCGCGGATGGGGTTGATTTGTCCAGCCATCTCGATGCGAGGTCCGATAAATTCTATATTCAGTTCACCATTGAGCGTAGGACCGATGCGCAGACGTGCACCTTCTTCGATCAGCAAATTGGTTTTCATTTGTTGTTCGGTGAGTGGTTTGGCGAGTCCGACAGGATTTTTGCCAAATGATATGTTGATCTCTGGTTGACCTTCCCAGATCTCCTGTGTGTAGACCCGAAGGGAGAAGCCTGTCTGCTGTTCGAGGTCTGCGAATATGGCTTCGAGGTGTTCGAGCAGTACGAGATGGAGGTCGGCCCAGATTCTGCGCCTCTCAAGTGCAAGTTCGATGTGGTATTTGAGTTGGCGAAGAGAGGACTTCATGAGCTCAGTGGCTTGGCTATCTTCGTTCATGTCAGTGCTCATCATGTTGTGGAGGAGTTGGGTGGTTATGGGGAGAGGTTGTGTGTTGGTTAGCGCAGGAGTCTTCGAGCTCGTTTGTGGATGGAGCTAGAAGCAGGGACCATTTTCAGGATTTTGCGTACAAGTTTTCGGGTCGCCGCTTTGTCGAGGTCTTTGAGGACTCTGGCTTGTTTGTACATGCGATTGGCGCGTCCCATGAGCCTTCTCAATCCGGAGCGGGCTTTACTGTTTGCGCTCAAGGAGTTGGACTTTCTGAAGAAGCGGAATGCGGCACCATAATTCCCAGAACGTGATGCGCTCTTTCCTTTGTTTGCGTAAGCGATGGCCAGTTTGCGACCGTACTTGGCTTTGTTTCCGCCACCAAGTTGTTTGTCGATCTTTTCAGCTTTGATCAGGTTTTTGATCGCGGTGCTTGGGCTGCTTCGTAACAAGCGGATACCTGTCCCCAAATACTCTTTGAACTTCGTGACTTGTTCTTTGTATTTGCGCGCCTTGTGTTTGGAGAGTCCTTTTTCACGGGCTTCTAGCTCTGTAAAGAACTTGATCGCCGCGTCATATTGTCCACCGTTGAAGAGATCCAGACCTTTTTTGAATTTGGCGAGGTATCGTTCTCTGATCTTGCTGCCTGGAGGGGCATTTTGGATCTCTTTGGTTTCGAGCTCTTCTTGGAGTTTGAGCGCGATGGGGAGGTCCGCTGTATAGTCAAAGATACGCCCAAGACGATTCCTTGCTTCTTTGAGTTTGGTGCTCGCGAGGAGTCGCTTGGTTTCTTCGATGAGTGGTTTGACTTCACTGTTGAAGATACGGGTTCGGAGCGCGATGGCTGGTTTGTATGCGGTGCGATCTTTGGGGATTTTGCCGAGGAGTGCATATGCTTGTTTGGCGCGCTCAGTGCGGAAGAATGTTTTGGCTTTGGAGAGGATGCCGAGAGAGTGGACCTCTTTGCTCACGCGCGCTATGTAGCCATCAAAGATCTTTGCAAAAGGTCCATCTTTGGGGACTTTTTGTTTGGCTTCTTTGAGCACGAGGTTGGCCTCTTGCCATTCTTTTTGTGCGATCAGTTGTTTACCTTTGAGCATCTGATCGAGCGCAGCTTTGAGATGGACGTGGCGGTTTGGCGTGATCGATGCGAAAGGAGCGAGCTGTCCAAAGAAGAGAATCCCACCAAGTGCGAGAACCCCACCACATGAAGCGTAGAGCGTACCGACCATCAAGAACCACAGGGTGTTACTCGGTTTCTTTTGTTTGATGGGGGCGCCGCCTGCTCCCTCTATGCCACCTTCTGCACCTTGCAGTTTGGCATCCAGATCCGAGAAGTCTCCGAAGGGAGCGTCGAGTTCGGGCTCAACGAAGTACATGACACTTTGGCCGATGATGATCTCTTCTCCACCTGTGAGCCAGCCATCGTGTGCGTAGTCTCCGTTGATGGAGATCCCACCACCATCGCTGGTGTTTTGTACCCAAAAGGTCTGTCCGTCAGTGCCGATGGACATGTGGTTGGGGGCGATGGAGGGGTCGTCGATCACCACGTGATTTTGTGGTGAGTTACCGATGAAGATCTCGCCTCTTACAGGGAATTCTCTCTCTTGTCCGCCTGGATCGACGACGATGAGTGTGTATTCTTGTGCGGGTTGTTCGCCACCGGGGCGACGCAGGTCATACAGTTTTGAACGAGATTCTCGTTTAGGGGTGACAGGTTGTTGAGGGCTATCACCACCAAACATCGCGTCAAAGGAGCTTGTAACTTTGCCATTGCTCATTGTGATTCTCCTTATTTCCAGCTCGCGAGCAGTTGAGTGTGGGCTTGCTGGAAGTTTCCGGCGACAGGTAGCTTCGCGACTTTACGTCTGCGACTTTTCGCCCGCATGGAGAAGAGCAGATTCACTCCCCATCCAAGTAGCAAGAAGACGGATAGTGGCCCGACGAGCAAGAAGAGTTGTGTTTTTGTCGTGACGCCCGCCGAGAGGTTCATGAAGTTGAGAACAAACACGGTGAGGCCAAACAATACGAGCAAGATCTGAAGGATGGAGAAGAGCATATTTTTGCGACGCAGTGGTGTCTCTTGTTCTACGAGTTTTCGCAGCGTGAGCCACTCCATATCGCCTTTGATCGCGTTGTGACTATAAAGGAAGTCGTCGATCAATTCGCTCGATTTACGTTGGAACATCCAACCTCTCAGGAAACCGATGGTGAAGATCAAGAAAGCCAAGACGAGCCAAAACAGGGAGCGTGATCCAGGGGACCAACTCCACGGTGCGCTGATGCTCCCGATGGTCAGGTTAACGAGTTTTTTGGGCCCTTGGTTTCCTGACAAGTCCATCGCACGAATCCCCAGCCTGACAGAGCCTGTCAGCCCTTCGAAGGAGAAGTTTTTGGTGTCACATTGGTTGTCCCGACCGAGCACCAGTTTGTTGTTCTTGGTCGTCATGATCAACGAAGGCAGCCCTTGGTAGGTGATCTTTCCGCTACTGTCAGGGAGCCAGATTCCGAAGATGCGTGGGAGGTTGGAGTCTTTGATCTCAGGTGGCGAGAGAGTCAGTTTCGCGTAAGGGGCACCGGACATACAAGTGTCATTTGCAGGGTACTCCCAAATATACTGTGCGTTGAGCAGGGGAGTCTTGCGAGGCGCGACGCGGTCAAAACGCTCACCTGTTTTGAAGGTCGCGATGATCGAGCTCCACTTGCCATCTCTTGAGCGCAACATGACCTGGTAATCCTGGTTGGGGAACAGGGCGACGCGCAATTGCAACAAGATCATTCGCCAATTGCCCGAAGTATAGTTGAATTGGGCTGTTTTTGAATGGATTTTCCCTTTGTGAACGAGGAACACAAAGAGATCTTTTTGCTGGATGGAAGAAGCCCACAAGCGCGGATGTGTGCGAAAGTCAGCGTACTTTGTAAATTGGATTTGTTCCATATATGGAGGAAGCTTGACCAGGACTCGTGTGTTGGTTGGCGCGGTGATTGCCTTGTTTGGCCATACTTCGATGGGTTGGCTTGGGCACCGACAACTCGCGGAAGCGAGCTTTGCGTCGAGGAGGCCGAAACACATGATACACCCTAGTACCAGGACGAGTAGGGTTGATTTTGTTGGTTGAATCGATGTCATTCGGAAAGAACGGCTTGCTTTCCGACAATTTGCAAGAATGGAATATATGTTCATGATCTCTCACATGGATTAGAGGAATACCAATCTCATCCCAAGATTACGCCGAGTCAAGGTGGAGGTCAATACGTTTTCTAGGACATGATCTCAATGGGGATGGGTGAACATGTTTCAATTTCTTCGTTGAGTTCGGTAATATTGGCTGTTTCACGGGTCGTCAGGGAGTGTGGTCGTGGTGAGGTTTATGGGCTTTTTTTCGGTGTCATGCGGGGAGGCTGTGGGATGTCTGCTTGCTCTCTTGGCATCGGTTTCATGTAACCATCATAAGCAGGGGGGGCGATGTACTTTTGATACCCGACCCACAACCCCACGAAAGTCATGATGATAACGCTCACCATGACAAACCAAAAGAGCAGCTTGGGAGGGTGTTTGCTTGTGAGACCTGTTGTTTGTAAGGGGTAGTGCGTTGGGCTTGGGAGTGTGTTGTTTGGTTTGACCGAGCGCAAGAGTTCGTCGATGTGGGTTGGAGGGGTGATCTCGGTTTGTTCACCTAGGGCAAGAGTTTCGCCGAGCAGCGCGGCGAGCGCTTCCTGGTCGATGTCCGTGGGATTGACAGTGGTTGGGTACTCTTGTCCATAGAAGCCCTGCGCGGAGAAGTAACGCTGTTTCATCTCTTCGACGCTTTGAATGCGTTTGTCTGGATCAATCTCCAGGCTTTGGACGATGAGTGAACGGAGGCCGGCTGGTGCTTCGCTCGGTGCAGGTGGGGTGCCTAGTTGAATTTTACGAATGATATCGTTGAGGTTGCCTTGCTCTGGGTATGGGAGTCGTCCCGTTGTCATCCTATACAATAAAATCCCCAGAGAGTAGACATCGGCGCGGGCATCGACCGTTTTACTGTCTTCGGCTTGTTCGGGGGCCATATATGTGTACGTCCCCATCGAGCTGCCTTCTCGCGTATGACTCGTTTGATCGAGCACTTTTGCGATCCCAAAGTCCGAGAGTTTCGGGGTGAGTTTTCCATGCTCGTCGTGGAGGAGGATGTTGGAGGGCTTTAGATCTCGGTGTATGATCCCTTTGCTGTGGGCGTAGATGAGTGCGTCCATCAGCGGTGGAAGGAAGAGATCGAGTTCTTGTTGGGAGAGTGGACGATTGTGTTGTTTGAGCCAGACCTCTAAATCGCCAGCATTGCACCACTCCATGATAAAACCTGCGAGTCGATCCTCTTGGATGTGCTTGATCACATGGACGATGTTGGGATGTTGGAGCTCTTGCTGGATGGTCGCTTCCTGGAAAAAGCGACGGCGTGTGGTCGCTTCATCGACGTAGTGGTCAAACAACACTTTGACGGCCCAATGGGTCCCTTGTTGTGTGTGTTTGGCCCTGTATACCCACGCCATACCGCCATTTGTCACGCGCTCTTCCACGAGATACTCATCACACAGAGTGTGGTGGATGAGTTGTGACGCGTCCACTTTGGAGGTTTGGTGTGTGTTCATCGACTTGGCCAGTATTGTTGGGGGTCAACCAATATTGAGATGAAAGAGCTTATCGAAGTGTACAAGAGAAGTCAAGAGAGAACACGTTAGCGAAGGACACCGTGTAGGCGGAACTTCTTTTTGTAAGCGATGACAAACCGAAGGGGGGCGATGGCTTCCCGGTTTTTTTGCATCGTGATGGGACCGGTTGGGCCTCCAAAGTGACGAATACGCAGGAGGGCTTTTCGAAACTGTGGGCGTGTCCTGCTCCGTCTTGTTATCGCGATACTCGCGAGCATCCGCATCGTGTCGTAGGCGTAAGCGCTGATGTGCAGTGGTGGGTTTTTGTAGGTTCTTGTAAATGCATCCACAAATCCTCTGACGGAGGCCCGGAAGCTCTCGCGAAAGAATCGAACACAGAAAATTCCGCCTCGTACATAACGCTCTCCTGCCCGAAACAGGTCTTGGTGGTACCACCCGTTGTTTCCGAGCAGTTGGATTTTCCGAAAGCGCTCTTGGGAGGAGTACATCATGGTGTTCAGGTCGAAGTTGATTTTCTTGAGTCCGACGTTGTAGTACGCGAGATGAGAGGCGATCTGGGATATGACAGGTGCTTGGTCAGGGACAAATAAACCTTCGAAAGGTACGAGCGGTTTAAGCATCTTGAGGGCTTTCTTTTTGAGCTTGATACGTTGGTGACGCCCCATCTTTTTCCCTTGGTGGGCATAAAGTAGATGGGCGTTTGCGTATTGCCCTCCGACGAGCACCCTGACAGGGAACTGGAAGTCTGCGCTCGCTGGATCGTAGTGCATAACAGAGCCCACGACTGCGCCGATCTTTTTGGCTTCGTTGATGAACGCATTTGCGTGGGTCAGTCCATATTTGGAGTGTGGGTACAAGATCCCGATTCTTTGGAGTTTGAGCGCCTGAAAGGCGTATCTTGCGACGCCACGACCCATCATCGACAAGGTGAGATTGTTGCGGAAAATAAAAGAGCCGAGCTGTGTGAACTTTTCTTTGGTCGTGATGGAGATGAGGGGGACACCGATTTTTTGTGCTCGTTTGGCCGCTGCTGTTGCCGTTTTGGGCATAGGAGGACCGATAAGCGCGATCGCCTTGTACTCTTTGACCAGGACGTCGACAGCTTGCGCTGCCCTGTGTGGTTGGGAGCCTGTGTCCCGGTAGATCACGCGTATTTGTGGGTAGTTCACGAGCGCGAGCTCGATCCCTTGCCTCATCGACTTGCCGATCGCCTTGAATTGTCCTGTCATAGGGTAGATCACACCAAGCGTCATCACCTCAGCCGGGCGTTTGGCGCCCCGTACTTCGCCGAGCATCTTCTCCACGAAGGGTTTGAGTTTGTCATTTGGGCGTAGCTTTGGGGCAAGGCGAGCGAGTGTGTGGTAACATTTTTTGAACTGATCCCGATCGTAGTAAAGCCTCGCGAGTTGATATGTCGCGATGTTGGCCGGGAAAGTGCGGAGGTTTTGAAATCGTTTCAAAAACGTTTGGGTTTGGGAGATGTTCAGAGAGGGGAGCAGCGCGATGACCTTCTTTTGGTAGGTGTATTGTTGGTCTTTGTCGACGAAGGGGATATACGAGGCCAGCCACATCGTCTGCCCGAGCTTGTCTTTGCTCTTTTTGGCGATCTTGAGGAGCAGTTGCACCGCGTCCTTTCGCGAACGCCAAGGCAGTTTGGTGAGGTGGGGAGCGAGCTGTTCTCGCGCTTCTTTTGGACGCTTGAGTTTGGCGAGCGCTTGTGCGTGGGCATACGACATATGGATCAGTTGCTCACGGCTTGGATGGCTCGCTTTGGCCTTCACAAAAGATGCGTGTGCGCCGGCCCAATCCTTGGCTTTGCTGCGTAGTAAGCCGATGCGTATGTGTGCGTGCGCGACGAGCGGGCTGTTGGGGTGGGCTCTGAGGAGGGTCTTCCATTGTACCTCCTCAGCGGCGTGATCCCCACGGCCTAATGCATACATCGCCTTTTCTTTGAGTGCTTGTTCTGCAGCTGATAGTTTGGGACCCTCTTCGTCGATTTGTTGGTGCTTGCAACTGACGAAGAGTGAGCCAAGACACAACATGAGAACGAGCCCATACATAGGTGTCTTCACAAACGCACTTCCCATAGTTTGATGGTGGAGTCAGCACCTCCTGTAAAGAGCACTTTACCGCTCATGTCGAAGGTGAGGCAGTTAACGTTTTGTTGATCGTGTCTGTATGTAAAGAGCAGCTCGCCTTGGGGCATCTTCCATAGTTTGAGTGTTTTGTCTTCTCCACTTGAGACGAGGTAGCGACTGTCCGGGCTAAATTGTAGTGCGTTGAGCTGACCATAGTGCCCGTTGGGCATGTGGAACCCTTTTTTCAACTTGAAGTCCCACAAGATCAACTCATTGTCCATTGTACTGAAGGCGATAAAGTCGTGGTTTGGGGCAAAGTTGATGGGGGAGATGGCGGAGAAGTTCTCTTCAAAGGTGTGGAACAACTTTTTTTGTGCTGTGTCCCATACGTAGACGAGCGCGTTTGCGCTTGCACTGTATAGGATGTCTTCATGTGTGTCCAGGCCCATAGCGAGAATCGGAGCCATGGCTTTTCCTGAGGGGTGATCGGTCAACTTGTATTGCCATTGGTTGGCTTCAAGTTCCCAGATATTCACCATATGGCTTTGGTCGATGCTCATAATCGTCTCACCATCTTTGGACCATACAAAGTCGAAGATGGGATGATCGTGTTCGAGGACGCGGACTGGGTTGGCGGAGAAGAGTTCCCATATCTTGAGTGTATTGTCACCACAGCTGACGCAGATGAAGCGACCATTGGGGCTCCACCTGATCACGTTAGGGCGACCTGCCCGTTGACTGAGCGTGTGAAGTTGGTACCCCGAAGCGACCTCCCATAGCTGGAGACTTTCGTCTTCTCCACCGGACACCATCAGCTTTCCATCAGGGCTGACTGCCATCGACAAAATGCCACCTTGTCCTGCACGCCATGTCGACAGGAGCGGTAAACTCGAACCGCTTTGTTGGTAGAGTTTGTTGCTCTGTTCTTTCATGTAGAGATAGGGGGTGGGTTTCAGCTCTTGCTTCTTTTTTCTGCTCTCGTGCCGTCGCTTGACGATGGAGGAAGAGGGGAGTCTTGTCCGCTTGAATGACTTGGGAGACGGTGTCGTGCTTACGGGCTTGGAGGTGGCCGGAGGTGAGCTTGTGGGTGTTTGGGAGGTACTCTGTGTGGAAAAGAGAGCCGAACGAAGTTGTTCTATGAACTCTTTTGCGCTCTTGGTCCGCTGACTTGGGCGAGGGTGCATCGCCTGTCGAATGACAGGATCGACGGCATTGGGAAGTTGAGGGTTGAGCTCGCTGGGGGGAAGCGCCATCGCGACGGGGAGTTCGCCTGTCAGAAGTTGATATGCGATCACACCAAGTGAGAAAATGTCGGCGCTAGGTGTCACGATTTGGCCGCCCACGAGTTGCTCAGGCGCGATGTAGTAAAATGTACCGTTGTGCCCAGTGTGAAAGACGGGATTGTTTGTCGTGTTGAAGGCCTTCGCGAGTCCAAAGTCGACGAGTTTTACTTGGTTTTCATAGGTCAACATGATGTTCGCGGGTTTGAGGTCTCTGTGTACGACTCCTTCACTGTGGGCATACACGAGGATCTCACTGAGCGACGAGAGGATGGGGAAAGCTTCATCGATACGGAAGCTCTTTCCTTCTTCGTGAAGTGTATCGACCATACCTTGGAGGTTCACACCTTCAACGTACTCCATGAGATAGAAGAGTTGACCTGTCTCCGGTAGCTTGTCTATGTTATACATGCTTACGATGCCCGGATGTTTAAGCCTCTGCGCCATCTGGAATTCTCGGATCATGGAGGATGCGGTCTCTGAGTGACTGAGGATCCAGGGGTGAAGTTGTTTGAGCGCGAATTGATCGCCGAGGAGTTGATCTTCAACCAAACACACCTGTCCCATGCCACCTGTTCCGAGTATTTTTTTGACGAGGTAACGATCTCGAACGACCTGTCCGGGGACGAGGATATAAGGAGAGGGTTTGTCTACTTGGTGGGCTGGTGAGCGTTGCACTCGTAGAAGCGAGCCCTTTGTATGAAGGCTTGCTTGTCGGCCAAGTACCTTTGTGTCAACGTCGTCGATCAGTTCTTTGATTTTGTCCGATGAGAGCGGTTGCAACACTTCAACCGCGTTGAGCTCTCTTGTGCTGTGCACCGAGTGGGCAGTGGGAAAGCTCACATCTGAACGTGTCTCGTCGAGTTGAGCGAGCAGCTCATTTTTCTTGGCGATGTACGCTTGTTGTGTGAGTGCGCCTTGGCGTAACAACTTTTCCAGCCTCATAAGAGCAGTGTGTATCGTTTTTTCCTCTTGCATGGTCTCTCTTTTTCTTCTGGCCTATCGATGATAGGGTCCATTTTGCGCCGAAGGCGTATACTATCAAAGTTTTCTTCCGTTTTCCAGTTGGTTTTTTCCTGTCGTGACCCTCTCATTTGGGCGACTTTTGGAGTGTATCGTGATGAAGGTGAAGAGAGATATGGATGATCTGTGTTGGACACTGCTCGGACGAGAGGTGATGTTTGAAGACCGATGGATGGGGATGGATGCTTGCAGGTATGCGTTGCCTGGTGGTCGGGAAATTGGACCATACTATGTCTCCCATCCCCACCAGTGGGCTGCTGTGATTCCGATTTTGCCGAGTGGAGAGCTTGTCATGGTTGCGCAGTACAGATGCGGTGTTGCGCGTGTGACGTGGGAGTTCCCTGCTGGCAATATTGATCCACAAGAGGTTCCGGCGGAGGCTGCTGTGAGAGAGTTGTTTGAAGAGACAGGTTGTCGTCCTTTGGAGGTGCCTACGTTGATCGCGATGGTACGTCCTGAGCCGGCGCATTCTCCTGCAAAGGGGTACGGGTTCCTTTGTCCAGTCGAGGCTGTTGAGTTGTCTTCAAGGCATGCGGACACAGATGAATGCTTGGAGGTGTTGACGTGCACTGTCGAAGAAGTCATGGCTGCGCAGAGGGAGGGGGTGTTCTGCCATGCGGCCCATCTCTCCTTTTTTTATCAGGCGTTGTACGAGGGGCATTTACGAGGACAGAGGTGACATGATGCAGCTGTAGAGATCTTGGAGGGATAGAGATTGGACATGAAGCGTGTATGTTTGCTCGTCATGGCGGAAAGTCTGTGTGTGGGAGGTCACGAGCTGTTTGAGAAGGGATTGGAGTGTTTGTGAGGAGAGCTGTGTGATCGTTGTGGGGAGGTCTTGGGTTTCAGGGAAGAGTTGACGACCTGTGTTGTTGAGGGAGATGAGTTGTTGTGCCTCTTTCGAGAAGACGAGCGCAGGGAAGGGAAGCCTATCGAAGACACTTTTGTACATACTCGCGGAGGTCGAGAGTGTCTGGAGTTGGTGGTGTTGTTCGATCGTCTGTTCGTGTTTTTTGAGCGCTTCTTCGATCGCGGAAGGGAGGCGCTTGAGGGCACTTTTGAGGATGAAGTCATGTGCGCCTGTCTTCATACATTCGACGGCGGTTTCTTCGTCAAGTGTGCCTGTTACGAGGATGAAGACGGGAGCTGGCTGTATTTGCTGGGCATCTCGAAGAGCTTCGAGACCTGAGTATTGGGGGAGGGTAAAGTCGGACAGGATGACATCGGGGTGGAATTCATCGAGTTGTTGTAAAAAGGTCGTGCGGTTTTTTGCGGTCGCGAAGGTGAGTTGGAGGGGAGCCTTTTTGAGTTCGTATTTGATCAACTCGATGTCAATGGGCGAATCTTCGAGTAACAACACCCGGAGTGTTTTTTTCATGGGTTGCCTTTTCCATTGTCAAGAGTACTTTCCAGACGCTGCTATGTTTTGTCGCGATTCGTTGTTGGAGAAGCGACGCGCAGGGTTTGGTGTTTCTTTTGATGGGGGAACGAAGAAAGCGAATCGGTTGGGAGAAAAAAAAAGCCGGAAACACAATGATATGTTTCCGGCTTTTTAATTGGTAGCGGGGACAGGATTTGAACCTATGACCTTCGGGTTATGAGCCCGATGAGCTACCAGACTGCTCCACCCCGCATCAACGAGAG
>PCBK01000053.1 GCA_002731275.1 Deltaproteobacteria bacterium | reverse complement strand
TCGTGTTGCTCGGCGAAGTCACTTTGCGTAAGGCCAGAGACTTCGAATTGCTCGATGATTGGTCGCCAGTGTTCGGAACGATTGTAAGCCATATTTTTTCTCCTTCGGTTTGATATTTTGAAGGAGCTTGCTTCTTTTCTTTTCATTTCCTTTTCAAGACGTTCTAGCTCGCCCGGTTACGGAAAATGGGTTTGTCGACTATGCCCTGACATGTTCGCTCCAACGATTTGTTCACCGCTTAATTGCTTTATTGTATTGCTTACAAATCGATTTATCTTTTCATTCTTTTCATGGTGAAAGAGGAGTAGTGACATCCAAAATCTCTCACTTGTAATCAAGAACACTCTCTTTCTACTTTTCCAAAAGAAATCTTTCCCTGTACATATAGTATGCAGTTGTACATGTTTTTCCTGTATAATACGCGTTGAATCCACCTCCAATTACGGCTCCAACACCTGGTAAGATTTGAGCAAGCTTTGCTTTTGTCAGTCGAATTCCTAGTGATTTTGCAATCTCTTGAATTAATCGAACAAAGCCATGCCTTTCCAATTGCTTCCAAGTTTGTTTTTTTGCAACTTCTTTCCCTATTTTTGTAAGTTGAGCTAAGGCAACCTGTTTTGCAGCATCAGTTGGGCTCGAACTTACTCCAAGTATTCTCATTGCAAAGAGGCGCTCATGTTCTTTTGACATATCAAATCCACAGTAGGTTCCATATTCACCTATCGCTCTCAGATTCATCGCAACCAGTGCTACAATATCAACGGGGATACCAATAACTCCTACTGCCCCAGCTCCTGCCCCCTCCGCTGCAGCAAGAGCCCTGTACTTTGCTCCGGTATAAGATATAGCTTCATCTATTTCTTCCAAATCAAGTTTGAAAATATCTTTGCGATTGTTTACAGAGCGCTTTTTTCCTTTGTAATATTCGACAGCTGAGTTTGCAGGAATACTCCACTGTGCAGCATCATTAAGCAGAGAGATGAGTCCTCCCACAGTTTTTTCTACAGCAGTCTGTGCTCCTGGAATTGACATGACTGCATCTCCTGCCAAATCGAAAGGATAAGACACAGCATTGGCAATTGCACCAAACCAAGTTTGCTCTTCAGGACTTTTCCAATCATTGATCTCTTGCAATGCCGTTCTCTCATATTGTGAAAGTGCAGTACTCATTTCACAGGTCCTCCTATATTATTTTTCCATCCTATATCACGGTAAGCATTACAGTTCAAGCCAAATTTCGACACGCTCTAGATAAAAACCATTAAACCATATCTTTGTAGATTATTTTCTCTAAGAGAGTCTCTCTCTGTGACAAATTTATCATTAAATATGTTAAGGGAGTTGGTGTTTGCCGACTTTACTTCAGACATAGCTTCCAATAACTCAGCTATTTTCAGCTTAACCTCAGCGTCTTTAAGAGATGATGTTGCATTTTTAAGGTCTTTTGCAATTTCTATTGCAACCTTTATTGAGCTAATTCCTGCTGATATTGCGCCTATGTCAGGCGTTTACTCTTTCTCCTTCAGAACATAACGCCTGAGTTGAGCGCATATGACAGGGCTCTTTGTGTAGTTGAGGATCTCTTCATATCGTGTAGGAAAACGACTTTACCGAATGTGCCCTGGCATGTTCGCTCCAACGACTTGTTCATCGCTAAGTTGCTCCTTGATTCTTACAATTCCCTGAGGTTCACATATATTCTGAATACAGGATCAACGAATTCGTATACACCTTTTCGAATTTTACTTAAAACTGGTCCATATTTTTTATCTACCAATCTTGGGATGATTTGGTCCATATTCTCTATTTCTAAACCTACAGCCTCTTTTCGAACGTTTTTCAAATAGACCAATCCCATTTCCAAATCTTGTTGCTCCCTATTATCTTCTTCTTCAGACAATAGATGCAGCAAAAGTTGTCGTTGTTCTGAATTCCCAATGGCTCTTTGATATTTAGTTTCAAGACTGGGAAATGCTTCACCTTTTTTTATAGCATTAAGTACGGCATTCAATACGAACTCATCGACCTCACTTTTTCCATATTTATTTAATTCATGAATGCACGCTTTACCAAACAGTTGAACAAGATAAGGGTAACCTGAACTCAGTTGAGATATTTTCTCCTTTGCCTCTCCTACAAATTTAATTTCGTTGTCAAAAAGTTCCTCTGCTCTGTTTAAAATTTGCAAACATTCACTATGTGGCATTTGGAGAACAGGCATTGAACCTTCTTCAAGTAACCTTTCGACAGAGTGATGATCCTCGACAAGAGAACTTACATCATCTGCAATACCACATATAGCAAATTTTATTTTGTCTGAAGTTAAGGACTTTATCAATGACCCTATTCCATGTTTGTTTTTAATCACATCAAACTCGTCGATAAGTATAAGAATCCCGTCTTTCCCATACTTATTTAACTGGTGTGTGATAATAGAATTCAAAAAATTTCTAAATGTTTGGACAACGTCACCAGGTACAGTCCTTGCATACCTTGATGTTTCAACTCCCTGAGTCCCCCACTTTACTATTTTTAGATCAGCACCTGCATTTACGCTTTTTGCTCTCGAAAACTCTACTAATTCTTTACCATCATCCGGAACGAGTCGAAGAAGGCCATCTTCTCCATCTTGATCATTTACTAACCTTAGTAGCAGTTCATCACAACCATCAATTAATGAATCGCATTGATAGTAAACCGTTAAATACTTCCTCTGTTTTTCTGATATCAGGTATTGTAAACTCATTTTTTTCGGGAGAGTGAAATCTCCCGTAGCAATTTGCTGGATTTGGCGAAGTAGAGAAGATTTACCTACTCCTCTTTTGCCATAAATAACGATCAGGCTATGTTCTGAATTTAGAACACGAAGACAACTCATCACAAGATTCGTTCTTCCTACAAACCTGTCAGGACTTTTTATTACATCTGAAGTAAAACCGTTTTCTGGATTGAACATAAAAGTTCTCCTTTTTTTTCACTCACAACAATATCCGAATATAGTTTTGTTGTCAAGATATTATTAGGAGCAAAGATGATATGGTAAGCCTGCGCTAATTTTCCCTTGGGTAGACCTTTATATTTTTACCTATAAAGCAAAAAAATATAAGGTAGATTTACATGCTTTTCAACTTTCCGATGGAAGAAAATACGACTTTGATGTCGTTTTTTTTTTGATGCAAGTAATAAAACCCTGAATTTCAATAAAACAATTAACTTGTTATTCTATTGAACTCATTCAATGTTTGTCCGCTTTTTAGGTGACATCCACGATGGTTGTCCAGATATCGACAGAGTATGTCCAGATATCGCACACCTGTCAAGCGATATCTTGAACTAATTCGCGATATCCATCGATATCGTGTGATATCGGGAAAAAATTCAGGATATCCACCGCTCCCCAACTGGCACATCTGTTGCTTAAGCCCATACACAAGACAAAAAACTCACTCAAGAACCAAACAACAGAAAAGAAAAAAACATGAACTCCCCCGAACCTCCCAAAAGAAAGTTGTTGGAACGCGTCCGAGCTACCATCCGCCTGAAGCAGTACTCCCGTGCAACAGAAAAGACCTATGTCGGCTGGATCAAGAGATTCATCCTGTTCCACAACAAAAGACACCCGACGACCATGGATACCCCAGAGATCGAACAATACCTGACACACCTTGCGGTGCAAAAAAATGTCGCTGCCTCAACCCAAAACCCCACATACAGGCGCTCATCCCCATCCAGAAAGCACCACACCTGAATTTTTGGGGTGACACCGTGTCACTGAACATAATCACAGCAACAACACACTCAAAGAAGATACGAGATGCATCTTTGCGAGATCTTCTCACCCACGCAAGCGCAACCAAGGAATTTGCTCTTATCAAAAGAGGCAAGACCTTTGTCGTGGACCCGTCGTTGTTGAAGGATTTGGAAAGAGACGAAATAACTACGCAGATATCACCTTCCGAATTCACGTAGAGTAACCAACAAACACATGACTTAACAAAACTCTCGCCATTATTTTCTTCGATGGTCTCGATTGTTTAGCGTGATGGTTTTGTGGAGTTTTTGATGAGCCGCCCCATATCCCTGAAGACTTTTGCGAGAAAAATCCGCCCTACGCGATGATGAATGCTGTGGTCATACGTCATTCGTAGCTTCAAAAAGTGATGATGATGTGTCACCATCGCAAGAACAGTCCAGGTCTTTCGCCCCTTATGCTTGTAACTGAACATGGAATACACCGCTTTTGGTGTGGGTTTACACCATCAAGAGTTGTGCAAAACCCGCAGCCATCCCAAGTAACGCCCCCACGACGATCAGAATCCATTCATCCTCCTGGAAAACAGGGTGCAAAATCCCCTCAAACTCTTCAGGGCTCAAGGAGTTTAAGCCATCCTCCAGCTCTCTTTTGAGATCGAGCGCCTCGTCCGCGTAAGTGTGGATTCGTCCGAGCTCATTAGGCAGTGAATCCATCAAACCATCGCAGATATTGTTCTTCATCTCGATGTAACGCTCTGTCCCAATCACAAACTGCACAAAATGTTTGCTCATCCCCGAAGTGTCATCAATCGCCTCTTTCAGATGACGTTGGATGATCATAAACAGTCGGTCTGATGCGGGGCCACGAATAATCGCGTTGATAATATTCTTGGCGTTGAGGATCTCCTTGGCGAAGACCTCCGCATACTCAGCCGAGACCTCAGACTGACGTCTCAAAAACAGCCCTTGCCACTCCCAAGGACCGATCTTCACAGGGTTCACAGGTTCAAAGACCATCTTTAACGCGACCCAGTTGGTGGCATACCCAACGAGCAATCCCGCCGCAGGTAACAACCACCATGGCTGCACAAAGTACCACACGATCATCTGTGGGACGCCAAACAAAAACCCAAAGTAAAGTCCGGACTGACCGATAAACTTAAACTCCTCTGAACCACAACGTAAGAACAACTCGTTGAGCAGCTTCTTGTCCTTCACGAATGCATCGATCACGATGGCTTTTACATCACAGATCTCTTCGATATGTAGCTCTACATCCTCGACGATTTGTTCGATGATATGGGGGATCTCTTTTTGAATCTTGTTGAACGTCTTCTTTTTGAGAGACTTGGGCATCGTCTCCCACACCTTTGGATATGCCTCAGAGACGACCTTCTCGACGATCTCCTCGGTCAGCTCGTTGAGCACAGGTGTGAGCTCTTTAGAGACCTCTTCAGGATCAAGCCGCGTGTAAAGTTCGGTGACGCTGATCAGACGTGCGAGCACGATATCAACGGCATCCCCGGCGATCTTCGTCGCTTTGGAGGGGATAATCCCCTGCCAACCAAAGTACGGCTTCTTCCCCGTAAACTCGATGGGATAAAACATCATCTTGATCGCGAGGACGTTGGTCACATACCCAATCACGCCCGCAGAGACAGGGATGACGAGGAGATGGAGGGAGGATGAAAGTATCGACCACATAGAGCATTCCTTTTTGTCAGAGGAGACCCGCTTTGCGCAGGGCGAATCGATGAAAGCAAACCCACAAGGGCTGTTCATTTCTTTTTGGAAAATGTTTGCTTGAGGAGCTTCGCGAAATCGACCCTTAACACCTCACGCACGATGTAAACGATCTGCTTCTTGTTCTCCCTGAGTACGCGCTTGGTGACACGAGGAAGTAGCTTCTCAAGATTGGTTTTGTTGGACCGCCTGACAATATCAACAATGTCTTGTTTGTGTCTACGAATCACTTGTGTGAGGAGCTTCTTGGTCAGCTTCTCGACATCCCCCTGGCGGATCTTCTTGGTCAGCTTCACAATGATACTTTGGGCGATGTCAGCGATATCTTTGCGGTTGCGATTGAGGATCTGTTGGACGAGTTTTTGTGTGAGTGTTTTGAGGTTAAGCGGCGCGACCTTCTGCAAGATCTCGGTCAGGCTTTTTTGGTGCTTTGCAAACACCCGATCGATCACCGCTGTCGCCAACGCCTTCCCGCCACCTCGACCTGATGACTGCTTCATCAGCTCCCCAACCAACCGAGAGACAACAGCAATCAGTGGCTTGCGCTCTCGACGCAGGACATGGCTCACAACCCCCCGACTCACACGCGCAAGATCGACAGGCGCGACCTTTTTGACAACCGCTACGAGCTGCGTTTGTCGCTTCATCAGGACATGATCCACAACCTTCTTCATGAAGTGCTCAACCTCAGGAGACTTGACGATCCCCTTGAACAACACATCCCCTTCGTTTGAGAAGAGTTTTTGCACGAGACGATGCAAGATCCGATCGAGGATCTTCTCGACGAGCGGGAGCACATGAAGTCGCTCATCCTTGGCGAGCACACGCGACAAGATCTTGTCCGTCACACGATCGACGAGCCGCTCGACAACAGGATGCCCCTTCCCCTTATCCGAGACCACGTGACGTACAACACCCCCAACCCACTTCCCATCTTCGGAGAGGACTGTGTGTGTCGCGTACACCACACAACAGGTCGAGACGAGAAAAAACAACGCCATTGAGAGCATCAAGATATCACGAGATCGATTGAACATCACAAACCCTTTTTTGGTACGACCAAGACAAAAGACCGGCAATCTGCACAATTGGAGTGTCGGACAAAACAGTCTACTGCAATCCATACGCCACTCATCCAACAAACAAATGTTTTTGTAAAACAAAACCATACAAAGAAAGAAAAGGGAAGTGTAGATGGACTTGCACAGTCCTGTGTCCTCATACGTGGACACTTTTTGCAGGGTAGGTTCCAGACTGTCTTATTTGCTATGTGGTGGGGATTTGGATGGATAGGGGTGGCAGAAAAGACTTAGGCCATCGAATGGAAAAAAGGATACAGAAAAAGAAACGTCCGTAGAGGTTGTTGCTGAAACCCCAAGCATCGTTATTCGTCGTTGCAATAGCGCTGCGATTGCGCCTTCTCATGCCTTGCCTGAGACTCCATCACCGACCCTCTTACGTACGCTTTTTCCATCCAACGGCCTTACCAAGAGATGATCAAGACAGCTCACCACGAGCTGTCAACTCATCGATCACACCCTCAAGAATCTCTGGCAAATCCCGAAGAGACACACCCAACGTCTCCTGGCGAGACAGATCAAATTGCGTCGGTTGCGCAGGCTCTTCAGGCTCTGGAACGTCAGGTAATGTATAGGCAGGATACACTTGTGAAAGTGTTGATAGGATGTCACGCCAGGACCAACTTTTCTTGACCCCAAAGTATCGACCACTTGCCTCTTTGTTCTCGTAGGCTTTGACGTGCAGCATCGCGAGGTCTCTCACATCAATCACGGACATCGAACCATTCGGGATACTGTCGGCCCAACGCTCTTTTTTAATGATCGAGCGCAAGAACTTCATCCCCATCACAAGCTCAGGTTGGTACACGGGACCAGCGACAAGAGAGGGGTTCATGATGCAGACACGTAGCGCGCCTTCAGACTCTTCCATCAAACGGAGCGCGAGCGCTTCCATCAACGTCTTGGCCGCTGGTGAGAACTTCCCAACAGACAACTGCTGCATCGGATCGGACCAGTGCTTCGTCTCGACTTTTGGGTTGGGTTCGGGTCCTGGAGGGTTTGTGGAGCCTGTACTTGATGTGAGCACAACGTCTTTGATGCCTAATGAACGGGCTGTCTGTAAGATTGTACGGACACCGCTGAGCATGATCTCGATGGTCTCGGGAGCTTGTTTCTCTGTGCCTGCGCACATGAAGACACCATCACATCCCTTCATTGCAGCAGTCAGCGCTTCTGGATCATTCATCTGTGCAGAAAAGAATGTAAGTGTTGCATCATCCTTAGCACGTGACGCGACGCGCTCACGCAACCAATGTGTACGTTCATCACTCGCATCGCGGAGCGTACCGTGGACAGAGTAGCCTCTTTCCAGCAACGTCGCGGTGACATGACTTCCGATGAATCCGCTACAACCAATAACACAAACAGGGGCTTTTTCGTTCATAATCTCCTCCATATGAGTACAATAATATACACATGTTAAGGAGTCACCTACACATTCGCAAGGAACGCTCCCCCTTCTTTGTCCTTGCACTTTTTCCTTGACGATCCAACACACGGACTCACCCTAGATCGTAGAAAGACACACCGACACATACAAAGGAGCATAGCTTTGTCCTCACACAACATCCCACCAAAAGACCTTCTCACCGAACATAAAGAAGCCTTCAGAATCATCCATGAACGTGGGCCTGTCTGCGTACTCACTGGCGCCGGTGTCTCTGTGGACAGTGGAATCCCGACCTTTCGGGGCACAGATGGACTCTGGAGACAGTATCCTCCCTCACTGTTCGGTCATACTCCAGGTCTCATCTTCACATTCGCTTGCTTTCCCAAATGGTTCCAGAGCTTCTTGCGAGACACGATCAAGACCTTTGTGCAAGCCACCCCCAATGACACACATACATTACTCGCAACACTCGAACAACAGGGCCTGCTCTCTGGCATCATCACACAAAACGTCGATCAGCTTCATCAGGACGCAGGGAGTCAACATGTCGTCGAAGTACACGGCAACTTCTTTCGCTCTGTGTGCAAAACATGTAAACGCCAAGACACCCTCAGCAAAGACGCTCTCCGCGCCTTCCTCAATGAACTTGAAGGGCAACCACTCGGCAGGATCAAGCTCTTCAAAAAACTCAAGCAAGATCTCTTCACATGCCCATCTTGTGGTGGTGCTCGTAGACCTGACATGGTGTTCTTTGGCGACCCACTCGACACCTCGACATGGCAAGAAGCCATCTGTCTGGTGAAGCACAACAAAGTCATGCTCGTCCTCGGCACCTCAGCGACAGTCTATCCTGTCGCCGAGCTTCCCCATATCGCGAGAGAGGCCGGAGCCACATTGATCGAAATCAACCCCACACCCACCGCCCTCACCCCTTTCGTCGACCTTTACATCCCAGATACCTCAAGCCGCGCCCTTCGTCTATTGGTCGACGACGAGAGACACTGTTGACTTGGACTGGTATCCAATGGAAGTATGTCACCTCTACACAATACAGAAGGCGACAAAACGATGTCCAAAAGATCCAAGAAGAAAAAACGGCTGGTGTTTTCTTTGTACCCCGGCGCAGAGAAGCTCCAAGAAGGTACGATCCCACGGGAATGGAATGTCATTCTCCGCAAAATACTCTTTTACAGACACCTCCCCAAAGATCTCAGACACACCCTACACAACGAAATGGTGCGACTGCTCAAGCGGGTTCAATTTGCAGGCAAAGGGCTCAAACTCAAGAACGAGATGTACATCATGGTCGCGGCAGCGGCAGCACGTATCTCACTCATCCACTCACACCACCTCGAAGGACTCCACAAGGTCATCTTGACCAACAACCGTCCAACATTCGAAGGTATCGTTGTGAGTGGGTATGCAACTTACGACGGAGCTGTCTGGTTGTGCTGGAAAGATGCCGACAAAGACCTGAGACGACACAATGATGGGCACGATCTCATCATTCATGAGCTGGCACACATCGTCGATTTTCGCGATGGCCTCGCCTGGGGAGATCCAGGTTGCCCTCACATCGAACGACTTGTCGCACAATATCACGCGGTCTGGAACACAAAGGAACCCACACCTGATGAGTATGCCATTCTAGAGCGCTTGGAGCTTTTTAAGGATCCCTACGGCAAAACCGAACGACAGGAGTTTTGGGCGGTCAGTGTAGAGAACTTTTTCGAACGTCCCCACGAGTTGAATTTTCTCTTCCCCGAGCTGTACGCTGCATACGTCTCATTTTTCGGCTGGGACCCATCCCAATCCATCCCCAAACCATCGATGGACACATGGAACGCTCTCCAGCTCCTCCCTTTGGACTCTCTGCCTGAGCTTGATGAGACGATTGTATTGGAAAGTCAGATACGTCTCCCCGCGAACCATATCGCCAGCGGTTGGGTCAGACCTGCCATCCTCGTCACATCGCTCCTTTGGCTCATCTCTGTCGGAGCGATCCTCCTCGTCTCACTTTTGACTGGTGCGATATGGTCGGAATCAATGGCCACTCCACACCCCATAAAAAACGGGAAGCTCGCCATCACCTTTCGAGACAGTGATGGTCAACGACATCGATATTGCTGTCTCCCACCACATTCATCCCCAACGAAACGCACCCCTGTTTGGTACCAAAAAGAAGACGGACGTTTGGAGATCACACTCAAAAAGCCCACGCAAGCTGCGTTGGATAAGTATCTTTACGGGAGCTTCCTCGTGTCTATTGTACTCTTCCTCGGCGCGCTGCTCTGGCCCATCAACAAACCCCCACGACAAGCATGAAAAGGCAAAAATGGCTCGTGTAGTGCATTTTTACGTTTTGCGTCGACACTAAGAACGAAGCTCATCTCAGAGCACCTATCATCCGAAAAAGACCCACACAGGAGACGCAATATGCACAAATGGACCCTACTATTCATGCTCACGCTCATCTGCATCCCTCCACAAGATGTAGACGCACGCAGACGAGGGAGAAGTAAAGTCGTCGGGTATATCGACCTTCACGCGCACCACTTTGCCCATCTCGCACACAATGGACAGTGGTTTGAAGGCAGAAACGACGACCGCCCCAGACGAACACCCATTTGGAGCAATATCCAACACCAGGCGATGCACACAACATGGCTCAAAAAAGCCCACCGTGAAGGCTTGAAGATCATGCTGGTCTCCATCGTCAACTACGAACCTCTTTGTCACATCCTCGACGTCGCGAGAAGATTCCTCAAACCCTCTTTGCGCCGCAAACTCAAGAGCAGGATGTGGAACAAAGATAAAAAGCTCACAAAACGCTGCGCTGACATGCGCGCTGTGTGGCACCAAATCAACGCGGTCAAACGCTTTGCACACAAACACCGATCCTGGTTCCGGATCGTACGCTCTCCACAAGAAGCTCGCCTCGCGATCCGTCAGGGAAAACTCGCGGCCATCCTCCACCTCGAAGTCTCCAACCTCATGGATCCCACATACGGCCCCTGGCGCACACAGCTCAAGAAACTCGTCCAGGCAGGCGTGCGTTCGATCCAGCCGGTCCATGAGATGGACAACCGCTTTGGTGGCGCACAATTACACGCCATGCCCTTCAAGATCTTTGAAGCATTGAAGAGCCGGAAAAAATACGGCGACGCCTTCGCCAAAAAAGCCATCAAAGGAATCCGTCGAGGGTTTCGAACGGATCGTCATGGACGCAATATCTTCGGGCTGACAAGGCAGGGAAAAGACTTGATCAGAGAGATGATGAAGCATCGCTTGCTGATCGATGTCGCGCACCTGTCGATGAGAGGCATCCGGGACACCTACAATATCGTCCGACGCAACCGCTACTATCCGATGTTTGCATCCCACGCATGGATCAAAGAGACGACTGTCGCCAAACTGAATCGCAGCGGTGAAGATCCAACCTCCAAGAGCAAGATTATGGCGCACCACAACGCGATTAGTCGCACAGAGATCGATCTGATCATGCGCACAGGAGGGATGATCGGTCTTCGTCCAGGAAACAAGGAGCAGGTCGGCTACAGACCACGTAACACATCCAAAGCGGTCGCCAACACATGTCACGGATCAACACGTTCCTTTGCACAAATGTACAACTACACACACTTTGGTCTGGGCGCAAATGTCGGGATTGGTAGCGATTTGAACGGCTTCATCCCGATGACCGTCCCACGTTTTGGACAATACGCCTGTGGCGGAAGTTATCTCGCCAAGTGCATCGGGAAACATGGTCCCGCTCACGCAGTGATCAAAAGAGTCAAACCGATGTTGATCACTGGTGGCATCATCATCGGCGCGCCTCTCGTCAAATTCCTCCTCGCGCCAGCGGCGCTTGGTGTTGCAAGTCTGGGCATCAAGGCTGGACTCTTTGCTACGATCGGGCTCCCCATCCTGCTCAAAAAAATCCAACAGGCCAAAGACGAAAAATCCTTCACATGTAATGCTCTTTTGGGCGAGATGGATTACCAAAAACACAAACAACGTAACACTGCTACAGGACGAACCTTCGACAATATCGGCTTCTCACACATTGGTGTGCTCGGTGAGTTCTTTCTCGACTTAAAACGTGTGGGCGCTGACATCAACAACCTCCGCCACTCTGCGGAGAACTTCTTGCAGATGTGGGAACGTATTCACGCAAACAATCGCAGCCCACGCCCTGGTGCCAAAAAGCCGAGAGGGACACTCTTGAGAGTCAAAGGGCTCTATGCAAGGAGCCTTCTCCCGTCGACAGTGTGCCCTCCCAGACAGACACGTCTCGGCTTGAAAAATGGACGCGCGATCTGTTGGCAGCTCAAGCCCAAACCCACGATCCTCGCGAGAAAGTGTAGAAGCTGGGGTGGAAACAGAATGATCAAGGCCGGCTACTGTGTGAAAAGTATGGGAGGTTGGTATCTCGCCCGCAAACTCAGAGGAAAAGGAGCCCCCAATTCATCAGGAGTGAGTTGTCCAGGAAGACGTCATCAAATGGGCAAGAAATATGGCAAGCCTTTGTGTCTGGCCAAAGCACCATTGACCTTCATCCAGACAAAGCATTGTGGACGATGGAGAGGTTCGTTGAGCATCCTCTCGGGACACTGTACAAAGGATATGAGAGGATGGTATCTCGTCAGAAAGCTGAAAGGAAAAGGCGCGCCAACGCCTCGCAATACAGGTGGCGTGAAGTGTCCAGGCAGACGCCCACTGCTCGGCGTCAAGTATGGCAAAGCGATCTGTTGGGCGCGACCGCCGCTGCGTTTTATCGCGGCTTCACATTGTGGACGCTGGAGAGGGAGCACTTCGATCAAAGCGGGCTTTTGTACAAAGCATCAAGGAAGCTGGTATCTCGCACGACAAATCAAGAACGCAGGCGTCCCCAAACCATCGACACCGACATGTCCAGGGAGACGTCACTTCCTCGGTGTCAAAAACGGAAAGGCGATCTGTTGGGCGCGCCCTCCTCTGCGTTTTATCAAGTCAAAAAGATGTGGCAAGTGGAGAGGAAGCACATCGATCAAGTCGGGGTTTTGCGCAAAAAGCAAAGGAAGTTGGTATCTCGCAAGAAAACTCAAATAGGACAGGCTGAAACGCCAAGACTCAGAAACTATACAAATACCACTTACCATCGCGTTTGATCAGCACCATTGTCTCGCCTTTTTTCCCATCGGGTCCAAACATAAATGGAATGTAGGCCTTACCCTTCACGAATTTGACAGTCCCTTTGGTGCTCCCTTTCTCAAAGAACTTCTTAAACATCTTCCAGCGTGGGCTTTTACTCGTCGCTTTACAAAGTCGACGTGTGTCGCCGTCATTCTCCCCTTTGGGATCGCACAATCCGGCCAAAAGCGATGTATCGTTGCTTCGTGCGGCACGAAACACAGTACGCAAAACCTCGACAGGCTTGGAATGATCGACCTTTCCTGCCGATGACTTCTGCTCTTTTGTTGCGGCCTTTTGTTTGATGGCTTTTTTGGGAGCACACCACAACTCACTCCAAACAGACGCACCACCTTTGCGACATCGTTTCTTGAACACCGTCGTTTTGAAACGCTTTTGACAGGCCTTGGGTTTGCGAAAATAGGTGCGACACCAACGACACACTTCATCTGCTTTTTGTTGCTTCTTGACAGTACATTTCTCGATGTATCCGACAGGAGGTGCAATATCTGCCAATGCGACACATGGTACACTGACAAGCAGGACGTAGCCACACAGGAGCGACAAACAGTGAGTGGTGAGAGATGTTTTGGTTGCGTTCATGGGATCTCCTTCGTGACTAGAGTTGTCTCAGACAAAATCGGGGAAAAAGGCGCCACGTACCATGTCTGGCGAAAGACGCCACACACAACAGTGCACCCCAAGTGGTCGCTCTCGCGAAAAGAACGTACGACAACAAGTTCGAACACAAGGCCCAAAGTTACGGAAAAAGTCAAACCGCTGTTGTCTCGTTGCTTCGCAAAGAAACCACGTAACCACATGAATGTAGCACACACGATGTTTTGGAGATGATGTTTTTGGAGATGATTTGGATGGATGACAGGAAAGAAGTGTGAGGAAGAGGTTGAGACACCTGACAGAGAGTGTGTCTCAGAGGGGGGGAGCTATCTACCAACCACCACGGTTGTATCCGCCACCACCACCACGGTTGTAGCCGCCACCGCCGCCGCCACCGTAGTTGTTGTTGCTGCGGGGAGCTCTCTCACGTGCTTCGTTGACGTTGAGGTTACGACCGTCGAGTTCGGTACCATTGAGCTCTTGGATTGCATTGTCAGCATCAGCACCATCGACAAATGTGACAAAACCAAAACCGCGTGAACGACCAGTTTCGCGATCTGTGATGATCTTTGTTTCTTCGATCTCTCCGTACTGACCGAAAACTTCGTTCAGTTTATCTTCACTTGTTCCCCAGCTGATACCACCAACAAATAATTTTTTACTCATCAAAAACTCCTGAAATTGCGACATCTACGTCAGCAACACAAATCTGTTGTGCACATTTAAAATCATTTTCATTTAGTGGGGTGTATAACGAAGGCAAAGACACTCAAGGAGGCTCGGCGAAGGATAGACACTTTGGAAACGAACTGATTTCATTTGTGGTGACCAAATTGGTCTTCTGTTGTTTGTTTGGCTGATCCAACAAACTTCATGGTGGTTGTGCCATGAGAATGTGAAAAAGTCAAGCACTATTCGCATCAGACAAAAGAAACAGCGACCGCTTAGGTCCAGACCGATTGAACTTCAAGGCGCACCACTGTATATTTGTCGAAAATCAAAGACTCTTTAGGAGATCTTCTCTTCCAAAAGCCCACTCCAAGAGGTTTGGTACATGAGCCCAAAGATCAAAGCAACCGCAGAAGTGGATATCAACGTCTACTTCAATCTTATCCACAATATCCTGTGCAATCACTTTGGCGTCGAACAGATCGACAACCTTGAGCGTAAAAGTGCGTATGTTCCAATGTCCATACCATCCGAATTTCAGGGGGATGTTGAGGCTTCTGCTGGCGTGTACATGATGTTTGGCAAACACAAAGTGTATTTTGATCGTATTGAGGAGCTGTTACGTGAACACTACCAAATCCCAGCCTCTTCGGAAGTCCGCATGAAGATATTGGTCACAGGAGAGCTACATCACCCCGTCAATACACACATGGAGCTACAATTTGAAGAAGAGTTTGAGTGAGAGCTCTCCACTCCCCACAAAAGCATATGCAAGCTCTCGAAAGCGCTCCCCCTCCAGTGATGTTTGAAGTCATAATGTCACAAGTACTCGGACAACAAGTCACTTTTCGATCCCAAACCGTGCAAAATAAAGGTAGCACAATCAGCTTCGCTTTGTATGATGGACAACGATCTCTATCAACACAAAAATGGAAAGGATGTCCAACATGGGCTTGAAATTCACAGCACCTGCAGGATGGGGAAGTCGCTCACAGCTCGCTGCGACGATGAAAGAACTCGCAGATGTCCAAGGCAACCGCGATGGGATTTGGAACAACGAAGACCAATCTCCAGGCAGCCACGGCAACATCTTTGAACGCAACCCCCTCACCTCCAAGCTCGCACAGAGCTTCAGTACAGGGCTCAGCACGACCGATGAAGTCAATGCGCTACAGCAATTCCGAGAAGCCAAAGAGGCACAGTGGGGACAACCTGTTACACAGCTCCCCCTCGAACGCCTCAAACATGGTGAGCTATTCGCGACACAAAAAGCCATCGCCCTCGAACGTATGGGACGTACCCCGGCAGAGGTAACCGAAGGCTTCGTCACTGCCGCAGGAAAAGTGGATGGACAAGAGATCCCACCCCGTGAACTCTTCTACCAACGATTTGCCCCCTCCTCCACACCAAGTGGAAAAGTCATCGTGTTGTCTCCAGGGTTTCAAGAGACAGGTCGTAACTTCTACGAACAGATCGAACAACTCAACAAAGAAGGTCATGACGTTATCGTGATGGACCATCAATGGGCAGGACAAAGTGACGGCCAACCAGGACGCGTCGACAGTGGCTTTGGTGTCGCAAGAGATGTCGCCGCAATGACGGCCTTCGCCCAACAGGTCGTAGACAGTGAGTATACAGACAACCCAGACGCTGGTGTCATGCTCTACGGAAATAGTATGGGCGCAGGACCAGGTGTGCTCGGCGCAATCCTCATGAATGACAATGACATGATCGAGCTCGAAGGTGCTCCCATGCCTGAGGGAGTAGATGCTTACCTTCAAGCTCCCTTCCTCGGCTCAACACCCAGCTTCACCAACGAAGTCCTCGGGCTCGCAAGTAAACTCCCCCTGCTCAACCGTATCCAGGCACCAAGCGCAGGTGTGCCCGTCTTAACCACGGACAAAGTGGGCGCACAAAAAGGCGCACAAACCGCCGTCCTCGACGATGTAAGAGCACAACTTCGCAGCATGTCCTCCGCCAACGAAGACCTCGAACGGATGCAAACACTCCTCCAACACGGACTCCGCCCCCAAGGAAACATCTCCATCATCCACGGAGATAACGATCCCCTCGCAGATCCATCCTCCAGCATCGCGCTCAAAGAATTACTCGGTGACCAAGTCGATCTTCAGATCATCGACAGTGACAACCACGTCCTGCAACAAAATCCCGACGAGCAAGATCACGCACTCACCGCCATTCAGGGACTTATCAACAGACAATAACGCCCCTCTCTCCTGCGTTTCTTCTTCCGACCTTCTTTTTGACTTGCGACAGCCTACAACCCACCACTACTTCGCGAAGGAGATCTGCTCGGTCTTGTCGTCCTTCACATCAACAGTGCGCTTGATCCCCCCATACGAGAATGTATACTCCCCAACAGGAAGTGGGCCGATCAACAACACACTACGACCTGCCGAAGGACGCGGCCAGAGACCTTGCTTGATAGGCATCGTCTCCAAAGCCCCATCAAGACTTCTCTGGTAGGACGAAAAAGGAATCAGGATGCTACCGTGGTCGACGTATGTCACCTTGTAGAAATCACTCGCCCGTCCAGCCCGGATAACAGCAGGCCACTTTTTGTCGAGAAGTTGTGTTGTCACCCCCACAGGAAGTCGATGTGCTCGCTCGCAACGTTCGGCGACCGAGTAGGCAACAGAATCATAAGGTTTTTTGGCTCTATGCCATGAAGGCGCAGGCAGCGACCACGTCTGACGCACACACATCGTCTGATCACCCGCAGGTAACGTCAACAAAA
Organism: Deltaproteobacteria bacterium; assembly: GCA_002731275.1. Lineage (GTDB taxonomy): Bacteria > Myxococcota_C > UBA6777 > UBA6777 > UBA6777 > UBA6777. The sequence goes on along the minus strand of PCBK01000053.1, from coordinate 103,081 downwards.
GCCACCCCAAAGAGCGCGTATCTGCAGATGAGAGCTGCTTCCACAGCACATCTCTTTGCTGTGTTGTGAGTACTTGCCCAAGCTTCCCAAGGCTTTTGACGATCGTTTGTCCCTCTTTTCCCTTGGTAAAGGACACACGACGGATATTCTCAACGCTCCCCTTCTCGTTGGAGGTTCCACCTCTGCCACTTTGCAACAGCTGCGTCAAACGCTTCTCACGTAACAACGCAGGACGCCATCTGCTGATCTTCCAGGAGACGACATCTTGCTTGTCACCAGAAGTTTGCTTCTCCCCCCACAATCGAGCACTACGACGAAAATGAACGAGTCGCTCCATCATCAACTCACACACACGCATTTGTTTTTTCTGTGTCAAACAGAGCTTGATCGCCTTCTGCAAAAGTGAAGAGACCTTTTGATTGCCTTGTGATTGTGCGAGCCAGAACGCCCCTTCTCCAAGAATATGTTGGTAATCAACAGGGCGCGCCTGGATTGCCTTGAACAAGCCGGAGAGTGAGGGAGAATAGACTTTCAGAAGATGCAAGATCGCGACGCGATGACCGGCATGTTTGACCATCGGATGATGATCACGTAGGCCATCACGAAGGACCTGAAGGGTCGCCGCTTGGTGAGAGGAACGCAGGAGCCCAAAGAGCGCTTTGGCCGGGTTCAGACGAAGCCCCTCTGCCTCAAACAAAAAGTGAAAGGCCCGTGTAGGTTTCGTCAATATCGACTTCCAGGCTTGGGCGACTTGTTTCGGTGTTCCATGCTTGATGATCCGCTTCATACAAGGGAATGAACGCCACTCAAATCGGGAAAGATCGCCTGTTTGCTGTGTCGGGAGCTTGTCTTTCTGGACACACACCAACAGCTTCTTGAAGTAACGCTCCTTTAACGGCCCCTTAAATGAGGCTGTGCTTGTATGAGGAGCAGAGGTCTTCCAGGCAAACCATCCCGCAAACCCTACAGAAGACAACACAAACAAAGCAAAGACGAGCGCGTTGACGCTCTTTGCCTGTTCTTTATCGGCGAGCGCGTCGCGACTCAATGCGACGAGCATGTACAACATCCCTCCCCACACCGATATCCCGATTGCCAAATAGACGTAGACAAGCGCTGTATTCGTTTCCATTAGACTGGGTTCCTTTCAGCCATCAGGCCGGTGAACGGAGAAGGGCCATCACTTTCCTTTGAATGACCTTAGCCATTTTTGAGGAGTCTCGCCTTGTTATCTCTTTCCTCGGCGCTTTTTCTTCTTTTTCTTCCGGTTTGCAGTCTTTTTTGACGACGCAGATTGTTGTTGGTCCACTTCTTCCCTGTCACTCTCCGAAAGAGTCGTCTCTTGTTCGTCATCAGATTGTACGTCCGTTTTGACCGCCGTGTTCGTCTTGACGGCCTCTGACTGGCCGGGAGCAGCATGTCTTTGCTCTGTTTGTGTGCCAGGCATCATTCCAAAACAGACGTTGCCTGTGGCAGAGAGCAGGATCGCGATATGGCGTGTGGATGGGATGTGTGACAGGATGATGCAACAAATCACCGTCAACGGCACACTCAAAAACATCCCAACAATCCCCCACACAGCGCCCCAAAAGACCAACGTGACCAAAATGACGAGCGTGCTGACATTCATCGAATCGCCGAGCCATTTGGTCTCAACGATATTCCCAGAGAGGGTCTGGACTGTCCCTACACTGAGGAGCACCCACAACCCAGGCGCGATATGGCCAAACTGCAACATCGCCGCGATCGTCGGAAAAATCGTCGCGATGAGAGGCCCGATGTTGGGGATATAATTTAACGTAAAGATCAAGAAGGACCACAAGAAGGCAAACTTCACCCCAAGCGCCCACAAGATAGCGTAATTGAGCATCGCCGTGAGGACACTGATGATGGTCTTGATGTTCAAGTATTGGGAGCAGGTGTAGTCGATCTCGGTGATGAGTTGACGAAAACTCTTCAGATCTTCTTCGTCTTTAAACATCATCTCAAGCTTTTGCGCGAGTCGTGGCTCCTCAAGCAGCAAAAAGAGCGTGTACAGTGTGACCATCAAACCGTTTCCAGCGACAAAAAAGACGGCCTTGCTGATCGGTCGAATCAACGTCGAGAGTTGAAAGGACTTGCTGTACTCTGCGAGCTGTTTGAGCGCGTCCCACCCGGTCCATTGAAGTAGTTCGGCGTTGAGCGTCGCGATGTTCTTTTGGTAGAGATCCAACGAAGCATTGAGGCTGCGAATATTGCTCAACAACGCCTGAAGCAAGAAGAACGCGATACCAAACAAGATCAACGACGCGAGCACGTTCTGGAAGTTGTGGGAGAACCAACGCTCGACAAAGGAGAACCGTCGCAACCACAGACGCGCTTGGCGGATCAGATACCAAAACAACACCGCGAGCAACAGCGGAATCAGATAATTTCTGGCAGAAGAGAGTATCACCACAAGGCCAATCAAACTCACCAGTGTATACGCCACCTTCGCCATCAACGACTCCTTTTCCTCGTTATATTCGTATCTGTTTTGAACGTCGTGGGGATACTAACACAACATCAATGTCTCTGTAGCTCGATATGGTTGCCGATCTCTTCGAGGATATCAACATCTGTGTACAGCGGCAGCTCAAAATATTCGTCCTCCCCCCGAAACAGACGAAGTGTTCCATCTTTGTACACGCCATATGAGACATCAGCCCACAACACAAACTCCCTCCAACCAGTGTAACGACGCCATAGACCTTCGGGGGTCACAGAAATCCAGGCGTGAATATTGGTCCCATCGTAGAGCGCTGTGAAGGCGACATTCAGACAAAAAAGCGCCGTAAAACTCGCCAACCAATCATACGAACCAGCGCTCCATAGACCCCATAGTACATAGCCTTCGTACAAAATCACCCCAAGCGCGACAGGCAACAATCCCCACACGTACAAGCCTCTTGCGTTGTTGTCTTCCAAGTAGATCTTGCCCTTTGGTGGAAGCAGACGGGGCGGACACTCCGAAAGGAGCACACTCGTCCACGCGAACATCCCAAACATCAGGATATTTTGAAGAGTAAGTCTTGACCAAAGATCCCACATAGCGAGGCTCTCATCACGCCATAGCCATACAGCCGCCCCCAACAGCCCAGCCCAATACAACAACGTCCTCCACAACGCGCGTCTAGGTCGATGCCACAGCGTTTTCTTGGCGCGCTCCTCCCCTGACGCTGCCAGCTCTTCTGCGTCGTCAGAATGGGTATCTGCAGATGTGTCTTTGTGTGTATCCGGTTCGGGAGCGATACCGTGTTGTGTAAGGACTGCAAGGAGGTCATCAAGCCGTGCGGGAAGCTCTACAGTCACAGCGTACATATACCCCTGTCGATCGAAGACTTCGAGTTGATGGGGCGACACACGCTCATACCCCCATATCTCCGAGAGAGGAACACGTTCGACACTTCGTCCAAGTAGCCACAACCCATGAGGTGTGAGTAGCACGAGCTCTTTCAAGTGGGTACTCCACGCACAAAGAGCCCACACAAGTAGGAGCAGAAATCCCCACACATCGAGTCCAACACCCAAGAAGGTGAGACTCCCGAGCAAGGCCAGACTCCCACCTGCCCAACAGACAAGGCGCTGCACTTTGTTGTCATAAGAGGCCCACAGCGCGCGCTGTGGTCGAGGTCGCAACCACGAAGAGAGCCAACCTGCGCAGCCAACAAAGATGACCATCCACCCAAACGTCCGCGCGAGAGACATGGATGCTTGTGGTAAGAGGTGCTCCCAAATCAGGTACAGTGCACAAGAGAAGACACACCACAGTGGGAACAAATGATCGAGAGAGGGTCGAAAGGAACGCGCATGTTTTGTCATGGATATGCCATCAAAGGGTAGGAGCCAGGAATGTGTTTTCCCGGCGCTTCAGATACAAATGTGCTACACAACGACTCCCCTCATTGTATTTCCCCTCTTTTAGCTCACTGGACTAGCTGATCACACCGCGCTCTTTACCGACTTGGATAAACGCGTTGATCGCCTTATCAAGTTGTTCACGGGAGTGGCCTGCGGAGATCTGGACGCGGATACGAGCTGCGCCTTTGGGGACGACGGGGTAGCTGAAGCCGATGACGTAGATGCCGTGTTTGAGCATATCGTCGGCGTATTCGGTTGCAAGTCGAGCATCACCGAGCATGATGGGGACGATCGCGTGTTCACCGGGTCGGATATCAAAGCCAGCGGCGGTCATCTTTTCGCGGAAGTACATCGTGTTCTCTTCGAGTTTGTCGCGCAGCTCGGTGGTCGCGGAGATCATATCGAAGACTTTGATCGCGGCGCCGACGACTGGTGGTGCGATGCTGTTGGAGAAGAGATAGGGACGTGAACGTTGGCGAAGCAGATCGATGATCTCCTTGCGTCCTGTGGTGTATCCACCTGTCGCGCCGCCGAGGGCTTTTCCGAGCGTAGAGGTGATGACATCGACACGATCCATTACGCCACAGAATTCGGGGGTGCCGCGACCTGTCTTTCCGAAGAATCCAGTCGCGTGGGAATCATCGACCATCACGACCGCGTCGTATTTGTCGGCGAGGTCACAAATCTCTTTGAGGGGTGCGATATCACCATCCATGCTAAACACACCGTCCGTCGAGATCAGACGTACACGCGCGTCTTTGGCCTCGATGAGTTTGGCTTCGAGATCGGCCATATCTGCGTGCTTGTAGCGAAAACGCTGTGCCTTACACAGACGAATCCCATCGATGATGGAGGCGTGGTTGAGCGCGTCACTGAGGACGGCGTCTTCTTTGGTGAGGATCGTCTCAAACAGCCCACCGTTGGCGTCAAAGCAGCTTGAGTAGAGGATCGTGTCGTCTGTTTTGTGAAAGGTGGAGATTTTTTGTTCGAGCTCTTTGTGGATATCTTGCGTCCCACAGATAAAGCGAACGGAGCTGAGGCCAAGACCGTAGGTCTGGAGTGCGTTGGTTGCAGCCTCGATAAGCTCTGGGCTGTCGCTCAATCCGAGATAGTTGTTGGCACAGAAGTTGAGGACCGCGCCATCATGCTCACGCACTTCGATCGCCGAAGATTGAGGAGTTTTGATGATACGTTCCGCTTTAAATGTACCAGCCTCCTGGATCTCATCCATGGTGCTGTTGATCACGTCTTTCATAGTATCGAACATCGGGCTCTCCTTGTCATTCAGATCCCTTGGGGTGTATTAGCGTCTTCGGCTGACAACGCGACAGAGCTTGTTGCGTGTCGCTTCGAGGTCACGAAAACGTGCGAGATGGTCTTTGTGTGGGGAATAGAGGGTGCTTCGAGGATAATCTTCGAGCGCGCGTTTGCGGTGTTCATAGGCAGGCGCGAGGCTGCGAAAGTACACATCGAGTTCCTGTACAGACGCGTTGACAGACTGTTCGGAATGCTTTTGCAAGAAACGCAACGCGCCGAGCGCTTTTCCAACATCTTGCAGGAGCGAAAAGGCGATGCGATCGTCGATCAGATCGCACTTTTTCAGCCACCTGAGATAATGAGCGGTCGAGAAGTGAGGAGGTGCACCGAGCTGCAATTGGTGGCAAAGAGTAGGGTCATTCAACAACTTTGCGGCGCTACGGACTTCGAGGTCACCACGTTGAATTTGCCCCAAGAAGCGAGCGAGCACAAACAACAGATGAGCAGGCTCGATGGTGCGCAAAAAGGAACCACCAAAGATCAGAAAGGCATGCCCATCCCAGGCATATGCTTCGCAGGCCCATGGATTTTTTGGCTGAATAAAGACATCAGGTTCTTCGGGCAAGCGGAAGATATCGACGGAGAGTCCATCGAGCAGTGGAAAAACCTTCCCTGCGAGATCGTGCTTGGCGGACATCAAGAAGGTCCCCTCTGCCACCGCGGCACGAAAGCGCTCAAAGGACAACTTTGCCTTGAGATAACGGTAGGGGTATTCGATAAGATCGTCACGACGTAGACGTAACGCGTGATGGGCTTCCTCTTTGGGGAACATCAGCTCCAACAAGAAGGGTTGACGGGGGACATATCCCTTCTTTTGCACGGCTGGTGGTTTGACTTGTTGTGTGACAGGTTCCTGTGTCCGCGGTGTAGACGCCCGACGAGAGACCTTCTTTTTGGCTTCTTTGGAGGAGATGGATGGAGCGACAGATTTTTGCGCCACGTCAGGAAGTTTCGCAGGACGCATATTTCTTTTGGAGGGACGCATATTACGCCGATGAAAGAGGTCTTTGAGACCTTCGATGTTGTAGGCTTTGACCCAGTCGGTCCAACCTTCAGACCACACAAAATCGTCAGGTCCAACGCGCCCGTCATCGACCCACTGTCGAAGCTCCGCGAAGCTGTTGGCAAGGTAGCGCTGTTGATCTCGTTGAACTCGATATGTTGGCATCTTTCACCTCCAAACAGGCGTCCACTCCATGAGAGAATGAGATCAATCTTCGGAGTCACGCCGCTCGGCATTTTGTCGCAATTGCTCGCGAACTGTTGCAACCACCATACGGATCGCCACATCGTTTTCACCACCACGAGGGATCACCACATCCGCGTATCTTTTGGATGGGAGAATAAATCCCAGGTGCATAGGACGCACGGTCCGTTCGTAGTGAATGATCACGTTCTCCAGGTCACGCCCTCGCTCGCGAATATCTCGTCGCAAACGACGGATCAAGCGAATATCATCTTCTGTATCGACGAAGATCTTCACATCCATCAGTCGTCTGAGGACTTCTGACTCCAGGACGAGGATCCCTTCGAGTAAGATCACCTGTGCTGGCTCAACACGCGCTGTTTCATCCGTACGACAATGAAGTTTGTACGAATAGATTGGTTTGTCAACAGCGCTGCCGTTTTTCAGCAAAAGGATGTGTTCCATCAAGAGTGGTGTGTCAAAGGCATCGGGATGATCGAAGTTGATGCGCTTTCTCTCTTCGGGATCGAGATGGGATAGATCATTATAATAGGAGTCCTGATCCACCAGCACGACTTCATCGGGACTAAAATAAGAAGCAATTTTATGGGCAACAGTCGTCTTTCCAGAGCCTGTTCCACCAGCAATTCCGATCACAATCGCACGCATCGATCTTCTCCTCAAACAAATGTGTCTCCACAATGTCACAAAACCGACGAATATCCCGAGCAAATGGGCACCTCCACGCACCTCAAAGACAGGACTGTACGTCGATCCCACAACGCAAATCGCCAAGAGAATGGCAAGAGCTTGACGATCTGTCAACCATTCTCTTCCTCAACCCTCCCCACTAGAGATGACAAGAAACACCCTCATAGGTCTCATAGAGCGACACATACAGCCAAAATATATTCATTCCGTTCAACATGTTGTATGATACCCTCATGTTTCACACGAGCGCGCACTTGCGTGCTTTGGTGTGAATGTCTGAGGATACCTCCAGACAACAAAACATACCACCCTCACGACACAAGAGGCAGATCATGAGAATTGTACCCCTTCGCTTGCGTTCTATGTGTTTGATAGGATGCTTATTCTTTCTTGTAATAGGCTGCTCTCCCAGCGCACCAGGTCAATCAGAAGAGACACCTGTCGAATGCCAAGACCAGCTAGACAACGATGGTGACGGAAAAACCGACTGCGCAGATGAAGCCTGCGCAGGCTACGACTTTTGTCGCAACACCCCCCAAACAGAAGACACTGCGACCGCCTGTCAAGACAAACAAGATAACGACAATGACGGCAACATCGACTGTGATGACGCGAGCTGTATGAGCTTCAGCTTCTGCATCAAGGAAGAGACCAGCGCCGCACAGTGTCAAGACAAACAAGACAACGACAACGACGGCAAAATTGACTGCGAAGACTCCGACTGTCTCGGCTTTACTTTCTGCGCCACAGCCAGCAAAGAAGAGACCAGCGCCGCACAATGCCAGGACAAACAAGATAACGACGAAGACGGCAAAACAGACTGTGACGATGAAGACTGCAAAGGTTTCACCTTCTGCTCCACCAACGCCAAAGTCGAGACCAGCGCCGTACAATGCCAGGACAAACTCGACAACGACAGTGACGGCAAAATCGACTGCGATGACCCCGACTGTAAGGGATTTACCTTCTGCACCACTGTCACAGTAGAGGACAGCCCTACCCTCTGTCAGGACACCAAAGACAACGACGGTGACGGCAAAACGGACTGTGACGATCTCGACTGTCAAGTCTACACTTTCTGTCAAAAGGTCGAAGACACTGCCAGCTTATGTCAAGATAAACAAGACAACGACGGCGACGGCAAAACTGACTGCGAAGACTCAGACTGTCAGGGCTTCACCTTCTGCCAAAAAGTCGAGATCAGCCCCGCACAATGCCAGGACACACAAGACAACGACGGCGACGGCAAAACGGACTGTGACGATCCTGACTGCCAAGCCTATGTCTTCTGTCAAAAGGTCGAAAACAACGCCAATCTCTGTCAGGACAAAAAAGATAACGACAACGACGGCAAAATCGACTGTGATGACCCCGAATGCAAGGTCTTCACCTTCTGTCAAGGCAAAGTCGAAAACACACCAAGCTTGTGCCAGGACAAACAAGACAACGATGGTGACGGCAAAACTGACTGTGACGATCCTGACTGCTCAGGGTACTTCTTCTGCCAAAAAGTCGAGAACACAGCCAGCCTCTGCCAGGACAAGCAAGACAACGATGGTGACGGCAAAACTGACTGTGATGACATCGACTGTCAAGGCTTCACCTTCTGCCAAAACAACCTCGAAAACTCTCCGGCGCTCTGTCAAGACAAGAAAGATAACGACGGCGATGGTAAGACAGACTGCGACGACTCCGACTGCCAAGGGTACTTCTTCTGCCAAAAGTTGGAGAACACTGCCAGCCTATGCCAGGACAACCAGGACAACGACGGTGACGGCAAAACGGACTGTGACGACACTGATTGTCAAGGCTTCACCTTCTGTATCAAAGTCGAAAACAACTCCAGCCTGTGCCAGGACAAGAAAGACAACGACGGTGATGGCAAAACTGACTGCGACGACACCGATTGCCAAAATTTCTTCTTTTGTAGCAAAGTTGAAAACAGCGCTGCGACGTGTTCGGACAAGCAAGACAACGACGGCGACGGTAAGACCGACTGTGACGATCCAGGCTGTCAGGTCTTCACATTCTGCCAACAGAGCACACTGGAGTCCTCCCTTGGCGCTTGCCAGGACAAGAAAGACAACGATGGTGACGGCAAAACAGACTGTCAGGATTCGGACTGCTGGCACTGGTACTTCTGTGGTCACTACAACGGCTTCCCCGTACAGGACGCGTGGGGCGCGACATGGGATGGTACACCACGCCCAGCCACGACCTGGAAGCAAGCGAGCGACACCTGTAAAGCGCTCGGCGGACGGCTCCCAACAGCGACCGAGCTGCATCGAAACAACACACAGACAGGGCAAGGTTCGATCAGCACACCACGTGCCACCGAATACTTGTGGACATTCATCACGACATATCGCCTCGATCGCAAAGTCACAGTCCGCTTGAGTGACGGAAACACGAGCAATCAAATCGAGACCAACAACTCACAGTATCGATGTATCTGGCCTTCTGCGGATTACGCGACAAACTCCAAGGGCTTTGACAGCTATCGCTGCAATGGCAAACCCGGCGACACCTGCCAAAAAGTAGGTCCCTTCCAAAACATCGACAAGATCGACCGCCCCAAACTCGACTACGCAGCTGCAGCGAATGAGTGTTCCTTCTACGGTGCGAGTCTTCCCAACCTGAGAGATTGGACGACAGCCATCCACAACGGTCTGGAGAATGGTTCCGATGGGTGGTTGTGGTTGGCCAAGGCGATGTACTGGCACAGTGGTGGCCATGGTGCCGCACAGATCCGCTGGAAAGGTAAAGGGACACCGAGATGGTATTACTACAACAGCGCCAACTTTGGCAGCGTCACATACACATCGAACTTACGCGCCTTCCGCTGCATAGGGTACAACGACCTGTCCCAATTGACTGTCCCTTCGACCTCGACGACTTGTAGCGGTGGTTGCATGAAGGTCGACGCACGTCGTTCCACGATCCTGATCGACAAACAAGACCGCGGGACAGCCAATTACCGCACGGCTTTCGACGCATGCCGCAAACTAAAAGCTGACGTCCCCAAAATGAGTGAATTCACAGAAGCTCTTCACATGGGGCTCCCTGGTGGAACGAACCAATGGAACTGGACGGCAGAGTCGATGTACTGGTACAACGGCGGCTATGGACACCCCAATGTCCGCTGGACCAACAACGGCACAGAAGATTGGTCATTCAACGGTTGGGGCACCAAGGCGAGTCTCGCAGCGTACACCACCAACAACAGAAATTACCGTTGCATCTGGCGCTCCAAAAAACCCGCGCTCCCCACCTGTAAGACAGGTGAGGTGATGCAATGGCAGAGTGGAAAACTGGCGTGTGTCGCAGGCGCAAAAGGCACTTCAAATGGGAACGCGACGGCAGAGATCATCGACGATTGGGGCAACGCCTGGGACGTGATCGAGCGACAGGCCACAACTTACTCAGGCGCAGAAGCCAAATGTAAGAGTTTGGGAGGTCGACTCCCGACCGCGAGTGAGCTTTACAGAGGCCGCGCGTCAAGTGACAACACCCACAAAGCGCTCGGCGCAACAACGAGCACCAATTATCTGTGGACCACGACCCCCAACTACCGAACGGACAACAACGAAGCTGTGCGGGTCTCAGATGGCGCAACCAACCATTACAATATCCTCTCTGCGACGCGACCGTTCCGCTGTATCTGGCCGGCTAAAAAGAGCGACATCCTCCACGGTGCCAATTGCTATGGACCTCCGGGCTCAGAGTGCTTCCAAGGCGCAGATGGCCTCGTCATGGACAAGTACGATCGCCCCAAAGTGACAGCCGTCGGGGCATACCACGACTGTCGACAAGAAGGTGGACATGTCCCCACAACACGTGAGATGACGCGCCTCATGCACCAAGCGCTCCCCAACGGCACAAACCGTTGGCTGTACATGGGTGAACCGATGTACTGGTACAACGGTGGATACGGCTACTCACTCGCGCGATGGACAGGCGCAGGGACAGTCTCTTGGGACTACACCAACACCTCAAATTACGGCGCTGTCGGATATGGCTACAACAAGTACAACTTCCGCTGTGTCTACACTCCCTACGCAGATTGATCGCGTTGCGTGACGCTTTGATGTGCATCCCTCCTCCAAGCAAATAGAGGGCACATCAAATCTCCCCCCTCCCCCACGTAAGACTACCACAAGGAAAAAAGTGCGTTTTCTTGGGGTCGCCTAAAATCCTTGACAAGCCCGCTCAATCCAGTATCTCTACCACCACACCATCCCAACATTCCGTCTTTGTTTGTAGCTCATACCTGGAGAAGAGCATGACAGAACAACCAACCTCCACCAACACGAAGCCTCACATCGATGTATGGACCCTCGCGGCGATCGCGGCGGTCGCCTTCATCCTACAAAACATCCTTCACGAAGGACTTGGTCACGCAGGAGCCTGTTTGACCGTGCAATGCAAGCCTCTAGCGCTCTCAACGTCGTACTTTCAGGGGGACAAATCACAAACGAGTGATTGGGGGATTCGATGGATCGCCTTCGCAGGTTCCTTTGTCAACGCAATCGTCGGGCTCCTGTGCTGGTGGTTACTGCGTATCTTTCGCAAGGCCTCTGCACATCTGCGGTTGTTCTTGTGGTTGAGCATGACCGTCAACCTGTTGAGCGCGGCAGGGTATCCTTTGTTCTCAGGAGTTCTGGGGGTTGGGGATTGGGCCAATATGGTCAAGGGCTGGCAACCAGCTTGGCTTTGGCGCACAGGGAACATCCTCTTTGGGCTTGTTATATACATGCTCTGTGCATGGCTCTGTTTGAAGGAGCTGAGTCCGATGCTTGGACGCACAGAGGAAGAACGTATCGCTCACGGTAACCGCCTGATGATGTGGAGTTATCTGTTTGGTGGCGCCGCTGCGACGATCGGTGCCCTTCTGAATCCCGTCGGCTTTGGTATGATCTTGACATCTGCAGCGTCGACTTTTGGGGCCAACTCAGCGCTTACTTGGATGCCCAACTTGCTTGAGCGAGAGGCCTTTAAAAGTGGCGAACATGCACCCATCGAGTTGACTCGAAGCCTCCCCTGGCTCATCGCTGCCACGCTCCTGACACTCGTACACATCTTTGTTCTCGGGCCTTCGATCCACTTCTAATCAGCTCTCCCACACCTCCCCAAGAAGAAAACCTTGACACCTCCTGCCTCGTCATGCATCTCAACAACATCACTCAACTCACTTTCCGCTCACGAGAAGCGCAACCATAGAGAACAAACACCATGCAACAAGACACGACTCACACATCCGACATCACCACAGAGAAGGTCAATCTCCTCAACTTCTCGCGAGAGCAAATGAGGGATTACTTTACCTCCATCGGTGAGAAGCCTTTTCGTGCGGACCAGATCTTTCAGTGGATCTACCAACGTGATGTATACGACTTCGAAGAGATGACCAACATCTCCAAAAAACTCCGCCAAAAGCTCGCAGGGATCGCAGAGATAAAACTCCTCGACATCGCGACGCACCAGCGCTCAAAAGATGGCACACAGAAGATCCTCTTTCGCCTCGCAGACGGCAACCAGATCGAGTCCGTCCTGATCCCCACAGAGAAGCGTAACACCCTCTGTATCTCCTCACAGGTCGGCTGCGCCCTCGCCTGTCGCTTTTGTTACACCGCGACCATGGGACCCGGACGCAACCTCTCCATCGCCGAATACATGGGTCAATTCTTGACCTCCCAACAGCAACTTCCCAAAGGACAACGGATCACCAACGTCGTCTTTATGGGGATGGGCGAACCGCTCGTCAACTTCGAGAATCTGATGAACACCCTGTCCATTATGACAGACCACAACGGTCCAGGACTTGGCGGTCGCCGCCTCACAGTCTCTACAGCTGGGCTCTGTCCACAGATCCTTGAGCTTGGAAAGCGTTCAAGTGCGAGACTCGCCATCTCTTTGCACGCGACGACAGATGAACAACGTGATGAGCTGATGCCCATCAACAAACGCTACAATCTCGCGACCTTGCTCGACACACTCAAGACCTTCCAGGATCAACAACAGACACAGCGCGCTGCCGTCACACTCGAATACACGCTGATCAAAGATGTCAACGACTCCGATGAAGACGCCCAGCGACTCTCTAAAATGGCCAAATCTCTCGGCGCCAAGGTCAACATCATCCCCTATAACGAACACCCAGGTGCCCCCTACGAGCGTCCCTCTAACAATCGTGTGTATCGATTCCACGACCTGCTCCATGATCGAGATGTGCGTGTGACCAAACGGACCACTCGCGGAGATGACATCTCGGCTGCCTGTGGACAGCTGGCGATTCAAGGTGGCCAAAAGAGCAAAAAGCGGACGGACGTTCCCCACCACAGAAGAAGGACCGCGTAATGGCCAAAAAGCGCAGTGAGTTTGTCGAATATGTCGTCGATTTGCTTCAACCAATGGGGCACATCCGCGCTCGCGCGATGTTCGGAGGATGGGGGCTCTACAAAGATGACTTGATGTTCGGCCTCTTCGCCGATGACGTCCTGTATCTAAAAGTGGACGACGAGAACAAACAGCACTTCATCGATGAAGATTTAGGCCCCTTCATGTACGAGCGTGAAGACAAAGCCCCCGTCGCAATGTCCTACTACGAAGCACCTGCGTCCATTTACGACAACGAAGAGCAGGCTCTTCACTGGGCAGACATCGGCTACGGCGCGGCCCTGCGCCAACAGAAAAAGAAACCCAAAAAACGCAAAAAGAAAACCTGATCAACACCCAACAAATCAAAACAACCCCGCAGGGGTTCAACAGAGGGGGAAGGCAAGGCTGAAGGCCGCGCCTGGGGGGCATTCATGTCCCCCGATAGTGCCCTCTCCTCCAAATCAAACATCCCCCCTCTCACATCACCTCTTCCTTTTCCTTGGAGAGGTCTTGGGAGGCTGCATTGCACGCAACAAGATATACGTGCGCTTGCGCTTGGCCCCCTGCACATCTTTTAACATTTTCCGAAGCAACTTCTCCGCGCTTTTGGCGCGCTGCCCCATCCGCTTGAGCAATAAAAAAGCAGACGCGCTCACCTTTGCAGACCCCTGGCGAAACAAACGAAGCAAACGCCTCGTCCGCTCCTTATCAGACAAACGCCACTCATTGAGCTTGCGACGTGCTTCACGTCTGATTCTCCCGTCTGTGTGGAGGAGACTCAACAACACCTCATCGTATGCCTCACGGCCCAGAGTTTGTAACTGCGCAAAGGCCTTCCAGCGCACGTCTGCCTCGCGATCAAAGAGCGCAACGCGCAAAATGGGAAGGCTCGACACGCTCAACGCACTCGACCACTTCAACGCTCGCAAACGCAACGCCTTGTCGCGATCTTGGACGGCTTGCAAGAGCAAAGCCTGTCGCGCCTGATGTGTCGAGAGCAAGCGAAACAAACACACAAACGCCTGCTTTCGAATCGAGACATCAGACGCCAAAAGACTCCCATGTAACGCACGCATCCACCTTTGCGAGAGCGTCGTCTGGCGTCCCGCCCAACGCAACGCATACAAACGCACGGTGAGATCGCGATCCGAGAGCATCTTATACACCAACGAAGAGACCCTTATACCTTCTGTCATCAACACTTGGGCCACCAGACGACGAGCTGACACATCAGCGGATGTAAGCCGCTGCATCCACGATGGAAGAAGCGTCGCGTGTTGCAAACGCAGCGCCTGACGTGCTGCCCAACGCACCTGAGAGTCAGCGTGCAAAGAAGCACGCAGCAGTGACATGAAGGCTTTCTGGGGAGCACGTGCGAGGCGACGAACGGTCAAGATCCTCACGAGCGGATCCCTGGCATCCAACCCATGACGAAGCGCTTTAAGCGCGACATCACCGCACATCGCTAACGTCGCGATGGCTTCCCTCGACACATCACGCCGCTTGTCCAACAACAGCTCCCCTAACAACCGACGGACATCCGCCCTCCCCTTACAGTGAGGGCGCAAACGGAACGCGATCTCACCGCGTAACGAACGATCACCTGACGCCACGAGATAGCGAATCCACGAAAATGACAACGTCTGCTTCCACGAAAAAATCTTCAAGACGGCTTGCTGCTCGTTCTCGGAGCGTGTCAACAACCACGCTCTCCCCTGCTTCCAGGATGCTCGCTCCCGGAGAATCCCCTTCACCAGCTTGGTACACGATGAAGAAGGTCTCTGGCACGATGACATGAGCTGTTGCAGACGACAGGCCATATTGCAAGATCTTGTCGTCGGTGTCCGATGGACAGGGCGAGCTGAAGGTCTTGATGTTGTAAGGTGTCGGTGCAGGTGAGAAGTTGTGGGGCGACTTGTCGGCTGTGATGAGGGGGTCTGTGCGTACAGTTGGGGGACAGGAAAGAGCAGCACGAAGAGAACACGACAAAACGCAAAAGCCGGGGAATCAGACATGATCACTCACAAAAAAAACATCCTACAGAGAAGACGACGCTACGAAGAGCGATGGGGTGGATCGACCGGCCTACCATACGTGACAAGAGTATCCTCCCGAAGAACCTATGACAGGACAAGGTACAAGATACCATACAAACGTATGATATCGTGATCCGGACCGCAAGATCGCGCCCGGTAGTCTCTTCGTCGAAGACGACACAAGCCAACGGCCAGCGCAGCCGACGAACGAGAGGAGAGCGTCCCCTCTGCAGGGTGTTAAAGTCTGTTTAATTGATCTTAAGTCAATCGCGTTTACCTGTTTCGCCATCATTCCAGTGACAGAATGACCAGGATTCGAACCTGGACAACGTGACGGTCGCTACAGAAGAAGCCGAGACGTGGGATACACAATCCCGATTCCCATAGGTCTTTGTGCACCACTGGCCACCATCAATAACCTACCGTCATCTACATCATACGCAAAAGGGCACAGGAAGTTCAATCCCCAAAAACTTTGAACCTCTTGACCACCTCATCCGTTGTAGCCCCACAAAGGATGACCTTTTCTTTCTTCCACACATCCAATACAATCAACCACCACAATCTATCGATATTCGGAGCAAAGCCATGTACGCCGAAATGCATAAATACCCGCGCACACACCATATCGAGGGTTCGCGCCTGCAACCAGGAGACGAAGACCTCGACAGTGTGCGCTTTCGAGAGATTAAAGGCAAACATCTCGTGGTCGAAGAGAAGATGGACGGCGCCAACGCCGGCATCAGCTTTGGACCTGACGGAGAGCTACGTCTGCAAAGTCGTGGCCACTACCTGACAGGTGGCGCACGTGAACGTCAATTCCACCTCTTCAAACAGTGGGCGAGCTGTATCGCACCCATGCTGTGGGAAGTGATAGGGACACGCTACGTCGTCTACGGTGAATGGCTCTACGCCAAACACACCATGTACTACGACATGCTCCCCCACTACTTCATGGAGTTTGACATCCTCGATTTGGAGACTGGCCACTTCTTGAGCACACCCGAACGTATGGGAATGCTCGACGGTCTGCCGATCGTCTCCGTGGCGGTTCTCCATCAAGGAAAGGTCAAATCTGCCAAACTCTTTCACGATTGGATCGAGACCTCTCTGTTTGTCAGTCCGGGGCGGGATGAGCATTTTCGCGAGGAGTGTGAACAACGCAAACTCAACTTGGAGCGTTCCTGGAAAGGCACGGATCGCAGCACTGATATGGAAGGGCTGTACATCAAACACGAAGAGGATGGTATCGTCAAAGGTCGTTATAAGTTCGTACGTGCGAGCTTTTTGACGGCCATCACCCAATCAGAAGAGCACTGGCTCGATCGCCCCATCATCCCCAACAGACTTGCCCCAGACGTCAATATCTTCCAGTTTTAGCCGACTTCAGTGGCAGCCTCGGCGTCCCCATTGTCGACCTCAGAATCACCAAAATGGCCTATCACTTGGCCAAGTTGCAACATCTCGCCAGCCTGAAGTGACGTATTCAATGTCACGCCCTCCTCAAACAACAAGATCACAGTAGAACCCAGCTCAAACATCCCAACCTCTCCGCCTTTTTCAACCTTCGCAGCGGGTTCGACGGGTGTGTGCACGCTCTTGGGAGTTGTCCACGTGTTGGTCACAAAGTCCTCGTAGGAGAGTCGAATGCGTCCGACGTTTGTCGCGCCGACTTTCACGAGCGCGACACAACCAGCCTGTGGATGCTGGATGTAGGAGGTCAGGCGTTCGTTCTCAACAAACAGACGAGGAAACATCGCAACACTTGGGGGGTTCACAGGCAAAAGCGTCCCTGGAATATAGCGATATGCGTCAATTTCACCAGCGACCGGTGAATGGATACGGTGGTAATCTCGTGGACTGAGATAAATGATCATAAAGGATCCATTGAGAAAGGTCTCGGCCTGCTTTTTATCGGCGAGCAGCTCGGCGATCGTGTAGTCGATACCTTTCGCCTGTACGATGGTCTCCTCGTCGATGTGACCGTAAGTGTACACACGCCCGTCGACAGGCGAGATCACAGAAGAAGGCGCTTCATCGATATGACGGACACCTTCTTTGAGGGGACGTGTAAAGAACTCGACGAATGTGCCGTAGTAAGAGAGAGGATAGCGAGCTTCAGACATCTCGACGTCAAAGGCTTTTACATACCAACGCAGCAGCGGTAACAACAGAAAAGCCGGCAGCGGCAAACGCGCGAAGACGCCAAACAATCGGCTGAGCATTCGCTCTGGAAGGACGAGATCCATGACGCGCAAAAAGATTCGAAAGAACATAGTGACTCCACAAGTAGCTCACACACGATGTGTTATCAAATAACCACCGTATCGAAGATATCGAAAGTCCCCTCTCCTGGAGAGAGGTGTATACAAACACGAGTGACGCGTGGTCCAAAAAGAGCAGACCACAAAGGTTACGTTGCAGATATATACCACAGAGCAAACACCGAACAACACCGACATTCAAATGAAGCGCGCTTGTGCTTGCCTTTCCGCACGAGTTGAGGCAGGATAGTGGCAAGAACATGTCTGGATGTCCAACCAACCAGACAACATAAGCATATCAATTGGCGAATGATACCAGGGGTTAGTCTTCACCGACTCACTCTTTGCAGACCTCACCCAACGGAGAAAGATATATGTTCTGGCCGACAGCTGACGAAGATTCCCAAAACAACGAGTCATCATGGGTGTGGCCCTGGTCAACCCTCGGATTAATGGGTCTATTGCTGGCAGTCTATTTGTGGAGCGCCTTCACCGCCCCAGGCCAAGAACGAGCCATCAAACAATCAACCAACAAGCTGCTTTGTCACTACCTGCAGTACGATTATCTGCGCATCTCCGACGAAGATATCAAGCTCCTACCCTCCGTGATCCAACGTCACTACGAGCGCGTGGTCGAGGTCGTGAACGAATATCAACGCGATCCAACCGCCCGTCGTCAGGCAGAGACGTGGCTACAAGAAGGTGGTGGAGACTGGGAGGCGCTCGACATCGAGGGGAAAAAGAAACAGGACTGTTTGGGCGCCGCGATCGCTGCTGGTTATCTGAGCCGCCACCCCAAACGCAGAGTGTTTGTCGCCCTCGCCGATCTCAAAGAAGGCCCACTCAGACGCCAGCAAGCAAGCCTTGACAGGCTCGTCAAACAGCTCAAGCAGACGCGCTTCTCACACCCTCACTACGGCTGGGGGCTGCGTCCATCTGAGCGCCGTTGGCATACGATCCTCACCTCCTTCTGGATCCCTGGACATCTCTTCTCGTTGCTGTGGGCGCTGCTCGCTTTGTGGTTTGTCGGACAGCTCCTCGAACGCCAAACGGGACCATTGTGGCTCGCCTTCTTTTTGATCGGTGGGCTGGTCAGCAATCTCGCCTTGATGTTTTTGGCCTCCAAGCAAAACTTTCTGTTACTCGGTCCATCTGGTGCCTTGGCAGGGTGCTTTGGTGCCTGGATGCTCCTCGGTGGCCTCGGACAATTTGAACTCCACTACAACGTCCCGGGGACCAAGTACAAAGGCAGCGTGAGTTTGCCCGCGATCGCGCTGGGTGTCACCTGGCTTATCTTCGGTTTTCTCGACGTCCTCGTTGTCTCTCAATATCCCTCTGCGGTCTTTTTGGTGCACATTGTCTGCTTCGGGTTGTGTGCAGGGTTGGCGTTTGTCCTACAAGAGCAGGGCGTCTTCCAGGATACAGATGAAGACGCTCCCATCCAAAAGGCCCGCCCCGAGACGACACGTCACCTGACGACGCCCCGAATGCGTCCCAAGGCCCGCCCTGACATCGATGAAAAAGCCCTCGCAGAGAAAGCCAAAGAAGCCTACGAGAAAGGCGATTATCGCAAGGCTGTGGGTCTATATCGAGAGGCCATCACTCCTGGCAAGACACCACTTTGGATCTTCGAAGGGTTGTTGACCGCGTGTGAAAAATCGGAGCTGAGCGCGAGGCCCGAGGAATACATCAACGCCATCCGCGTCGCCGCCGACGAAGGACACACAGACAAGGTCAAATCACTCTACCACCAATTTGTCCTGGTACACGGCCCCACACCGATCTCGGCACGCGACCGTCTCCTGCTTACGACCACTCTCAAGCGCTGCAAACTCTTCCAAGAAGCCTCGATCCAGGCCGACCGAATCCTCGACAAAGGTAGCAGCAACCCCTTCTACATGAAGGCGCTGTTACTCAAGGCTGAGTCGCTACTTGAGATGGGCAAACAAACCGAAAAAGCCCTTCAATTGTTCCAGGAAGGTGAAGAACTTCTCGCTCACTTCCCCGAGTATCAAGAGGCTATTACACACGGGAAAGCCAGAGCAGAGAAGCAGCTCGACGCGATGTTTGGTTCAGGTGGTCTCGCCTTTGGCGAGGCTGGCGATGACGATGACGATCTTGGCGGTGAACTCGTCTCCCCCTCTTTTGACGAGTACATGAAAAACAAAAAGAGCGAGCCTGTCGACATCGATGATAAGATGCTGCGAGATCTTGAGTTATACGAAGCGCTCGCGGAAAAAGCCCAGAGCAAACAAGCGGACTCCAGCGCCTCTTGGGCCGAGCTGCCCTCCCTCGTGCTCAAGCGCGAACAGAAAAAAGATGCAGCAGATGATGGCCCCACCTCGATGTTTGCCCCTTCGGCCGCCAAACCCGCAGCAAAGTCGATGTTTGCGCCGCAAGACGATGACTTCATCACTCCCTTCGAGGAAGCCTCCCAGAACGAAGTCTCGCTCACGCTCGCAGCACCAGAAGAAGCGAGTATATCGAAACCAACACCTCCCCCCTCGGACAACGAAGACGCCTTTGGTGCCTCCCTCTCCGCCGATCTCGATCTGGAAGCAGAGTTCGATCTAGGTGATGATGAGGGAGGATTCCCGGATGTATTGACCGCTCCTAAGAAAATTACCCGCCCCACCCCGGAGGTCACCAGAGAGCACAGACAGGCGACAACGGTCGACCCCTCTGCGTTAATTGAGGATTTTGCCCCACCAACAGCAGAGGACGACTGGAATGATTGGGAGGTCGATCTTCCAGAAGAGACCCCCGAGGAGCCGACCCCTTCCCATGAGAGCGGCGGCGCTCATCCCTGGGAGCAGTCAGCTCCAGGTGAGCTCGATCTGTCACCACCTTCACACATCTCCAAACAACCCATCTCGACACCACAAGTCCTTGAGCTGACAGAGGTCTTGGAGGTCGAAGACTCCAAAGACTCCGAGGACAGTTGGGACGATGATGATTGGGTGGATCTCGACAACATCAAAAAGAAATAGTATCTCCTCACGCTAATGTTTGTGTTTGTGATTTGCATTTTTGATAGGGAGTAAGAAGATATGTTTGTCCCTCGCCTCGTGCGTTGGTTGTATTTGTTGTCTGCGGCTGCGGCTTTTGGTGTCTGGTTATTTGGTATGTCTGCGCAGCCCATCGCCCCCAAAGGCCCAGCGAAAGTCGGTCAAGCCGTTCCACAGCTTTCACTTCTTCGACGAAATGGGCAATTTCTGCAAAAACAACAGCTCAAAGGTCGCTGGGTGCTCCTCAACTTCTGGGCCACATGGTGTCCTCCATGCCGTAAAGAGATGCCCTCCCTCGAACGTCTCGCCAAAAAGCTCCCCAACGTCTCGTTGATCGTCGCGTCTGTTGACGACAGCTGGAAGACCATCGACAATTTTGTCGGCAAACACCCCTGGCTCAAAACGGTCAAGACACGCATGCTTTACCTGCGTGACCCCCAAAACAAAAACGCCGCGCGTTACGGTACCCAAAAGTTCCCAGAGACATATCTCATCGATCCCAACGGGGTGTTAAGGTTTAAATACATTGGTCCTTTTGAGTGGGATGCGGAGAAGATGGTGCGCTCCATCAAAGCGCTGATCAAACAACACTCGTAGCCCATAGCAAAGAACACATATCGTATACGACGGCGCCCCAAAGCAAAGAAAGTATCGCGGGTATGTCCTTCCTATATAAGGATAAACCCACACCACTATGAATCAAACCTAGCCAAATACGTCTATTGTGGTGTAATCTTGGAGCGTCTATTGCGGAAGGCCTTCCGCCCAACAAGAGAAGCGTACCCAGGCGAACGATGAGCAATATGTTTACTTGTTACCAGTGTCAAAAACCCGTCGGAGCAGATGAACAATTCTGTCCACACTGTGGCGCGCAGCAAACAACAGAGCTGCAGCCCGGTAATCGCATTGGTAACCACTACGTTATCGAACGTGTCATCGGACAAGGTGGCATGGGACGTGTCGTCAAAGCCAGTCACGACCTGACAGGTCAAGTCGTCGCGATCAAGACCCTCTCTCCTCACCTCTCACGTGATCCAGGTTTACGTGAACGCTTCCTCCAAGAAGCACGTGCGCTCGCCTCTTTTGATCATCCCAACCTCATGACCCTGCACACCTTCATCGAAGAAAATGGCCAGTTCTTCCTGATCATGCAATTCATCGATGGGCAGGATCTCGACGCGATGTTTCGCCGCTGTGGTGGGCTCTCCATGAGGAGCGTTGTGCCCATCTTCAGCCAAGCCCTCTCCGGACTCGCATACGCCCACAACCACGGCGTTATCCACAGAGACCTTAAGCCCGCCAACATCCTCGTCACGCGAGACGGGCGCGTCAAACTCATCGACTTTGGCATCGCACGTGTGAGTGGAGAACTCCGCCTCACCGTCGCTGGCGCGCAAGTCGGTACGGTCTTTTACATGGCCCCCGAGCAAATCCAAGGCGTCAACGCCGAACCCCGCTCCGATATCTACGCCATGGGTGTCAGCATGTTCGAAGCCCTCACAGGCCGCCTCCCATTCGAAGGAGCCGACTACAACGTGCGAAAAGGCCACGTCGAGCAACCGCCTCCAGACCCCAGACTCTATCGCAGCGACATCACAGAAGAATTATCACGTGTCATCCTTCGCTCGCTGGCCAAACGACCAGAAGATCGCTACCAAACAGCCGAAGAGTTCCGCGACGCGTTGCCCTTTGTCGGTGATGTCATCCCACTGATCCCCTGCCCATACTGCCACCAACTCCATCCACAACACGAAGGGCACACCTGCTCGGAGTGTGGCACCAGTGAGCTTTGCCGTACTCACTTCGCACCACAACAACCTGTCTGCCAAAGATGCTTCCATAAATTTACAGACAACCCCCCCTTGCAGGACCAGCCACTCGAACAATTCAATCTCAGCAAACCAAAACCTCCAAAGCCCCCCGCATCATCACACGCACAACAGGTCGCTTCATCACAGCTCAAGCCGGCCTCACATGTACCACAGCAGGTGTCACCACCGGCCTCTCATCCCGGCGCACCACCATCACACGCAATATCTCCACAAAGTCAGGCATTCTCCTCCAACGATCGAATCGCCTCACTCGACTTACAATCGGAGCCTCACGCACAGCCCTCCTCTTCTCAACACCATGTCGCAGCCCATCATCCACCTCCCTCCTCCCACGCGCCACGACAATCGGAGCTCCCCACAGCATCTTCTCCTGGCATACAGGCCCCTGTCCCTGCCCCCTCACAGCCTCCAAAGTCCTCTCCCACCGCGGACTATCACTCGGCGAAGACCGTCTCGACACGCTCATTTGGACAACACGTCAACCCAACGGATCGCACCCCACAACACGTTCCGCGCTTTAACCCCAACCGACAAACGCCGGCCAAAGCATCTTCGGCCTCCAATGTCGTCGCCACCAATCTCAAGACCTCCAGTCATCGGCTCCACGTGGATCCTGGACACACGGCACAGAAGCCCCCTGCGGCCTTGCCCTCAAGTATGATCTCCAACGACGGTGCCGAGATGATCTACATCCGCGCCGGCAGCTTCTTTATCGGATGTGACGATGAACACGCTGACGCAACGCCCACAAAGGAGATCTACCTGCCCTCCTTTTACATCGATCGATACCCTGTCACCAACGAACGCTACCTCCAGTTTGTGAAAGACACGGACTACCCCGCACCTGCACATTGGTGGAGCGCGGGCAAAAAGCAACACTTCTTTCCACCGGAGCAAGCCAACCATCCCATCACCAACATCCGCTACGAAGATGCCCTCGCATATTGTCAGTGGAGTGGCAAACGCCTCCCCTCAGAAGCCGAGTGGGAAAAGGTAGCTCGTGGTACAGACGCGAGGCGATACCCCTGGGGCAATCACTGGGAAGAACAGCGCTCCAACTTCGGCACCCCTCAGCTCACCCCTGTCCACATGTATCCCGACGGCGAGAGTGTCTTTGGCGTGCGTGACCTCCTCGGCAATGCCTGGGAGTGGGTCTACGACTGGTACAGCAAAGACGCCTACAGAACCAACATCACCCAAACCTTACAGAGCCCACAAGAAGGAAAATTCCGCGTCATACGTGGCGGCTCACATGCCGATCCTCCTGGTGTCATCTCCACATTCACAAGAGGCTACCGATTGCCCTCACTCCCAAGCGCCGCCCTCGGATTTCGCTGCGCCATGGATGTGAAAACCTTCGCACCATCATGACAACATCTATCCCCCTCGACATTCGACACACCACGAGCTTCGAAGAGGCCGAAACACTCACCACACAGGGATATGAACCCATCGAGTGTGCCTTTGGCAGAGGTTCTGTGCTCGGACCTCTCGCGATGGATCACCACGGTCAGGAATCCTGGCGAGAAGGCGTCGCGATCCGGGCATATCGCGATCATTACGGCAGCCGACGAGAAGACCCACGCTTTGTCGTCACAGGTACGGCCGACGCCGACGCAACGCTCGCCATCCTCTGTCTGACAGGGTGGCTGCCCAAAGAGATGATCCCTTCGAGCTTTCCGGAACTCGTAAACAGACAGGACCTCGACCCCATCCACATCGACCTGCTCGAAGAACAACACGGCGAAGAGCTGTTGTACTTTCAGCAGCTCCCCCAACAAACGCGCAACGCACAATCCTTTGTGCGTGCAGTCGAGGCGATGGCCCGCCTGCTAGAGCTTGGACTCCCTTCGGGCAAACGTGGCAAGATCAGGCGCTCGGAGAGACGCCGGATCAAGATGGCCGAAGAATCGACCCAAGAGGTCTTTCCGCCCCATGTGATGTACGTCGAGGCTCGCGTATGGGGATTTGATAGATGGTACCGTCGCGCCCCTCTCATCGTCTCTTACAGCACCAAACACAACTCCATCACCATCGGCTGCAAAGATCTCAAAACGGCCGAATCCCTGCTCGGCCAAGGTGGCCTACACAACTTCTTTCAAAAATTAGGGCCTGGATGGGGAGGACGCGAGAGCATCGGTGGGAGCCCACGGGGCGAACAATTCACTGCTGAAGACGCACGCGAGGTCGCCCTCACACTTCAACAACACCTGTCCAACGTCCCAACCCTCGAAGAATACACATCACACTGAGACCCATCCCACCAAAAGGAACGAGCCTATGCAGCCACTCAACCTCCGAAGAGCCTTGTGGGAAGATCGCGAACGCATCGCCCACTTCAACCAACAAATCGCCCTCGAAACGGAAGACCTTGCGCTCGAATGGGAGCGCGTCCTCTCCGGTGTCAGCGCGATCCTCAAGGACCCCAACAAAGGCTTCTATGTGATCGCGCTCGAACAAGACGATATTGTCGGACAACTCGCAGTCACCTATGAATGGAGCGATTGGAGAAACGCCAATTTTTGGTGGATTCAAAGTGTATATGTCCGTTCAGACCGACGTAGACGTGCCATCTATTCCCAACTCCATCAACACATCAAGCAGCTCGCAGAGAACGATCCAGGAGTCTGTGGACTCCGCCTTTACGTCGAAGAAGAAAACGAAGTGGCCCAATCCGTCTACCACACACTGGGCATGAAGCGCTCTTACTACCACATTATGGAAGATGCTTTCCTCTACGCTTCGACGAAAAAGTAGAGTGGGACAATATGGGGGAATGGGTGGTATGAATTATCGACGGCGACGTTGGATACGACGACAGAGGATACGAGCCTTTCTCGACTTGTCAGCCTTCAGCTCGGTGAGATAGAGGCAGTAGCGCTTTCCCAACGCCCACTGACGACCACGCGCACTTTGCAATACGCTCTGTAACAACGTCCGGATCAGCCCCGGCTTCATCTCTAACAGCAGCGCATCTTTCTCTTTGAGCACGCTCACCTCACTGGTCTTGAGCTTACGCAACGTCTCATATGCAGGTAGCACCTTCCCCATCACAAATTGTCGTCTGGCCGCGACGACAACCCGACGAAGTTTTTCGCGCTGGAGATTTTGCTGAATCTGCTCCTTAAGCGCTGACACCTTTGGATCTTTGGGGCGATGAATCTCCGCCTCTTTCAAATACATGTAGGCCTTTGAGTACTCTTTCTTTCCGAGCGCGTCACGAGAGCGACTCATCGCATTGCGATAGGCTGTTTGGCGCAGCTTCTCTTCGAGCGCGGCTTGTGAGCGTCCGTTTCCAGAGCTCAACAAGACGATCATGCCCACCACAAAGACCCCGCCAACCAAAATCCCCAGCCACTGCAAACGAGCAGACGTCCCGTAAGCATCAGGTCGATAGTCGACGGAATCAAACGCCTCATCAACATCAAGCCCCGCTCCTTTCAGTCCAGGAGGTGTGTTCACAGATGGCGTGGATGCAGGCAGGAGATTCTCTTGCGTCGCGTTAGGCGCACGATGAGGAAACATTGCAGGTGTGCGAGATTGATTCTCTGGCGAGAGGTGGGTGTTCATAGGCGAGAACACCTCAGCGCTCCCTGTAAAGACGTGATTGGCCGGCGGACTGGAGATCGGAATGAGCCCGGAGGGTGACATCGCAGGTGTCGCAGGTTGTGTGTTTGTAGCGTCCACAGAGGGAGGCATCGCGACCGTTGTAGAAGCATGAAGAGACTTTGTCGGTGGCGAAGGAACAGGTTCCAGATTTGGCTGGATCACAGGCGCAAACAGCTCACCATCCTTTAGCGTCCCATCCAATTCACCTTTATTGAAGACAGGCTCGGGGAGACTCTTTGGTAGTGGCTGTGGCAGTCCACGCGCGGTGCTCTCGTCATCATCCGCATCATCGATCGTCGGCGCAGGTTTCGGCTGCCCTCCGCCTGTTTCTCTTTCGGGAACGTACGAGTAAGTGTCCTTGATAGGAGAGGACTGATCGACGACTGCGGTGGCTTCATTTTTTTGGCTTGGGTGTCGATCAAAGCGAAGGTTCACTGTGGCTTTCGGCCCATCGTCCTCATCTTCGAGATCTCCAAAGGCCCTGTCCTCCCAATCGTAGGAGGTCTCGAGATCATCCTGCTTGGCGAGCGCGGGCGTCTCTTTCCCATCCTCTGCAGATGCCCCTGAAGAGTCAGCGCCAACGTACTGCCGGATCGTCCCCTCTTCCTCTTCATCTCCCAAGGGGGTCGGTGTGTCCTGAAGGGTTATGGGCTTTTGTGCGTTTGTCGCGGAGATCGGCTTGGGGGGAGGGAGATTGCTTGGATGAGGGAGCGGCTTGGGAGGCGGAAGGTGGCTTGGGTGTGCGAGATTACGTGGCATAGTTGGGACAGAAGACGGCGTCGTCAGTGGGAGCTGCCCCTCGGAGATACTCTGTGGTCGGTGCGCGGCGGCCTCTGGATCCGTTGTCGGTTCGACGGGAGGCGTCTCTGGTGGCAGCTCGACAAAATCGACGACAGTCGCGTGGATGGTGTCCTCCTCGTCATCGTCGTCTTCTTCGTGTAGAGAGCGAAACGCACGTTCGAGCGCCATCCGAAAATCAGCAGCCGAGGCATAGCGTTGTGTGGGGTCTTTTTCGAGGACGCGAAGGATCGCTTCGTCGGTTTCGGCGGAGATACCAAGCTCAGGACGAGCTTCGCGCATGCTCACGACAGGTTTGGTCGCGTGATGGATCATGATCGCGACGGGATCTTCTTTGGAGGTAAAGGGTGGACGCCCACAAATGCAGTGGTACAAGATCACACCGAGAGAATAGAGGTCACTCGCGGCGGAGATGGGTTTCCCTTGTGCTTGCTCAGGCGCCATGTAGGTCGCGGTCCCGACCATGGTCCACTCTGCGTCCTCGTCCTCTTCTTCCTTTTTGATAATGCGCGCGACACCAAAGTCGAGGATCTTGATCAATTCTCCCTGTCGTTGTGGGATGACCATGATATTTTTGGGCTTGAGATCGCGGTGGATAATATTGAGGTCGTGGGCTTCTTCGAGCGCGTCGAGGATCTGGATACCAAAGAGCAGCACACGTTGCTCGGAGAGTCTGCGCTCTCGACGCAAGATCTCGTGCAGTGTCTCCCCCTGTATGTACTCCATCGCGATGTAATAATTGTCGTTCTCATCGCTACCGTAATCATACGCTCGGACGGTGTTCTGGCTCGTCAAATGACCGATAATTTCGGCCTCCTGACGAAATTTATGCAAGCGCTCCTTGTCGTGCAGGATGTGTCGGGCGAGGAGCTTGAGCGCAACGCGGCGATTGCCTAACCGAACATCTTCGGCGAGATACACCTCAGCAAAGCCTCCTCTCCCAAGTAAACGAAGCTTTCTGTACCGTCCTGCGATCAATTCATCGGATTGCATATCACCGTGTCTCATTGGAAATGAATACACTTTTGGCCACGACTTGTGCCATTTTCACCTGGAGCACCCATTACATAACAGCAACACATGATCAAATCAACATACCACAAGATCCCCCACCCACGTCAAAGTGCAACGTGTGGAAACCTTTGATGTATCGCTCTCTCTGTAGCGCTCAGACAAACACTCCGGTTGGAAAAGAAAATGAACACCTTCAAAAAGACTTGCATGACTTCTCCAACCTCTCTATCTTTGTGACCCAAATCATACATCCGATCGAAAGATGGGACAATAGGCCACACAAGATTTCCCCTTGATTTCCTGGAGAAACAGCATGCCTCGTACATGTTCTATCAGCATAGATATCGACACACTACGCTTCTACCACCAAATCCACGGGCTCCCCACGCCGGACCATACACAAGCCGACCCGGTTTACACACACGCCATGCCTCGCTTCCTTGAGTTGTTTGCAAAACTTGGGATACGCGCGACTTTATTTGTCATCGGTGAGGATCTCCATCACCCGGTCCACAAAAAGCTCCTTCAACAAGCCGTCGCAGAAGGACACGAGCTCGCCAACCACACACAACGACATCCCTACAGGCTCACACAACGACATCCACTCGCCATCGAGGAAGAGATCGCCCACGCCGAAGCCGCGATCGAAGCACTTCTGCCCGAAGGAAAACAAGTCGTTGGGTTCCGCTGCCCCGGATACAACACATCTCCAGAGGTGCTCTCCATTTTACGAAAACGCGGTTATCAGTACGATTCATCGGTCTTTCCATGCCCCCCTTACTACATCGCCAAAGGCCTCGTCATGAGTTGGCTCTCCTTGCGTGGTCGTCCCAGCCGCTCAATGCTCGGTTCGCCACGTGTCCTGTTCGCCCCCTCTCAGCCTTACCAGCCAGGGGAGAACCCACATACACGCACCAAACAACCACGCGCCTTCACCTATCCGACCTACCAACGGCAACCCAACAACGAAGCCCTCTGGGAGATCCCTATGCCAGTCCTCGCGGGACTCCCTCTCCCCTTCATCGGAACCAATATCCTCCTCTTTCCGGCCCTCGCGCTCAAACTCCTCACGCCCCTCTTCGCCAGACAATATCCACTCCTCAATATCGAGCTGCACGCGATCGACTTCCTCGACCCAAAAGTCGACCCCTTCCTCGAACAGCTCAGCAACAAGCAACCAGACCTCAGCGTCCCACTCCACGAAAAACACAAACGCTTTTCCTCCACATTTTCCACCATCTCCAACACCCACTCATTCCTCCCACTCGCCGAAGCTGTCCCTCTCCTCTCGTAAGGACAACTTGCCGTCATCATCAAAGAAACACAAACAGCGCTGGATACAGTCGTAGAAGGGTCGTATTGAGAGAGTAAGAGATGGAGGGGATGGTGTAGAGGAAGTGAGCTGTGAGGGATTATTGGAGGTTGAGCGCCCAGCTATAGTGAATCCACTTGACCTTGAGCTCTTTGTAGTGCTTGCGCACAAACTTGCGGTCGCTCTTTTTCAGGAACTTGGCGATAAAGAGAAGGTAGTGTTTGTGTTTTTGTTCGAAGTCTTTGCGATACCATTGGAAGAGTTTCGAGACGTGGACTGTTTTGGCACCACGATCGAGTTTAAAGCCCGCGGAAGAGGCGAGATACTTGCGCGTATTTTTGGTGAGCATTCTGCTGAGACGACTTCCGGTGTAGCTACGGGACGCGAGGTGAGGACAGCCACGTGCGCCACAAACGAGGGCAAAGTGCAGGCGGGCATCCTTGAAGCGGGGACGAATCAAACCATTTTCAATTTGATCGAGTGTGTACCACTTCCCAGAGACTTCGTACTTCGATCCCTTCCAGAAGTTCCACTTCTTTTTGACGACGCTGAAGCTCTTTTGTCCGCCTCTTGAACGCGGCAAACGATCGAGGATTGCGCGGATGGTGATGGCGTTGTATGCGTTGATCCAGAAAGCAAAGCGAGCCTTGCGTGAGCGGATCTTTTTGACGTTGGTGTGTGCGAGTCGACACAAATACTTATCGAGTTTACGACGCTTTTTGCGAAACCCGTTGTAATTGACCAGACCGTTTCTCACGTACTTTTTGAGCATCCCTGAGAACAAACGATGGCTGAAGCGCTTTTGGCTCCACTTCTTCTTTTTGCAGGCGGTAGATGTCTCCATCTTTTTGGCAGCCCAAACAGGCGTCGCGATGAACAAACAGGCGACGGCCAAAAGTACACTCATAGACCACTTCGACACGTTCATGAAATCCTCCAATGATTCTACAGATCCAATAGGTTGGCCAATGACGGCGTGACCGCGCAGGGGGCACGGCACTGTTTTGCGTTGGACGGGATACAGTGAGACACTATTCTATCTCGACCAAAAAACTCCCGTATACATTCTATGACGAGCTACCACCTGTCAACGTTACACCGCTCCCCTTGCCGACGAAGTCGAGTCGCGAGAGATGGTGGGTGAAGCTTGTCTGAGGGGGTTTTGTATAGGAGGGGGTGTGCTTACTTGTGGGAGTGTGTTTTTCCCAAGAAGGCCCAACCAGCAGGCAACAGGACAGCGGCTGCGACGAGTTTGATCAGCGCACCGGGCAAGAAGGGGTACAATCCCAACGCGAGCACAGAGCCGGCGGGAAGGATGAAGGAGAGCCAGCTCAGGCCAAACGCAAAGATCACAGCGGTCCCGACGAGCATCGCAAGGACGGAGGTGAAGACGTTGCGATCTGCGCCCTTCTCGGCGAGCCAACCCGCCACGTAAGCTGCAGCCACAAAACCTGCGAAGTAACCAGCTGTTACACCGGACAAGATCGCGAGTCCGGCTTTTCCACCTGCGAAGAAAGGCAAACCACAAGCACCTTGTGCAAGATACGCCATCACACTCGCGGCACCTTTACGACTCCCGAGGAGCACACCGAGCATCAAGACGGCGAAGCTCTGTCCTGTAATGGGGACAGGTGTATGGGGGAGTGGGATCGCGATCTGGGCGAACAACGCGAGCGCCCAGCTACCAGCCATCACCAACATCACGTCATATACGATCGCGGACTCTTTTGAACTCGGACGCCACAAGTCAGCGTACGTCAACACTCTCTGCTGCATCGATATCCTCCTGCTCTGCAACTATCCCATCGATGGGGATGTTAACCCTGTAATTCTTCCAGGTCTTTGTAAAAATCAAGCGCCTCCGGATTGGCCAGCGCGTCTTTATTGGGTACGGATTGGCCATGCACCACACGGCGAACAGCAAGCTCTACCTTTTTTCCGCTCAATGTATAAGGGATGTCTGGTACAGCGATAATCTTCGCGGGTACGTGGCGTGGTGATGCGCTCGCTCGGATCGTCTTGCGCAATGTCTGCTTCAACGTGTCATCCAACGCAAACCCATCGTTGAGCTTCACGAATAGCACAACTTCTACATCATCGCCAGTCTCACGTCCAATCACCAACCCATCCGCGATGCTCTCAAGGGGCTCAATCGCACGGTAGATCTCCGCCGTCCCGATACGAACACCACCGGGATTCAAGGTCGCATCAGAGCGTCCATAGATCACGACACCACCACGCTCTGTGATCTCCACAAAGTCACCATGACGCCAAATGTTGTCGTAAAACTCAAAGTAAGCACCACGATAACGGTCGTTGTTGGGATCATTCCAAAAGTAGATGGGCTGTGATGGGAAGGAGCGTAAACACGTCAACTCTCCCTTCTCACCGCGAAGAGGCTTGCCCTCTTCGTCCAAAGACTCCACGGCCATCCCCAGACCGCGACACTGGATCTCCTCGGAGTAGACAGGAAGTGTGGGATTGCCCAGGACAAAACACGAGATAAGGTCTGTCCCACCCGAGATCGAAGCCAAATGCACGTCCGGCTTGATGTCTCGATACACGTACTCAAAGCTCGCCTCACTCAAAGGCGAACCTGTCGAGAGAATCGCCTTGAGAGACTTGAGCTTGAACAGGTCTTTTGGCTTGACCCCCGCGTTCTCCAGGGCTGCCAGGTACTTGGCGCTCGTCCCAAAGATATGAAAGTCGTGCTCTTCGACGTATTGAAAGAGAGATTGTGGCTCGGGATAGAACGGTGAACCGTCGAACAACATGACAGTCGCACCAGACGCCAGCCCCGTGATCAACCAGTTCCACATCATCCAACCACACGTCGTAAAGTAGAAGAAGCGATCATGTGGCTTCAAGTCGACATGGAGTGAATGTTCCTTGAGATGCTGCAACAGTGTCCCACCTGCGCCGTGGACGATGCACTTGGGCACCCCTGTCGTCCCAGAGGAATACATAATATACAGAGGATGATCGAAAGGCAGCGGTTCAAAGGCCAGCGGTGTAGGTTCGTCATGGGCAAAGTCACCAAGTAACGTCGCTTTTGGAACAGCAGAGATATCAGGCTCGGCTTCTGCGTAGGGGATGACGATGACCTTCTCGATCGATGGGATGGCCTCGACGATCTCCTTGATTTTGCCCAAAGAGTCGTTCTTTTTCCCCTTGTAAAAGTAACCATCTGCTGTAAACAGGATCCTTGGCTCGATCTGACCAAAGCGGTCCATCACACCGCGGAAGCCAAAGTCAGGTGAAGTCGAAGACCAGATCGCCCCAATACTCGACGCAGCGAGCATCGCGATCGCAGTCTGTGGCAGGTTGGGCAAGAAGCCCGCGACACGATCACCCTTCTCAAGCCCCATCGCTCTCATCGCAGAGGCGAGCTTCTCCACCTCTGTATACAGCTCGTTGTACGTGTAGGAGATCTCCGTCCCCAACTCGTTGCGAAACAACAGCGCGGTCCGATCATCACGGACACGAAGCAGGTTCTCAGCGAAGTTCAGGCGCGCACCGACAAACCACTTGGACTCCATGATCTTGTCGCCATTTTCCAGGATGGTGTCGTAAGGCGTCTGCGCCTTCACGCCACAAAAGTCCCATATCGCCGACCAAAACAACTCACGCTGCTCGACAGACCAAGTGTGCAGCGCGTCGTAATCTTCGAAGGTCACTCCATGCTGCTGCTGTAGATATGACAAAAACTTTGTCATATTCGATTGTTCAATGCGTTCTTGTGTTGGCTTCCACAGCGGTTCTTTCATGTGTATCTCCGTGTCTTTGAAATACGTTTTGGAGGCATGGCCTGGCGGATGAATGCGACGCAGTGTACCCAATCTCCCCCAAACATGACAAGGGTCTGCGCGCAGACAACCTCGCCCCCCAACACTCACCTGCCTGTCCTCTCTCCCATCACAGATGCCACCCACAGACATGGCCAAAGAACGCGACAACAAGGCTTGATAAAACGGTATCACTGGACATTTTGGACATTGCAAATTATATTGAGGAGGTTGGAAAGTGTCGCGGACATATCCCCAAACTTGTGTGAGACTGAATCTATGCGTCAAGAGCTTCTATCGTTGTTGCAACCCGTTCGCACTACGATCTCCAAGAAACAATGGAAACATATCGAGACTGCAGACAAATGGTGCTGCGAAAAATACATCCACCCTCCCCAAGCCATCGGACACAAATCAAAAGAAGAGAGCCTCGGTGTCATCGAGCTGCTCCTCCGACTCCACCAGGACGCCGCGACCTTCACGACAGCGCTCCTCTACCCTCTGCTCAAACAGCAAAGTGTCGAGCTGAGTGAGATCCGTGAGACCTTCGGCAAAGAGATCGCCACGATCTGTGAGAGTCTACTCAAACTCCCGACCTTCGACATCCCAGAGCAAAGCGAGCAAAATGAGCAGGCGCTACTCAAACAACAGGCCGAGAGCTTCAGCAAGATGCTGCTCTCCATCGCCCAAGACATGCGCGTGATCCTGTTCAAATTTTGTGAGCGCCTGTTTTTCCTCAAACAGCTCGAATGGATCCCCATCAAACAACAGCGCATCGTCGCCCATGAGTGCCGCGAGATCTACGCCCCACTCTCCAACAGACTCGGGATCTCGTGGCTCAAAAATGAGCTCGAAGACCTCTCCCTGCGCTACCTCTACCCACACGACTTTTACGGACTCGTCGAGCAGCTCAACTCCAAACAAAACGAACGCAAAGACTACATCGAAGATGTCAAACAGACGATCGAAGATATCTGCCAACGCGAAGATATCACATGTGACGTCGCAGGTCGCTCCAAGCACATCAACAGCATCTACAACAAGATGCGCAAAAAGAAGCTGACCTTCTCACAACTATTCGACGTCACAGCGTTCCGCTTGATCTGCGAGACCAAAGCCGAATGCTACCAGCTCCTCGGCGCGATCCATAGCCACTGGAAGCCGATCCCAGGACGCTTCAAAGACTACATCGCGGTCCCCAAACCCAACCTCTACCAGTCCCTTCACACAACGGTCTTTGGACCCCACAACAAGCGCATGGAGATCCAAATCAGGACCCATGAGATGCACAGACTCGCAGAGGAAGGGATCGCGGCGCACTGGCTCTACAAAGAGAAAAATAACTCCAACGCCACCAAACAAAGCCCGACGGTCGAGAAGTTCCAGTGGCTACGCAACCTCTTGCAGCTCAAAGATGAACGCGATGACGCGCAGGCTTTCATGGCCAGTGTACGCGACTATCTCGAAGAAGAAGAGGTGTTTGTCTTCACACCAAAAGGCCACGTCAAAGAGCTCCCCAAAGGCGCAACTGCGCTCGACTTTGCCTTCTCCATCCACACAGACGTCGGGTACACTTGTGTCGGTGCCAAGGTCAACAACAAGATCGTCCCACTGCGCTACGAGCTCAAGAATGGCGATCTCGTCGACATCCTGACCTCCCCCTCCTCCGAGCCCAAGCAACACTGGCTGAAGTTCGTCTACACCAACCGCGCCAAAACCAAGATCCGCTCCTACCTGCGCCTCGAACAAAGAGAGCAGGCGTTGGCCAAAGGACGCGAGTGGCTGGAGAAAGAACTCCCCACAAACAACAAGAGCATCAACAAGCTGCTCAAACAAAATCTCTTCGCACCTGTCCTCGACTATTACAATCAGGCCTCTTTTGACGAGCTGTTGATGCAGATAGGGTTTCAAAAGATATCCGCTGAAGACGTCGTGTTGCGGCTGTTCCCACCCGAGCAGACAAAAGAAGAGCCCGAAGAGATCGAGCTCGTCACACAATCCCAGCCGGCCAAACGACGCAGCAGTCGCGGCGTCCTCGTCGATGGGATGGATGATATCATGGCCCAACTGGCGGGTTGCTGTAACCCCATCCCTGGTGATCCCATTGTCGGCTTTATCTCACGAGGACGCGGAGTGATCGTCCACCGTAAAAACTGCGCGAAGATCCAATCACGTGACCCCAACAGACATGTAGAGGTGAGCTGGCACACTGGCCAGGAAGCCAGTCACACCGTCCATATCAGAGTGGTTTCGGAGAACAGACCGGGGCTCTTGAGCCTTCAATCCAAGATCTTCGCGGATCTCAACATCAACATCAGCGCTGCACAATGTGAGACCGATGATGACGAAGCCATCAACACATTTAAGTGTCAGGTCTCCGACCTCCATCAACTCAAAAGGGTCCTGCGTCAACTCGAAGACATCAGAGGTGTCCTTGCAGTCCAACGTCTTCGACATTAGGAGGCATACAGATCATGCGCCGCCCCTCTTCTCGACGAAGAGCCACCTTTGGCTCTGCACAACGACAACGCTTCACAAGCACCGAACGACGCGCACTCCAAGCATGTATCGACACCGCCAAACACATCCCCACCCTCCCCCACAGACTCGAAGCCATCCTCCAACTCGAACGCGCCTACGCCAAAGAACACCTCTCTAAAGAGGAGTTCTGGTCCCACAGACATGACCTCTCACTGACACCCAATGAACTCCTTCACCTGCTCGAACAAGACACCCCTGAGCTAAGCGACTTCCCTTACTTTCGTGTCATCCCTGCGAGTGTATGGACACACTTTCTTCACGATTGTCTATGGGATTACCCCGAACAAACGGATCTGCTTCAACAACCCCCTCCACCAGCATACCAAGCTTACATGGAGACGTACGAGCAGTGGTCCCGAGGTGAACAGCCCAGAGCTTACCGCCTGCGTGCGCTCGACACTTTGATCAAGGCACTCGTGGATCGTCCCGCCCGTATCGGCACGATCCACGACTATATCCACTACAGTCTCCTGTCTGTGTTACGAGGATTGCGCACCCACCTTCGCCGCTCGGACATCAAACCATCTTTTTGGGTTGAGCTGACCATGCCGCTGCCCACTATCATCAGTATGGAGCCAACTCCAGAAGGAGGCTGGCAAGTCGGTGAACAAGGTGTCTTGTGGATGAGACGACAACTCGCGAAGCGCTTTCGTGAAGCGCTCAACCAACAAACAAAGCTGCTCACCCTGATACAGTCGCGAAAAACATACCTCGAAACACGCCAAGAATGGCAGCAACATCTCGAAGATGTCCTCTACTAACACATTCGACACGATCGTCATCGGCGCAGGGATCAGCGGTCTCATCAGCGCATGTATCCTCGCAAAACAAGGACAAAGCGTCGCGCTCGTAGAAAAGAACGCCATCCCAGGCGGCATGCTTCAGTCCTTCACACGCAACCAACAACGTTTTGATTCGAGTGTCCATTACATCGGCGCAATGGCACCAGGACAGACCTTGTGGACCTACTTTCGCTACCTCGACATACACGACAGACTCTCTCTACAAGAGCTCGCTCCGACAGGGTTTGATGTCTACCAATTTCCAACGTTCTCTTTTCGCGTCCCACGTGGTGTCGAAGCTTACAGACAAGCGCTCCTTCAAGCGTGCCCACAAGACACCGACGCGATCGAAGCTTTCATCCAAAGAATGCAGGACGTCTGTAGACGTATCCCACTCTACAATCCACATGAACAGCGACAAGGCGCGAGAGATTACATCCAGGAAGAGAGCCTCGGACAGTATCTCGCTCAGCTCGGTGCGTCAGCAGAGCTTCGTGGGATCGTATGTGCCCCCACTTATCTCTACAACGTCCATCCCTCACAGTGCCCATTGCATCTGCACTTTCTCGTCCTGCACTCTTTTTTGCAGTCAGCGTGGCGTATCGAAGGCGGTAGCCAACAGCTCGCCGATCTTCTCGCCACTCGCTTCAAAGAGCTTGGTGGTACACTCCTACTACGTCATCACGTCCAGTCCATCGATGTTGAAAAGAGACACGCGACACAAGTGCACTTCAAAGAACATCCCCCGTGCAAGGCTACATCCATTCTTTGTGCACTCCACCCTGCCGCGATGATGAGGTTGCTCCCTCCAAAGGCTCTTCGCCCTTCTTATAAAGAACGCATACTCACACGTAAAAACGGCCTCGGTGCGTTCAGCTTCTTCCTCAAATTGCCACCCACGTACGATCTGGATCACAACATCTACTTCTTCGACGATGTAGATGTTACAAGAGGATACAGCCCCAGACTTCATAGGACACCAGAGATCGAGAGACCATCGATGTTCTTTCTCGCATGTGATCGAGGCTCACTCCAGGGCTTCACAACGATGAGCTATGACACAGCGGTCGCCTGGTGTGGAGGACAAGAGTACGGACGCTCCCCGCAATACCACCGCACCAAAAAGCAGACAGAAGAACAACTCAAAACACACCTACAAGACCTCCTGACGACGTGGCCAATCCAAGATGCACCAATCTGGTCTGCGACTCCCCTCACTTACGAACGATACACTGCCACACAGCAAGGAACATCCTACGGATACCAACACGATATGGAGAGCCTCTCCAATCCAGTGATGCCCAAGACACCGATCAAAAACCTATTCTTGACAGGACAGAGCGTATTGTTGCCTGGTGTTGTTGGAGCGACATTGTCGGCGGTATTAACGTGTTGTCAAATGATTGGTTGGTCGACACTGCTGGAGGATATCACAAGGGATGTGTGGTAGATTCTTGTGGGAGAACAAGAAGAAAAACAGAACTTTTTAAGTAGCGTAAAATTCCTACTCTTTGGAGACAATTCGCTCAGGATGATGAAGCTGCACCCTACCAACCTGAGACCATCGCTCACGAGGACGCTGTTTCCCTGAAATACTCACGCGTCTTTCACCTTACTTTTTAGACACATAGCCTTTTGTTGACATAGTGGATCATCGCGCCCTTGCTCTGTGCACGATTTTGTCATGGTGGATACCTGGTCTTCATTATAGGGCATCCAGCGGGATGTCCTGGCTGCACTGTTCTCCTGCGCTTCGGATGGCCTGCATCACATGCCATCACCGCATGGGAGTAGGGCGACATGGTATTCGTCACCTCTCTCGTCATCCATGATGGACGCAGACGCGTACAACCCCCCGCTGGGACATTCCCTATAGGGGTCGCTCTCGGCTTCTTATAGCACTTGTAGGATTCCTCTCTCCTATGCATTCGTATCTCAAATGAGTCAACGGAGAAAACTGTCGAAACAGTGAACAGCACGGCAAAGCCGCACACCTGTTCAAGGAGCCTACTCAAAAAGTTCTGTTCTTCTTTTGTCAAAGATCATCGTTCCGTCGGCCATAAAGCCGAGGGAGAGCGAAAGAATGTGTCTATTGGTTGTGAAACAAAGAGAGCGTTTCTCGTCGATTTCCTGACATCTCTTGGGACATGGAAGGCTCACAGGTTTGCGCCACCGGTGACGGTGCTGCCCGCGCCGCAAACTCGGCTATCCTGAGTTGCGCCAGCTGCGGCGCGGGCAGCACCGTCACCGGTGGCTGGCAAACCCAGAATAGCTTTCCTTGTGAACCATGATTGGCTTAGAGTACCCGAATGACGCTGCATCATTCAAACGTCGAAATCTGTATCTCTTCGAGAAAGCTTCATTGCTTTGTGCAAACAAAAGGGGGTGTCTTCTCAGACACACTCTTTCACTGTTCCTTTCGGACACAAATCAATCTACTCCATGAGTATGACAAAGCGTGTCACATATCAAAAAAATCCCTGGCAAAAAACAAAATCCTTTGTGAGCTAAGCACATACAGCATTCGCTTTTTCAGCCAAACATCCACGAATATACCTAGAACAGCACATCAAGACGATCCAACCTGATCGCGATCGGTGATCACGATCAGGCGATCGCCAGGACGATCGCACATCAAATCCCACAAGAAGATAAAATGAAAGGAGAAAAAAGGCTCAGAGAGAGAGAGGAAAAGCAGGAGGATCACGATCTCAACATCTCATACCACGGGCCACGAAAACAGCGAGTCTTTCGTAACCATAGTAATTGGTATAATCGATCGCGACACCGCCGTAACGTTTGATGATCGCGTCATCGATATCACCAATGATGAAGTTCAAATCGTCGACAGTATAATGAAGGTCTTTGTCTGATGGCTCATCCAGAGCCATTGCAAGCCGAGGCCCGCCTCAGCCATAGCCCGCAGTGTGGATCCGAATGGCATACAAACCCTCTGGATCGTCTTTTTTGAGTAGCGCCTCGATGTACCTCTTGGCGTCGGGGGTGACTTCTATCATGAGGACTCCTTTCTCATGTCAAAGGAAGAAAGTTCTTCTCAACTGTGCTCACCTGCACAGAGACACTACCCCCTCCCCTCGTCGCAGACGTCCTCAAAGACCTCCCTCTCAATCTCTGGCGATCTGTGCAGGCGCGTTGAGGAAGTAAGTCGTACGTGTCTTCTCCTTGATCGCCTTCTTCATCAATGTCCCCTCAACAAGCTCGTACCCAAGCAACGCAAAGATCCGCCCTCGCATGAAGATCGGACGTGCATTCCCGTACCAATCCACACACGAAAAACGACACGCATCGTTGACGCGCTTGTTTTTCGCCTGAAGACTCCCCAAAGAATGAAAGTGCAGATCGGCATCCACACGCAAAAAGACGACGCCCGCAGAACCATGACGCAATTGTCGAGACCCACCAGCGCGTCTGCGAACAGGTAAACCCAACAGCCCTTTGTTATGCTTACCTGGCAAAAAGAAGAAGCCATGACTTCTCGTCTCCCCTTGGCTGGCGTTCTTGATCTCATAGTGACCTTGGGGCGTAGGGTTCACACCAGAGGCAAAAGAAGTGAAGTGCAAAGAGCGACCAGCGTGACCGATGAGCACGGCATTTCGCCCCATCGCCTCAATCCGCTCGACGCTGTGCTTGAGCTGAAGCGTGTTCACTGTTTTGGGCTTCTTGATATCGAGCAACCACGCCTTGTTCTGATGACCATGTCGTCTCGCATACCACCCCTGACCGCCTCCCCAGTAGAGCTGACGACCAATAAAGCGATTGTGAATCGAGCCATACTTCGGCCCAGGGATCGGCGTATAGCGCTTTTTGCCGATGATACCAGCGCGAGAAGAGAAGTAACGTTTGGGGAATCGCAAAAACGCCAGCTTCCCTTTGGCTCGCTCTGCGCTCCACATCCAATCCCCGCCAGAACGTGAGGAGAGCAAAAAGTTGAGATGACCATCTCCAGAGTCATGGAAGGAGAATTGATCGATAGGTTGACCGTGCACGCGGACAGCAGAGACACGACTGCTGTGCAGAGACATACGGTACAAGAAGGCATCTCTCTTGCGCTTTCTCATGTACGAAGGCGCCCACCACGGGATGTAATCAGCCCCTGCCCAGATGTACACAGAGTCACGTGATACAAAGAAGGTCCTGGATGAAGACCCAATCACAGCACGCGCCGAGCATCGAAGATTCCGACGGGCCAGATTGCACTGAACGACTGTGTGCAGTGTAGGATTGAGCGTAAATTGGACAGGTCGATAGATGCGTGTGGGGAACAGGATCTTCTTCCAACGCAGACCATTTTTGCGTACACCAAAGCGCGCGACGCTCGGCATTGGGAGCTTATAAGATGAATGATATTGATAACGCAGACGAAAGGGCATGTAAAAGACGAGTTTGCTGCCGATCAAACGACTCGCGTAGTTTCTCGAAGAGTAGTAATCGTTTGAACGCAAAAAATGACTGGTCTGGAAGTGGAGCTTTCCGCGTTTTCCGAGCCGAAACAGATTGATCTCCGTGCTACTGTGATTGTAGTTGTAACCAATCACGACGATGCGACGTTTGTACACGAGCATCTCATCGTACCAGCCACCTCGCTTCAGATTGGGCGCCTGTGCATCGGCACGTCCCACAGGGAGCAACGTCGTCTTCTTGCCGTCCTCAATCCTTACGGAGAACAAACGACCACGTCGTAAGATCACGAGATAACGACCGATCACCTTTACGATATCACCTTCATCCACGCCCTGGATCTGGTTGTTGGTGATCTTGTCATTCCGCGTCCCACCTGACGTCTTTGATGATGCTGAAGAAGGTGTGGGAGGGGCTGAGAGTGACTTCGTAGGCGCTCCCAACAAGCCGCCTATAGAACGCTTGCGTCTGCGGCTCCGATAGCGTCGACGCCGTGACTTGTAGAGGGACTTTAAGCGCAAGATGTACGCACGAAACTCTTTGTTGGAAGAAAACCTCTTGAGGCGACGATGAGAGAGTTTCGTTTTCTTGCGTGGAGATGTTTTGTGCTTTGAGGCTGAGCTCTTTGGCTGTTTTGCAGAGACCAAAGAGACCACGCCAAACAAAGAGAGGACAAACGACA
This sequence comes from Deltaproteobacteria bacterium, assembly GCA_002731275.1. GTDB lineage: Bacteria > Myxococcota_C > UBA6777 > UBA6777 > UBA6777 > UBA6777. The sequence goes on along the minus strand of PCBK01000053.1, from coordinate 61,528 downwards.
AAACCAAGAAGATACGGACAATCCCGTGTGTCTTCTTTTTTCGGATTGGGCTGGGTGAGGTACGTTTCATGAGCTCTTCTCCGTCGAACAGATTGATTGATGCGGACATCCATTTTCAACGAAGGCTCACAAAAATAGTTTTAATGTGTGGTGAGAAAAAGTCACAAGCGAGAGAGTGCTTCCTCAAGCGAGAGATTATGTCTTGCAGCAGCCTAAGCGGTCCTCTCGCGAAGTAAGCGCATGAGCATGATATTGCATTTCCCCCGTAGGGTCGGGCCTTGTGTCCGACCTCTATGTTGTATGTCTTTTTCGCGAGAGGACCACTTAGGCCATCGGATGGAAAAAAGGATACGGAAAATGAGACGAAGACAGAAGGTTGTTGCTGAAGCCACAGGCTTTGTGATTTGTCGTCGACATGGCCCTGCCATGCCTTCTCCTCATGCCTTGCCTGAGGCCCCATCCACTGCCCTCTTGTCTTCGCTTTTTTCCATCCGACAGCCTTACATGTCTCTCACTGATAGCATTGACGGCGACTCCCGTCGCACTTGGCTGGTGACTCACAATCGGAGACATAGTAGCACGAAGTCTTGCACTTTCCGGACTTGCAGGCATATCCACCGGGACAATCACTGCTGGACGTACACACATCAGCGCTCAACTTTTTGCAGGTCCCCGCGCCACAATAGTAACCCTGGTGGCAATCCCTGTTCTCTTTGCAACTCGTCAGGCAGACATTGGACTTACACGCGAAGTTGTTGGGGCAATTCGCGTCGTAATAACATTGCCCTGGATTCAAGGGATAACACTGTCTTCGGCTGCTGCTGCAATGGAAGGTCGGCTGGCAATCGGAGACATAGTAGCACGATGTTTTGCACTTTCCGGACTTACAAGAATACCCACCGGGACAATCACTGTTGGATGTACACACATCGGCGCTCAACTTTTTGCAGGCACCAGCGCTGCAATAGTAACCCTGGTAACAATCCCTGTTCTCTTTGCAACTCGTCAGACATACGTTGGATTTACATGCGAAGTTGTTGGGACAATTCACATCGTAGTAGCATTGCCCTGGATTCAAGGGATAACACTGTCTTCGGCTGCTGCTGCAATGAAAGGTCGGTTGGCAGTCCGAAGCGTAGTAACATGAGGTCTTGCACTTTCCGGACTTACAGGAGTACCCACCGGGACAATCACTGTTGGAGGTGCATGTATCAGCGCTCAACTTTTTGCAGGTACCAGCGCCACAGTAGTACCCCTGGTGGCAATCTCTGTTCTCTTTACAACTCGTCAGGCAGACATTGGACTTGCACGCGAAGTTGTTAGGGCAATTGACATCATAGTAACATTGTCCCGGCTTCAATGGATAACACTGTCTTCGGCTACTGTCGCAGTGGTGTTTGGGCTGACAGTCCGAAGCATAATAACACGAAGTTTTGCACTTACCAGATTTACAGGAGTATCCACCAGGACAATCACTGTTGGAGGTACACGTATCAGCGCTCAACTTTTTGCAAGCACCAGCGTTGCAATAGTAACCTTGGTGGCAATCTCTGTTCTCCTGACAGCTCGTCAAACACGTCTTGGATTTACATGCGAAGTTGTTAGGGCAATTTACATCGTAGTAGCATTGTCCCGGAGGTAAGGGATAACACTGCCGTTTGCTGCTGTCACAATGAAAGGTCGGTTGACAGTCCGAGGCGTAATAGCACGAAGTTTTGCACTTTCCGGACTTACAGGAGTACCCACCGGGACATTCCTTGTTGGAGGAGCACGTGCTGGCACCAAGCCCTTTGCATGTCCCATTGTCACAGTAGTAAGACGACCAACAGTCGCGGTTTTCAGAACAACTGACAGCGCATGTTTTGTTGACACATCTGGTGTACGCGGAACAATCACCGTTCACAGCACAAGCTTCGATACTACCGGGGACAACACAGAGACGTTGGAGTTTGTTTTGAATCGATGTGGACTGACATACTTTCCCTGTGCCACAATCCGTGTCGGAGCTGCAAAGCTTTGAACAAAACGAAGACGTCGAGGTCTTCAAACAAAAACCGCTCTTACAGTCGCTGTTCCCAGTACACGTTGCCCCATACCCTGCGCCAGTCTTGTCAACACAAGCGCCTGCTTTACAGACCTTCCCTTGTGCGCACGCGGAGCTCGCTCCCCACGTCCAGCATCCACCGCTATCTTTTACGCAGCGGCTGACACCAACGGCATCACAACGGACATCACCTTGTTGGCAGACTTGTTGACAGACCTTCTTACAGGCTCCGCTCACACACGCCTCACCAGCAGGGCAGGCTTTGGCACCAGCCCAATCAAGACAACCACTCGCTTGAAGGCCACATGACTGGATCAAATCCCCCAGACATCGGACAGCTCCACTCTTACACGTAGAGGTACATGAGAGCACACACTTTCCAGCCTGACAAGTCCGTTGTGTTGGACACGCGGCAGGAAGTCCCCAATCCAAACAACCATTGCTCTGTCGCAAACAAGTCTGGACAGCTTGGCCAGAACAGCGAGTCTCATTCGCCTTACACACATCCTGACAGCTCTGTGTACAGGCACCACCTGAACAGGTTTGACCTGTGGGACAGCTCGAAGCCTTCCCCCACACAGCGCAACCATCTTGCCCACGCACACAAAGACTCACGCCGCCTTGTGTACATTGCTTATCTCCAGGCACACACACATCCGTACAGGAAGGCACACACTTATTCCCATCACAGATGTGTCCATCACTACAGGTTTTTGGCGTCCCCCACTGCAAACATCCGTTCTGTGCACGCACACAATGAGATAACGAGTTGCGTCCAAAACATCGCATATCACCAAGACTACACTCCGATTGACACTGTTGTGTACAGAGACCACCAGAGCAGACTTCGCCTTGTGCACATGCCTTCTCTTCCTTCCAGACAGGGCAACCATCGACGACAACACAAAGCATAGGACGATCCGATTGACAGATCCGATCCCCTTCCGAACACTCGCCTTTACATGTCGAGACACAAGCGTTGGGCTGACATGTCGTGCCGTCTGGACACTCCTGGATGGCTTCCCACGTAAGGCAACCTTGCTTCTTCACACACAGCAGACGTTTTTGACCGTCACATCGCTCATCACCTTCATTCGTACAGGCGTTTGGACAACCTTGTTCTGGTGTCGTGCCCTCCTGCCCCTGCGCATCAGGTGTCGTCGTCTCTTTCGCTCCCCCACTCCCCTCTCCAGCGTCCACTGGAGCCGCTTCTTTGCTCAGCTCTTTGTGTGCCTCTTGGTGGGACTCGGAAGATTGTTCACGACCAGATGTCGTCGGACCACATGCCGATAAGATCGACATCGTCAACAACAACACCATCCACACCAAACACATCACTCTCTTCTGCATATCTTTATATCCTTTTGACTACCAGATCATCTCAAGAGCCTCTTTTCATGCGACTCCATCGTATTCAATCTCTATTTCCACATAGGTATATTGCACAGAGAACAGATCGGGTTACTTTTTTGTGGTTTTTTTCCTATGGCTGGCGGCACTCTCCTAGAAAATGACCCCTTCCCCCCTGCACTTGACCGCTCACTTTACAGGTCGACTTGCAGGTTTTGTCGTTGGACGGCTTGCAGGTTTTGTCGTCGGGCGACTCGCAGGTTTTGTCGCCGGCTGAAGTACAGACAATGCCTTCCAGGTAAGGTCAGCTTGACGACGCACTCCGTACCAATGGTCGCGTTTGAATGCCTTGATCAACGGCAACGCAAACAACGCCTGCTTCCCGTGTTCACGCAAACGACGCAACACCATCATACGAACAGTCTCAGCAGGATCCCATAGCCCCTTCACGAGAGCAGCGGTCGCGATTTTCGACGCAGACGTCAAATCCCCTAAGACACGCGCAGCCTCTCTTCGGATGTACCGGAGTCGCTCCTTTCGCAAGACATCGGAGAGCACCTTCGCGCTCTTTTGTGCGTGCGCTTTGTCCTTGAACATCCCCAACAACCATATCGCGATCCATCGATTTTCAGGACGCTTTGCTGCGACAGCCTGCTCACATAAGAGCTTGTGTAGCGCCACATCCTTTCCGCCCAAAAAGACCAGAAGATACCGAATCACCCAACGAAGCCCCCGATCAGGTTCGGTGAGCAGATGACCCCTCATCACAATGCGGAAAAACATCGGCTTCCACTTGAGCGTGAGCAACGTCGACAAGATCCGAAGTCGCACGTCATAGTGCTTCTCATAGGAGAGCACACGCACGAGTTTGCTGCCCACTTTGTTGACCTGTTTGGGCGTGAGCTTGAGCTTTGACAACACATGGGCTGCCTCCCTGCGCACAGGGAGCTTGTGGTTCTTGGTGAGCAGGCGCAACAAAACAGGATAGACCTTCGAGGCTTTTGCTCCGATACGTCCAAGCGCCCAGACACACTCGTATCGGGTCATCCAATATCTCTGTGTGGAGAGGACATACAAGATGTCATCGACAGCCTCGGCAGCGCGCGCGCCCTGCTTACCAAGCGACCACAGCAGAGGGACCAAGACTTTGGGCTCCTTTTCCCGACGTAACAGCGCTCGCAATGGCTTGATGTAAGAATGTTTTGTGCCACTGCTCTCAGCAAAACGCCACGCCAAAAAGCGACGAATGTGAGGGTCTTTCTCTTGTTGCACCATCTTGAACAGGACCGGCGCGTATCGTCTCAATCGAAACCCAAGGTGATATCCCGCGTCCAGCGCGTTCAAGCGTTGCGCCCTCGATCCAAAACGCAGCACATGCATGACCGCGTGGTTGGCGACCAAGGAGTCCGAACGCATGTGACCAATACGTTTGAGGAGCTTTTTGGAGAACGTCTTCTTTGTGCGCTTTGTACGCAGCTGCTCCGCGAGCTGTTCAAGCGTCCACAGATCGACCTTTCCAGACCAACGAGCGATTGTGTCGCGACGTTTCTGCTCGACATCCAAGACCAACGCGCGCCCTTGCATACGACGCATCGCAGGCAGCGTCTGCTTCCAGTATCCCCCCTTTCTACCGAGTGTCCGCAAAGCGTTTAACAAGAGTTGCTTGTCCTTTGCCTTGTGCATGACCTCTCTGTACGCCCTCAGATCAGCTCGCTCGACGTAATTCCGAAGACGATGAAGCGACCAATACAGACGCTTCTTCACCTTGATATCGCGCTCTTTGGCAAACAACCTCGCCAACAGACTCGCCCGTTCACGTCGCTTTGTCATAAACGCCGGACTTTGACGACCAAGCAGACTCGCCGCGTCCTGACGCACCCACGAAGCACGATCACGTTGTACGAGCGTCAACCCAATGTCCATCGCCAGATCTGCATCAAGACCAGCGTACTTTAGCGCCCACACAGCATAGTCACGGACACTTTTACTGCGGTGAGAGAGCAGCTCCTTCAACACCTCTTGGATCGCCAAATTGCCCTTCGCGTGCCAACGAAGCCCAACGATGATGTTGTTGATCATACTCACCTTCGTCTCCACACGAAGACGTGCGATGAGCACCTCTACCCCTTTCGGATGACCAGCCATCCGACGTAGCGCCCTACGTAGCACTTTTTTGTAAGTCGAATACGAGATCGGATGAATCGCATCAAGTACGGCTTTGTTCACCGCCTCCAAGTATCCCAAAGTCCGGACCGCCTGTTTCCTGAGCCTTGTGTTGTAATTTTTCTTTAGCGCCCACAACACGAGCGGCAACGCCCACGACGCCTCCTGTTTCCCCAGCCGCAACATCCGCAAGAACGCAAGTGTCGACTTGCGATTACGCTCATGTAACGACGTCGACAACTCCTCCTTTACTCGTTTGAGCTCCCCAATCGCACGAAGACACGCCATCCCGGAAAGATCATCCTCCAGACTTTTCTTCATCACGACGAGCTGCGCACACATCCCCGAGAGCTGTTTTCTCTCCAACACGGAGAACGCATTGTGTGGAAGTTTGACTTGGTATTGCTTCTTGTCTGTCGCGACCTTCGCGAGTGATGACAGGTAGCGTTGGCGGTACTTTGTCGGGACGTCCTTCAGGCCCTTGAGCAGCCGCGTAAAAACGACCGCAGGTGTCTGCTTACCGAGTCTGACAAGCGCGTTGTGGAGCCTCTTCTCGTGTGGTCGCCCCCAACTGCGTCGAAGATGCTCGACGAGCACCTTCGCCGCGCCATCATGTGAGCCCTGTAGCTCACCGAGCAGATCAAACAACACAGATGAACGAAGGTCGTATTTTTTGGAGATGAAGGACTTCAACAAGGAGAGCGCCTTTTGGCTCTTCATATCGCGGACAAGTCGACGTAAGAGTTTGTACACAGCAGGCTGTAAGTACAACCGATCCCCACCTTTTGTGTGGCTGAGGATATCCTTCAACAACACATCGGCATATTTTGTCGTCTCCACCTCACTCAACCACGATGAAAGCGCGATGAGTCCAGCTTGTGTGTAAGCATGTCGAATCACAGAGACCAACAGCGGGATCAACATTTGACTGTGCGTTTTGTGCTTTTTCCAAAGTGTAAAGAGCGGCAGGACAAGCTGTTGGGAGGTCAGGTAGGGGCGCCAGTCTTTTGCGTCGGGTAGTGTTCCAGGGGAGAACACGTGCAACCACCGAAGCAATCGCAATCTCTCTGTGTCAGGACGCTCCTTGTACACACGCAGCGCAAATGACATTACCTCGCGCCCTTTTGCACCGAGCACATCGCTCGCAGAGAGAATACTTTGTCGAACCTTGTCATTCCCCTGCATAAAGAGCCGTCGAAACAACGGGATGATCTGCTTGGCGTATTGTGGATAGTAACCGAGTGTCTTGATCGCTTCGCGCTCTACGGACTCTTTCGGGTCACGCTCCGCGAGTCTCAACGCCTCCTTCACGAGTAGCTTGTGAGAGGCAAAATAACGCCGCATCTGCCGAAGAACCTCGCGACGCACGTCCGGTTCCTTATGCTTGAATGCCCGCAAAAAGACAGGTTGAACGTGATCCCACCACTGCGCGTCAAGCTCCCCAAGAGCTTTGACCGCGAGGGTCTTCATCTGCGTGTCAGGATCTTTTTTGATGACATCTGCAAAAATCCGAATGGTCGCAGCTGTATCCTGCTTTCCACGAACGAGGGGATGAAACGCGATAGAGGCATATCGCTCGATCAGCCGTATCGCTCGCAGGAGCTCCTTACGAATGATGACCCCTTTCTCAACACGAAGCTGCTTCGCGAGCGCAGGGATCGCACTGAGCGCGTCTTCTCCAAGTCGTCCGAGAACACTCGCGGCGTTCATCCTGACGTTGCCACGTGGACTACGAAGACAAGAGACAAGTGAGGAGACGGGGATCTTCAGGTAGGTCCCAGCCTTGTTGAGCAGATGAAGCGCATATCCCTTGTCTTTTTCGGTCTGTTTGGAGTCCACCACGAGCTCAATCAACGCCTTTTGCAGTGACAGAGAGCCTCTGACGCGCTTGATCGTTTCCGAAACAGAGCGCTGCACACGAAACAACTGACGAACAGAACGAAGTCGGGCCTCTTTGTCTAGAGACTTCGTCAGATCAACCCACCTGTGGGGAACGGAGACGACGATCCCACCTGGCTGTGAAGGCTTCGCCCGACTCTCCCCCGCCCTGAAGGCGAGCACACCGATAAAGAATACAACCAACGACGATACAAAAAGTAGAGGTCTGCGCCCTCGTAGAGTTGTTGGACCCATCCGCATACATGTTCTCCTTTTTTGCCTCTGGCGGCCTTATCGTGACAGATGCACTTAGGAAAACATAACCAACACCAAACATCCACGATTATTTTCTTCCAGTCTCGGAGACACGCAGATATTGCACAAAAGAACCCTACTTTTGCCCTTCTTCCTCTTGGGCCTGCCAAATACGAGAGAGAATGGCGCGCTTGTCCAACCTTGGCGTGACCTCCACGCCTAAAGCACGTGCCCTCTCGACCACTCGCTTCCTCTTGACATATGACAACATATCCCGACGCACGGACTTGGGCAATGTCTTCGAGCAAGCGAGCGCCATATAACTATCAGAGAGCAGCTCCCGCGTCGGGAACAACCACAGCGCTTGTAATTGCGAGAGCGTCGTCGTCTGTGCGATCTGCTCAAGCGCTCGTTCCCGAAAGCGCCCCCCAAGCTGTAGCACACGCAAGTTAGAGAGAAACGCAGAATGTGCGAGATATTCGACACCTTCATTATCCAATCTTTCTTCGAGAACATACAGGCCTTCGAGACCTTCGAGCACAGGTGAAGAGGCGAGACGTTTGACCCCTTCATCGTCGATCTGGCTCTGCACACCATCGCCGTGAAAGTACAAACAACGCAGCACATGACTCGATGTATTGGCGATGGCTTCGAGATGGTGATTGTTGAGAGAGTGAGACGCAAAGAGCAACGCTTGCAGCTCTGGGAACAAATGGGGATCGACGAGCGCACGCAATGCAGCCGGCGTCACGTGGCGTAGGCAGATCCCTTGTAGATGGCGCAGACAAGAAGAGCGCGCGAAGGCATCGACGACAGCACGTTCAACGGTGTGTTCAAACCCAAGAAAACGAAGCGCACCCAGTGTTTTGGACGAACCAAGCAGCTCCAGATTTTGCGCGTTGTCCAACCAAAGATACTGAAGTCCCTGCAGTGTCTCAGCCTTCGCGAGAAACAGAAGATCGCGCTTGAGGAGCTTGACGTTTTTGATGTGCAGACTACGCAATGTGTAGAGAGGAAGAGCCCGGATCACGTGCCGTAAGCTCCCAGAGTCCATCCGATAGCCGTTCAAGTGAAGATGTTGGAGATGTTGAAGATACCCACAAGAAATCACCCCCGCGAGTGAACGCGTCGAGGGGCTGAAGCCAAGGCTAAGAGTCCGGACACGGGACAATGGTTTCAACCACTGAAGAGGTTCTTTGAGGGTCTTCTCGTCGGACAGACGCAGATGATAATAGCCAAAAGGAGCCAACTCAACCCACTGTTTTAAAGAGTCGAGAGAGTCGAGGACTTTTAGTTCTTGGGCGTCGGGTGGGAGCTGTGGGAAATGTTGTTCGCAATAGGGGACAAGGACATCGTGGTAATGGGTAGGATCTTCGCGACGTGCGCGTCTGAGAAACGCGCAGAAGTCGTCCTTCCAATGTGTGGGAGCGGTCTCCAACCAAAATCCACCCTTTGCAAAAGCGCTCTTCGTTCCCCTCGTGGCCAATGAGAAGAGCTCTCGCAGTGTCGCAATGTGCTTTTCCATCTTCACCATCCGCCTTGATGATTGAGACCAACCAACTGACCATCAGGATCAAAAGATAGCACACAGAGAGGATGAATCAAAGGCGAATTTGCTCAGCCTTACCCTTCGCTCTCTTCGTGATGTTGAGGGGTGTGTTGGTGGTGGAGGATTTGGAGCTTGTGCTCAGGCAGGAAGTCGAAGAATTGTTTGGCTGTTTCGAGCAAGCCGACACCTTTTGCGGCGGCAAACTCACCAAATCCGTTGGCCATCGCGCTCAGGAGTTTTTCGTCGGCGAGGCGTTCGAGAGCCATCGTGAGGTGTGGACTGATGGCGTTGGATTGTTCGACAATGGACGCTGTCTGTGCCGCGAGTTTTTCCTTCTCCAGGCGCAACTCTTCGGCCTTTTGTTCCATCAACGCAGCGTGCAGAAGCTGTTCGGTTTGGTTCTCGATCTCGGTGACCTTTTGTTTGAGCAGCGCCTCTTCGCGTTTTTGCTCCTGTTTGGCCTGTTCGAGTGTTTGCGCACGTTGGACCTCGTGAAGTGCGACCTCTTGTCGATGCTGTCGCAGCTGCTCTTCGAGCGCGAGGATACGAAGCTGTGTCTCTTGTCTGGCGGCAGCGCTGTCTTGTTCGATGAGCTCAAGTGCGCGTGTGTTTTCGAGTTCGCGTTGTGCGACGAGTTGCTCGATACTGTAGCGTGCGGTCTTCTTTTGGAATTGGGACAGCACTTTTTGGATGCTCTCGTCGAGGATACGGACGGAGAGGACATCGACTTCACTGACAAACATGCCATTTTGTTCGAAGCGCAGGCCAGCGCGACGTTGTTTGTCGTCGAGTGTGCCGAGGAGGATGTCCTGTAAAAGCCCGGTGGATTGTGCGCTGAATGCCTCGACAGAGACCTCTTTGACGGCGCGTTTGAGCAACGTCCTGGTGTGGTCACACAGGTGCTGGATGGGGTTATCGATGGAGAACCAGCGTGTGGAGTCGCCTTCAAAGTGGAGGCTATACTCCAGCTCGATGGCGACGGGGACGTGGTCAAGCGTGCGGACTTCGACACAGTCTCGCACCTTGTTGCTCTTGGTACGTAAAAAGACGGCCTCCTTGAGAGAGTTGGGTGTTTTTGGACACCCAGTGGAGAACCGTAGCGCTTCCAGGGTTTCGTTATAAGCTAACAACAGCTGCGCGGGCCCTTCGACGACACGTCTCGTCCCATCTTTGGCGATCACCTGGACCGCATATCCGGTCCATACTTCGATGTCTGGGACGCCCTGGAATTTATTATCCAGGATCACAGTACGAGGTTGTGTATAGGATGACGCACGTGAAAACTCGTCGGCGATCAACTCTTGTTCACCGATGATAGAGTGTTCCATTTGACCGGCAGGCTGTCCCTGGGAGGACTTCTTTTTTTTCTGTCTGCGGAGACCGCGTGTATAGTCGCCTTCGCTGATGACACCAGAGCGTGTCGTGGGGGTATGTCCAAGCATCTGACGAAGATGTTTGTTGTATTCGAACGCTTCGTCATTATCGGGATACCAGAGTGTGACTTGTTTGTCCGAGAGGACACGTCTCACGATCACTTGGTGTCTTGGATCAGGCAACAACATCGCAGGTCCCTCAACGGTCTCGACCTCACCGGTAATCCGATCCATCATATAGCGTGCTTCTCCAGCGAGAATGGCTGTGGCGAAATGTTTTGATTTCCCGTCGTAGGAGATCAGAGAGTGTTCTTCGCGTGGAAAATAGATCGCGGTCTCTTTTCCTGTGACGAACAATTCATCACCCTCTTTGTACGCTGTCTGAGTGGTCTCATCGAAGTAAGGTGCGATGACCTTGATATGCAGGCCCTGATTTTCATTTAACTCAATGGCACGGAACTTTTGAAATCCTTTGCGGATGACAAAAGTCTCTGTAGGTTTGGGGAAAACAACTTGTGGTCCTCGTTCGTATCGCTTGTTTCCGTCTTCATCGACGAGAATACAGTACTCCAACCGTTCGAGTGTCAGGGCGTCGCGAACATATATTGGTTTTCGACTGGAGTCTACACCTTCGGGAATCACGCTCATACCTGTGGGTGGGATATAAAAAGAGACCTCTGTGCCTTTAATAACGAGCTCTTTTCCCACAGTGAGGTCCACGGGTGCAGGTGCGGTCGCCATCGTCTCGCCCGCTTCGCTTTCGGGGCCAGAGGCTGGCTTCATCACAGCTTTTTCCCAGTTACTTCGCGCTTCCTCTTCGTTATATACCCTTACGAGCAGGTATTGATTGGAACGAAGGTTATGACCACGCACCACTTGTGCGTCTTGCCCAGGCCACAACGCGAACATACAGGGACCAGGGATATTGATCTTCCGCCCAACTTGCAGTGTAGGAGAGATTTTTCCTGCACTACCGACATCGGGGTGAAGTTCATCCTGTAACACCGGATTCTTGAGTACAAGATAGAACCCTTCGACAGCGATGGGGGATTTACAGGCGGCCTCTTCGAGGCGACTGCAACGTTTGAAGAGTCCGTCCTTTGCAATGTACTGAACGGGCACTTCTTGCGCGGTCTGGTTGATCACACAAGGACCGACAAAGGTCTTGATCGCACCGGTTGTTTCGTCTTGCATATAAGCGTATGTACCAGGTGCCAATACCAGATCGCGCTTCTCTTGTTTTCCCATCTTGTCTATCTCTCTTTTGGCTGTGAAAGGTATCTACATTTTCGCTCTATACGATCTCTTATGCCGCAACAAGCGCTCTTCTCTGGCTTGTTTATAAAGCGAAAACACGCAAAAATCATCCTATCAGTGGATTGCATCTTGTACAAAGAACTGTATGATATCGAACCAGGGCGGATACTCGTAACAGCATCTCATTGTGTACATCTCCTTGTTGGTTAGAGAGTTTGTGCGGCATGTGCATCACAACACATGGCACCCGCCCTCCGAGTCGGCTGTGGACTCATACAGGCGTCTGGCCCCAGACCGTACCTGAGACCCACCACAAGAGAACTCTTCTTCAGACACCTCCCAAAGCCGTTGTCCTTTGGGTTCTTCGGGAGGGTCGGATCGATATCATGTGTGAAGATTCCATCTGAAGGTATGATGTGGTACCAACAAGTGATCTATGGATTCACGACATGAGCGACACACAGAAGAGCAACACGCCCCGCACATAGAGCAAGCAGTATGCCCACTTTGTACACCGAGCCTACAACACTGAAAGCATTTCAGATATCTTATTTTGGGGTTGCGCTCTTCAGATGGCCCCTGGAGCTTGACAGAAAAAAGATTCTGACCGTTGGAAGAAAATTTCTGTACTGCCCTTTTGAGCTGTGGGACTTCTTTTTTGGGAATGAGCACCAACGCCAAGACACCAACAAGACATCGTGATGGCGTCAGGGAAAACGAGCGTAAGTGGTTCTCTCGCCAAAAGGACATACAACATCGAGGTCGGACACAAGGCCCGACCCGACCGAACAAATACAACATCGAGGTCGGACACAAGGCCCGACCCTACCGAAAAAATGTAACATCAAAAATCGAACAACAATGCCCGACCCTACCGAAAATGCAACATTAAAAATCGAACAACAATGCCCGATCCGACCGAACAAATGCAACATTGAGATCGGACACAAGGCCCGATCCGACCGAACAAATGCAACATTGAGATCGGACACAAGGCCCGACCCTACCGAACAAATACAACATCAAGGTCGGACACAAGGCCCGACCCTACGGAAAAAATGTAACATCAAAAATCGAACAACAATGCCCAACCCTACCGAAAATGCAACATCATACTCATGCGCTTACTTCGTGAGAGGACGATTGATAGAGTCTAATGATACCTAGCTTGGGACTGTTGGAGGAAAGAGACTCCATTCTTCAAGATAAAAAGACTCCACCCCTCCGCCCATTCAGAAACACACAAAACAATAACATACTGGAATCGCAAACAGAAACACACAAACCACGGCCTGGATCATTCCTTGCAAACAGAGCGAGCCGCAATCAAACACTCATCCAAGCCAAGGATAACAGGCGAAGATGATGACTTCTTTCCTCTCAAAAAATGCGTCATGCCCCAACGTATATACATCCATTCACCCCTGTATCAGGATGTATATATCCCATGTACTAGGGGGTTATGACACACAAAGGAGAACCCATGAAGAAACAGATCGTTCATTCCGCATTACTCGCAGCATTGGCCATGACAGGTTTGTACGCAGAAGACGCCTCAGCCTATCGCGGTACACAACTACGCACCCTCAAAAAGGGTGTCAGTGCGTGGAACGCATGGAGAGCGAGTCATCCAAAGGCTCGCATTGACCTGAGCTCTGCAACACTCGCGAAGATGAATCTACGTGGGGCCAACCTCTCAGGCGCAAAGCTCACACTTGCGGATTTGCGAGGTGCTGACCTTCGTGGTGCCAATATGAAGCGCGCAAAGCTCAAACACGTGCGCTTCCAAAATGCACGCCTCGACAGCGCCAACCTGAGCAACGCTGACATGTGGGGCGCCCAACTCTACAAAACATCACTCAAAGCCGCCACACTTCACAACACAAAGATGTCCCACATCTGGTGCGAGAGGGCGAACTTCCGAGGCGCATCACTTAAAGGTGCCCAATTGACGTTTATTCGGTGCCAAAAAGCGATCTTTGTGAGAGCGGATCTGCGAGGTGCCAAGATCCACTTCGCGAAGCTCCAGAACGCCAACTTCTCTTATGCCGATATGAGTGGGGTCAAGCCGACCAAAAGCAACCTGACAGGTGCCAGGATGTACATGGTCAAGCGCACATCCAACACACGCACACTCAAAACAGGACGTGTCCTTCGTATCGGACGTATGAAGAGGAGAAACACAGGCGTATTACGTATCAAAAGAGGTCGCACGCTGAGAGCGATCCGTGCTCGCCAGAAAGCCTCGTACAACCCAAGACAGCTCCGACTCCTCAGAAAAGGCGTCAACACTTGGAATGCCTGGAGACTCAAACACCCCAAAGTCGCGATCAATCTCGCCGGTGCCAACCTCTCCAACATGGATCTCAAATACGTCAAACTCCAAGACGCAAACCTCAAAGGCGCGAACTTCAACAAGACAGACCTCTCCTACGCAAAACTCCAAGGCGCGAACCTAACCTCCGCCCGTCTCGTTGGCACAAAATTGGTCAACGTCCGATGTCAAAAGACACGCTTTGATGGGGCTTCCTTGCGAGGCGCAAATATGAGATTTGTTCGATGCCACGGCGCGAGCTTTGTGAGGGCTGACCTGAGAAACGCGAAACTCCAATTCGCGAAACTCCACAAAACCAACCTCTCCTACGCCAACATGAAAGGCGCAACACGTCGCTTCACGAAGATGCAAGGCGCCAAAACATTCAGACTCATCAAATAGTCTATCAGCTCGCCCTCAAAGGCTCCCCTTCTCCCCACTCATCTAAGGCCGCTCCAACTAGGGTCTCTTAAACGTCGCGATCTGCCTCTCAGTCACTTGGTAACCGACCCCTTCGTACATTCTCATGGCAGGAGAGTCATCATCTGCTACGATCACGAGGGTGTGCTCTGGGTGGAGAGAGAAGGCGTGTTGAGAGGCTTGATACACAAGTGTACTGGCGATCCCTCGCCGCCGAAAGTCTGGATGTGTCTCGACAGCCTGAAAGCGTCCAAAGGTGTCCCCAAAAAAGATCCCCAAATCACCGACAATTTGCCCATCAAGCCAGGCCCCATACCAATGACCATATCCCTTCTCGGAGAGGCGACGATACCATTTCATCTGTTCGCGCTTGAAGGGCTCAAACTCCTCGTCGGGGATATCTTCGTTACGTGTGAGCTGTAATTGTGTCGCAGCCTCCCACTCCTCAGTTGAATCAAGCGTCTTTACGATCACCTGCTCATGCCAGCTTTTGGGTCGTTTGAGGGTGTCAGCGTTTACAGTCATCACAGCGAGCCGTTCAAGGATAAAGTCATCTTGCGTGAAGGGCTCAACGCAACCGACCTCACCATCAATACCATCCCATCCGAGCGCGACGTGACGCACACCAGGATAGTCAGAGAAGAGCTCTTTGAAGCGTGTGAGCCATCGTTTGTGGTCGCCTTCTTTTGGAGGATGAGGGAAGACGAGAAAGTTCCCCCAATAGTAATCCTGATTGTCCTCTGTGATTGTCTGAATGACGTCACCGTGATCGATGACGTTGCCTTCGAATGAGAGCAGGAGTAGATCGCTTGCATAGCCGAGTGAGCGCACGTTGAACATGAAGTATTCCTCTGTGGTTTTGGGGTTCACTGTACATCAACACACCACACGACGAGACAAAGCATCAACAGGTTCAAAAACAAGCGCGTATGCAAGAACAAGGTCCGCCCCCCTATTGACCGAGAAGTTTGTTAATTTTGGAAGCAAAGACCTTGAAGGGATGTGCGCCAGTCACACGTTCGCCATTGACAAAGAATGTCGGTGTCCCACGAACGTGCCACTTTTTTGCGAGCGCAAGGTCCGCGTCCACGACCGCCTTGTACTTCTTCGTATCAAGTGCGTGTTTCATCGCCTTCACGTCCATCTTCAGCTCACCAGCCCACTTGAGCAATTGCGCCTTGTTGACGCTTCTGATATTGGCGAAGATCTTGTCATGGAAGGGCCAAAACTTTCCTTGACGCTGTGCCTCCATCGACGCTTGCGCTGCAATATAGGCCTGCTTATGAAAAGCCAAAGGCAGATGCTTGAAGACGATCCTCACTTTGTCTCCAAATGCCTGCTTCACCTTGCGCATAATCGACGCACCACGCGCACAGAAGGGGCATTGAAAGTCAGAGAATGCGGCGATCGTCACCTTCGCCGAGGCAGGTCCCCATGTCGGTCCTGTCAAAGACTTCACAGGCATCTTCTTCTGCGCGAGCTCTTTTGAGAGCGCCTTTCCTTTGCGACAATGTCCACCACCACGACCACAACGAAGCGCCTTCACCTGCTTCTTAGGTTGCGACTTGCATCGACGACAACGTCCAACACCACCACATCCAGGTGCCTTTACCTTCTCGACCACATTGTCCGCATTCCGAAGCTCTCTCTTGAGCAGCGACAACTCCCATGCCATCAGCTTGCCCTCCTTCCGAAGAGAAGACAGCTTACTCGTCAATCCTGCGATCCGCTGCGCAAGCTGCGTCTGCTTTTTCTTCATCTTTTGCAACATCAACGTCAACTCCTGACGTGAATGAGACTCCGCCGGCTTCGGGAGAGCCAACAACAAACCAAGCATTCCAATGCATCCAAGACACCCAAATACAACTCGACGTACAGATGTTCTCATCTTCTTTCACTCCTTCAAATATGGAAAAAATAAGCGCCGAAGGCGCAACATAAATGATGCGTAAGCATCATGGGGTCTGGGGTTGAACAAACCCCAGGCGGGTGTGGGCAGCGAGCCCACTATGCCAAGCAGAGCGCGGCAGCCAGTGCCAAGCAGAGCGCGGCAGTCGTAAGGGCGAGTGGCAACTCGCCCTGCTCCCTGCAAGTGCCAACTTGTCCGTATGTGCGAGGCCAATGCCAAGCAGAGCGCGGCAGCCGTAAGGGCGAGTGGCAACTCGCCCTGCTCCCTGCGAGTGGAAACTCGCCCTGCTCCCTGCGAGTGGAAACTCGCCCTGCTCCCTGCGAGTGGCAACTCGCCCTGCTCCCTGCGAGTGGAAACTCGTCCTGCTCCCTGCAAGTGGAAACTTGTCCGTATATATGGAAGGCCAGTGGTAAGCAGAGCGACGGTCTATGTGTGTGGGACAACAATATGGAGTTGGCGTCCCAACCAGCGACTGCTTGTGTGAACGCCTCTTCCTCCACGGAACGAAGCATCGACGACTTGATCCAGCTCCTCACCCTGTCCACAAAACGCGACCAGATGTTCTTTTGGCTGCGTTTGTATGCGTTCTTGTGGGAACGAAACCAACCAGCCGGCACTCGACTGCCTCAGCTCAACGGCGTCCTTCACTCTATGTGATGATGAACGCCCACTTTGGTGGAGTGCCAACGGGCCATGATGTGCGACCAATGTGTATATACCGTCACGATGTTCGATAGAAAAAGACGACTTTCTCGAAGTAATCGAGATCCCTTTTGCACATGACAATCGCACCGCATCTCTTCTGTGTGCGAGGATCTCGACATGCATCTGTTTATGCTCCTCTTGCACACCACACATCGACGCTGCATCCTTACAATGAACACTCAACGACTGATCGCCATACTCTTGGACCTGCCAATAATCCCGCGCTCTCGAAGGTGCAATCACAGCCAACGCATGTTCGGAGCACGTCCGCACGACAGGTGCTTCTATCAGACGAGGTCCAATGATCTTCCGTGGTGGTAGCCCTTCGACACGACGAACTGTCTGGATGGTCTTTTGCACGAGTTTCTTCGGTGTAGATGGCGCTCGCACGATGACAGGTTGTGTGTATGGAGGCCATGTAGGCCACCACGATAAGAACAAGAGCATAAGTGCCATACAGCTGGCATACACAAAGCCTCGACGTATCGAAAAGATCTGACGCAAAGACTGTGTTTGTCGTGAAGGGAGCCTTTGTTGTTCACGTTGGTCGAAGGCATTGAGACTTGCTTGTTCGACACGTAGTAGACGCTCATGGACCTCTTCAGGAAGAGTATGCCACGTAGGATGTGGTTGTTTGAGAAAGTCTTGGGTCTCTTTGTCGAAAGGTGTAGGTGTATATTTACGCATGATACCAATCCTCCACGGAGAACCCCGATTGTTTGCATTCAAATGCGATGTACTTTCGGAGGTCTCGACGTGCGTGGTGCAATCGAGATGCGACGGTCCCTTTAGGGATAGAGAGCTGTACGGCGACGTCTTCGAGCTTTTCACCTTCGAGGTCACACAGCAAGACGACGATGCGTTTGCGATGGTCGAGACGTTGTAAAGCTTTGTGAACGATCACACGGCGCTCTTCTTCGAGAAAGATTTGTTCGGGTAGAGGGGTTGTCTCACCTTCTGGTTGCATGAAGACAAAAAACGCGGCCTGGAATGTCCGATAGCGGCCTTGTTTGCGAAACAACTGAAGGACTTCATTGGTCGCGATCTTAAGCAACCATCCATAGAGGTGACCCTCTCCGCGATAATGATGAATGTGTTCAATGACACGTAAAAAGACTTGTTGAAGACAGTCTTCGGCCTGTTGTGTGTGGCCCGTCAATCGCAGGATACGCTGGTACAGTTGTGGCGAATACGTCTGATACAGTTGCTGAAAAGCCTCGCGTTCGCCTGCCTTGATCTTGCGAATCCACTCCTTGTCTCGTGTGCGTTCTTCTTCTCTCTTCACAGTCTGCGCAGTCCTCTCACACGGCGTCGCAGAGTCGCCAGATGCATTCTGCTTTGAGGTGATACGTCCAGCATACCACTCCATTGAAAGAGGTTGATTGTGAGACAACATGACAGGTTCTTCTCCATTTCACAACATCGCATTCGTAAAGAGCACAATGTCCATTTGCGCTTTGTACAGGAAAGATGTTTGCGCTGTGATTTGTTTCAAAAAAAATTCAACATTGTGAATGCGACACAAAAAATTGATATAAAAACAATGAGATAAAAAGTTGGCATGCGTCTTGAAATATGTGAGGGGCGAAACTGATTCGCTAGAATGAATATTTGAAACAAAGGAGCTTGTAATGAACGAAGACAAACTTGTTGGAAAATGGGAACAGATCAAAGGTCGTGCAAAGAAAGCCTGGGCTGAATTGACAGAAGACGACTTCAAAAAGGCCGAAGGTTCGGTCGATAAATTGAAAGGTATCATCCAAGAGAAGTTTGGTGAGGCCTCTGAGAGTGTCAGCAAAAAGCTGAAACAGAAATGATCATCTCCTGTTCCAGGTATGGCCTGGCGCTGTAGGACTGAAAAAAACGGTCTATCCCCCTGAGATCGAGCTATATTCTTGGACTCGGTCCATATCCCCATTCAACATACCACAACATCTCCCAAAGGCCACCTTTGCATCTCGCGGGGGTGGCCTCCTCTCTTTTAGGGACCCTGGTCCTGGTTTCAGCATACAAAACATATCACTCCCCCCAAACGAGACGAATCCCCTCCATTCGCGTATATCCCAGAAAGGGCTTCTTGATTTGTGCAGTATCGAAAGGCATACAAACCCTTCCGTCTTATTTCACTGACAGCTCTCTCCATGCGACTTTATCAAAAAGGGGTAGGCCAAACCATCTTCCAAGAATAGCTCTCCCAACACACAAAACCCAATTCGACGAGGGTTTTGGATGATGCCTTGTGCATTTCAGGCGCAAAAAACGGGAACGTGAGCACTCATTTCCAGAATAAGCTTTCTCATTTTCCCGTCAATCGGAGTTCATATTCTCTTTTGCGAATTTGTGAATTTGCGCATCGCAAGCAGAAGCGATAACATTTCTCACCAAGGAGTTCGCAATGGAATTGTGGTAGGCGCATTTTTTGTCAGGGGAACACATGGACACAATATCACACCCATCACTCATTCTGACTGCTCGACAATTTGGTCTATACAAAGCATTCAAAGAAGCCTTTTCAGAGGTCAAAGGCGTCGAGATTTCAGACAAAGACATCATGCAATTGGAGAACATCAACGCGGTTGTAAGCCCAGCCAATTCGTATGGATGGATGGATGGTGGGATCGATCAAGTGTATGTTTACTCGTTTGGGCAACAAATTGAAGAGCGGGTAAAACAACAAATCAAGCAAGATCACGGAGGAGAGTTACCTGTTGGTTCGGCTTTTGTCATCGAAACGTACAGTGAGAGGATTGAGTACTTGGTGGTGGCTCCGACGATGAGAATTCCTGGTCCAGTGAAGGAAACACAAAACGCTTACCTCGCGATGAAGGCGATGTTGAAGGCAGTCTATCAGTTCAATCAAACCAACGCACATGTGATCACAGGTATCGGGTGTCCGGGATTGGGCACAGGAACAGGCGGTATTCCATACAAAGAAGCGGCTAGGCAGATGCGCCGAGCATTCCTTGAGGCAAATGTATCTGAGAATATAAGGCTCCAGGCTCTTCAACAAAAGTCGTCTTGACCCCTTAACCCAGAGCATATACGTTACATCAACTCACTCTCACGGTACAGGAGGAAGCTGTGTCAAAAGACGATCCCTCTCTCGCTCGAATGGTCGAGAGCACTTCGGAGCAGTTACGCCAGCGGTATCTCAACAAAGAAGAGCTGTCTATCTCAGGCCATGGCTTCGAGGGTTTGCCTCTTGGCAGCAGCATCGAACAGGCGCACGCCATCTTTGGCAAACCTTCAAAGATCACTAAATACTCCGACGATATCTACCACATTTACGACGGCTTCAAGCTTGTGTTCCAGGATGAGGTGTTAGGAATCATTTTTCTAGAAGGAAGGATCCCAGCAGTCACCGACCGAGGCATCCGGGAAGGTGCGACGCACAAACAGTTGGAATCAGCCTATGGCGAACCTTCTTCTCAATATCCTAGCGACAAAAAGTACGCATCATCCGGATGGTGGAGCTATGACCAACACGGGATCTTGTTCAACATCTCAGGTGGATGTGTCAGCGGATTTGACATCTGGGGTCCAAAATCCTAACAACGCAGGGCACTCCATCCCCCTTGCAACGCAGGGCGTTGCATCCCCCTTGAAAACCTTCGGTTTTCTTGGTGAGAATTTCCTCAGCGGAAATTCTGAACGTTTCCTTAGAGGGATTTGATGAGGCCGGTAAAAAGGGATGTTTGCAAAAGGGAACGGGCTTGGATATCTTCATCAAAGAACCCGCGCCGAAGGCGCAAAACAGACAATGCAACGCATTGTGGGGTACGGGGTGAAAACCCCAAGCGGGAAACGGGATTCGAGCTCGCGACCCTCAGCTTGGAAGCTGATGCTCTACCTCCCTCGTTCTCGATGAAACAAATACCCAAGTATGTTCTCGCAAAGAGGACTCAAACACATAGAGTCTATTCATTCTGTTCCTTCGTCACCATCAAGCTCCCCCACCAACTCTGCCTCGATTTCTTCAACTGTCGGTAAACTCGACTTGAGTTCTTGAGGCAGCGCCTGTGTCAATTCGTAATCCGCAATACCAATAGGCTTCTGGATTCCTCGCAAAGAATACTCAGCAAGAATCCTGTCCTTGCCTTGACACAAGAGCAAACCGATTGTTGGCTCATCTGTTTCGTGCTTGAGCTTGTCATCCACCACGTTGCAATAAAAGTTCAGTTTCCCCGCATACTCAGGCTTAAACTCCCCCTTCTTCAACTCAACAACCACAAAACAGCGAAGCCGCAAGTGATAAAAGAGCAAGTCGATGTAGAAGTCATTGTCCCCAACCTCCACATGATACTGACGTCCTACAAACGCAAAGCCCGCACCAAGCTCAAGAAGGAATGTCTCCAAGTGTGCGACCAAACCCGCTTCCAATTCCTGTTCGCGAAAGGGCTCCTCCAATGTCAGAAAGTCAAAAATGTACGGATCTTTCAGAAGTTGTTGTGCAAACTCCGATTGCCGCGAAGGTAAACGCTCATCAAAGTTACTCACACCGCTACCCTGACGTTCGTGTGCTTTGCTCTTGATCATCGCTGTGAGCGTGTCACGCCCCCAACCATTGGCAATCGTCTGCTCCAAGTACCAACATCGCAGATCAAGCTCCTTGAGCTTCTGAATCAACAAAATGTTGTGCGTCCAGCTCACACGAAACACCAACCTCAGCCAGTCGGGAGAAGATAATATTGGTGTTGTCACCTCTTCTTCTGCGTCTGTTTCTTTGCCTGCTCCTAATTTTGTCACAGCCTGTGGCAAAATTGCAGAGAGTCCTGGGTACTCGCGATAAAAGCGAACCATTCGCCCAAGATTGCGTTCAGAAAATCCTTTCATCTCAGGAAGATCATTGCGTAAATCCTTGGAGAGCTTGGGAATGACACCTGCACCCCAACCCTCTTCTTGTTGGCGTAGATGAAGCATCCGGCCGATATCCCAGTAGGTCATCAACAGCTCTGCATTGGCTGAAAGCACAGCACGTATCTGCCCCTGTTGAATGCGTGCCTTGATCTCCGAAAGCAACTCGTTGTAGAAAACAATCTCATTTTGGGGGCTTTGGGTCATTCGGACACCTCCTTTTCAAGCTACAAGAATGCCACAAAAGAACAGGCCCACAAGATCTTGTCAAAAAAGAGGTCGGTAAAAAGAGATGTTTGCAAAAGGGAACAGGCTTGGATATGTTCAAACAAAAACACCACTTAAAAGGTGCTTCCTCTCCGTAGAATCGCTTGTTTGAAAAAATTTCCTAGCATGTTCATCAAAGAACCCGCGCCGAAGGCGCAAAACAGACAATGCGTGAGCATTGTGGGGTTCGGGGTGGAAACCCCGAGCGGGTGTGGGCTGCCAGCCCACATAGAAAAAGAACCCCACAAACGAATTGATGATAGAGGATGACCACAACAATGTCACAGTCCAAAGTCTTCGAGACAAGAAAGATTTGAAGAATTCTTGAGGGCATGAACTCCTTTGGCCGTGATTTGGTTATCCCAAAGAATGAGCGTTTTCAGATTTGTCAATGTTGATGAATTGGCGATCGCGATTGCTCCTTCATCATCAATGTTGTTCTCCGAGAGATCGATCCATTCGAGGTGGCAGCAGTTTCCAGAGCAGACAAACTCCACAACACCTTTTGAGGTCAATTGGTTTCCTTTGGCTTGTAACACCACAAGATCCGAGAGATTTGGGGATTGAGCAAGAAGAGACATCCCCTCATCACCAAGTTGGTTTCTTCCCAAAGAAAGATGCTTTAGATGCAAAAGATGAGGGGAACTCGTAACAGCACGAACACCTTCTACGCCAATATTGTTACTCGCAAGATCAAGATGTTCGAGTCCTGAGAGGTATTCACTTTGCGAGATGGCGATGGCTCCAGCACTTCCAATTTCATTGTACTTCAAGTTCAGTGTTTTCAAGTTTGCGAGATGAGGAGCATTTGCAAGTGCTTCTATCCCCTTTTCACAAATGCCGCCACCAAACAAATTGAGTTCTTTGAGTCGGCAAAGATACACAGAACGAGCGAGTGCAATGGCACCTTCATCACCGATAGAGTTGTTTTGGAGGTTAAGCCGCTCCAATCCCGAGAGAAAAGGAGAGTAGATGATTGCACTCACACCCTCTTCAGTGAACCCACATCCGAAGGCATCGAGTGTTTTGAGTTGAGAAAAAGAAGAAGATTGGGCGATTGCCAAAGCACCTTCATCACCGATAGAGTTGTGAGCCAGCTCTAAGGCTTGGAGCTGTATGCAAGTAGACTGCCCCAACACATCGATTGAACGGGAAGAGATACGACCACGCTTGAGTCCCAATCGCTTGAGTTGAGAAAAAGATGGAGAGTGGGCGAGTTTGATGAGAGCATCATCCCCAACATTGTTGAAATCCAACCGAAGAAACGCCAATTGTAAGTTCCGCTTGGTGCTTGCAAGAGCAAAGGCGCCTTCTTCGGTAAGCTTATTTCCTCTGAGCTGCAGTGATATGAGTTGTGGAAAAAAAGAAGCCTCCAAGATTGCAGAAAGTCCCTCATCACCAATGGAGTTGTTGTTCAAGTTGAGGTGGGTAAGGTTAGTCAGATAGTTGGATTGAGCAAGAGAGATCGCGCCTTGACTTCCAATGAGATTCCAGGCCAAAAGAAGCTCTGTCACCTCAGAGGATGATGGTGAATGAGCCAAGTTAAACATCTCTTTGTCTTGCATTTTAGCGCTCGTGAAATCAAGCCTCCTCATTCATCTCCTCTCCCAATGCAACTTCTTCCAGCAACAAAATCTTTCTCGCAACATCAAGCTCATACACCCTTACGGTGAGTTCGGATCCAATATCATTCTGACGGAGTTCCTTTTCACGAAGAAGCAAACCAACCAGGCCGCTCTCAAATGACACAAAAGCTCCATAATCAGTTCGACTCGTGATCTTTCCTGTCATGCTTTGTCCTATCGAAGGACGTTGCTCTTCAGACCAAGGATTATCTTCGGGATGTGCTTGCTTGGGAGAACACACAAAGTAGATTCTTCTTCCTGCGAGATCCTCTTTTGGAGGATTGAAACACAACAGAACCCTCACCTTTTCAGCACATCCAACTTTCAAAACTTCCTCTGGATGGATGATCTGCTCCCAACTCACCTCAACGAAGTCGATGTAACCTGTCAGTCCGCCAAAAGTCACCCAAGCTCCATATGAATGGACTTCCTCTACCTCAACTTCGATACAAGACTCTTGCAACATTGCGTTTTCAACTACCTCAAACAAACAATCTCTATCCATCAAGCGCTCCAAAACCTTTCACTTTGAGTATTTCGGCAGTTCATGAAGCGATGATGGATCACTTTCGACAAAATCGCGAGGCTCGACAAAACGACCTTCCCACAATACAACCTCCACATCTTCGATATGAGTAAGATTAAGTGATACCTTGTTCACATGGCTAAGGACTTTTAGTGTTGACACTGTCACGGATAAAGCTCCAGGGTGAACGTCAGACAAAACAATTAAATGGAGGACGTGAGGATCTACGATGGCAAATTGAAAATGGACTCCTTCAATCGTGTATTCATCAAGGATAAGAGTCAGAGAAGTCAATGCGACCTCATTGACTTCCTTTTCAAAAGATAACTTCCAGACACGGCGTCCTTGGTTATTGTCAAGAAAGTCAAAGTCCGGAACTGGCAAAACGATTATATTGTCTGGTATGAGCTCTTCCACCATCTGAAAACATCTCCTCAACAATCTCCACAGAATATTGTCCTCCAAATATATCACATGAAAAAAGTCATCGTTTTGTTCAGAGGATTTTGAGCGAGTTTTTTGTTTGTGAAGACTTTTTGAAGACGGACTAACGGGGGAAATAATGTCCCCCTGGCGCGCTTCGCTTGCCTCCCCCCTTGGTTGAACCCCTTCGGGGTTGGTTTAGAAAGGCGAGCTATCGACTTGACTTGTCCGCACTTCTCACACCATTCACTTTTCAAAATCGAGAGCATCACTCACCTCCAACAAAAAACATCCTACCATCAAAGCAGACAATGCGTGAGCATTGTGGGGTTCGGGGTGAAANCCCCGAGCGGGTGTGGGCTGCCAGCCCACATAAAAAAAGCCCCCCACTGAACAAACAATCTCTATCCATCAAGCGCTCCAAAACCTTTCACTTTGGGTATTTGAGGTGTTTACGGACAGAGTAGACGGAAACCAATGCTGTTGAGATAATTTGCTGTTTCATCAAATCCCCAAACAAAATCAGGACTCGATTCTCGTGGAGGCCGTAACCAAGACCCTCCAAGAAAGATGCGATACTGCTGACCTTTTTTGTAACGAGCAATTTCTTGGGCTTCTTCTTCTGACATGAGATCCAAACACCATTCGCTAACATTACCGAGCATATCATAGCATCCCCAGTTGTTTGGGAGCTTTTGGGCAACTTCGTGTGTCGTACCACTTGCGTTCTCGCGATGCCAAGCAGACAGATCCAATCGCTCACAGACCTTTGAATCAACACCTGTATTGCACGCATACAACAATTCTTCTCTCCACGGAAGACGGAATACAGGTGTCGCTCCTTCAGCATCCAACAAGGAGGTCAGAACATCACAGAAGTTGACTGCTTCGAGCCAACTGACCCTTTCTACAGGTCTCTTCTTTCCACTAAAGAAAGAGGGATTTTGGTTCATAACAAATGAGTACTGTTCTTGCGTGATAGGCGATTGACCAAGCCAAAACCCATCGGAGAGCAATGAATTCGGATATTTTTGTTGTACGTCTTTGATGCTTTGGCACGAAGAAGGAGTTGGAGGACACCATACCATCTGCATTCCAGGAATTTCGGGAACTTTTCGAAGCTCACCTGCTTTTGTGCCTTTCTCCCAAATGTACGTCTTCCAGTGTTGTATGAGGCACTCAAAGCCAGTATCTCTTCCGGCTCTCTTTTCTTGCCACCAACGGTAGAGCGGCCGCTTGATCTCTGACGGCCAGTCTACTGTATGAAGCCGTACATATTCGAGGAGGTTGCTTTGGCCTTTGTGGTGTTCATCCAGAAAGTGACACAATGCGCTCCAACTAGTGGCATTTCTTTCAGCAGAGAGGAGCCCACGCAGATTCGGAATACGAGAATACACAGTATGCGACTCCCTAGTTTGAACGACAGAAACAACAACACATAGGTAGGATTTTTAAGATTGGGACTCACGCTCTTTCACCTTCTCCAAAAACAGCTCCTCAACAATCTCCACGGAATATTGTCCTCCAAATATGTGACATGAAAAAACGATCAACATGATATCTGACAAAGTCAGATGAAATGCTTCACGAAGAGGACGAATCACGACAAACCTCTCATATGGTTTGACCCCTTCATGTGTATGAATGTAGTCTATCAACTCAAGAAAAGAAGCTCCTGCATTTAGTTGCTCCCTCAAAGAGGCGCTCAAATGGATGTTTTTCATTTTGTAAAGTGTACCTCTCATTTTTTCAGGGTGTTTTGAGTGAGTTTTTGAAGACGGACTAATGGGGGAAATTATTTCCCCCTGGCGCGCTTCGCTTGCCTCCCCCCTTGGTTGAACCCCTTCGGGGTTGGTTCAGAAAGGCGAGCAGGAAATGACCAATGAGAGAACCTGCTCATCTTCAATCCCCCTGACTTTCGAGAAGAACAGGTTGCTGCGATTTCAACGTNCGAATCAGCTCCTCTCCAAACAAGGTTATCATCGGTGTTTCAAAGTCATTAAGCAAACCAAGACGAAAGTCAGGTGTAAACATGTAGACAGGTTCATCTCTTGTCCCTGTCATAATGTCAACAGAGAGAGGAGAGACCCGCCATGATGTGGAAAATGCATCAAGTGGTTTTTTGTGTATATCAAGAATCCAAACCGAAACTCCCCAACGAACAAGATATATAGGCTCTCCTGGCTTCAAAACACTTTGCAAAGCAAGCTGGTACTTGATTAAGAAATCAGCTTCAACAGCGAGATTATAGACAATATCCTCGGTGCGCATTTTTGCGAGTGAAACCTCAACATGTGGAACCGTTATCGAAAATTTCCAGTTGTCAAAGTGCAATTCGTTTTCAAAGCGCGACTCCATTGATTGCCATTCATCCAGGGGGAACTCCTCCCATCCCTTACGCCTATAGTTTTTATCTCTTCGGCTTCCCTCCAAAAGAGACCATCTTTCACATCGTTCGACAAATCCTTTCTCTTCAGACTCCAGAATCAAAGTCTGTAACGACACACCGCTCAGCCACTCTCGAAAAAACCACTTAAAATTGATTTTATCGAGAAACACTTGATATGTATCATCCAACCGAAGAACCAAGAAGGTTCGCCCCTCTCTCTCAAACAAAACAAAAAACTCTTTGCAGTTTTCTTCTTTTGTGATGACAAGTCGGTCATGAGGTAGATGAGAGAAAGGAACAACAATCACACCGTACTTCTCAGCAGCCGACTTGACTTGTCCGTACTTCTCAGACCATTCACTTTTCAAAATCGAGAGCATCACTCACCTCCAACAAAAAACATCTTACCATCAAAAGACACCAGCGCAATACGCAGACCATGTGGAACATACCAACCAAACAGACGAAGCCTCTATAAATACGCCAGCCCGCGCCTAAGGCGTCAAACGGGGGTTTGGGGAGCACGACTCCACAAGAACACAAAAAGTAAAAGCTTGTGAATGTTCTGGCGAATACGAAAAAATGTCCAAGCTCGTGATGAAAACCAAAAAACTCACCACTCACCACTCACTAAGATAATCGACGTCTGTACCTTTCAAGCAAGACGATCCCTCCAAAGCAGTCACTCCCTTTTCATCAAACAAATTACCAGATACTGATAGATAATGAAGATGAGGAAAGTTCATGGATTTGGCGATCGCCATAACACCCTCGTTCCCAATTTGATTACGAAACAAGTCAAGTCTTTTTAAGTTCGGAAAATTCGTCGACTTCGCAAGTGCAACAACACCGGCATCCCCAACATGATTATCTCCCAAAAGAAGATGAGTCATCGGTCTTCGATACAAAGCCTCAGCGATTGCAGTAAGACCTCTGTCACCAATCTGGTTACGCGTCAAAAGGAGCTTTTCAACATTGCACATATGAGCCGAATGGGCAATCGCACGAAGCCCATCATCTCCAATACGATTATCAAACAATTCGAGCCTTTTCAAACACTGCAAGTTTGATGTATACGCTAACGCGATAGCTCCTTCGTCTCCGATATCATTTACATTTAAATCCAGCGTGGTCAACTGGCTCAATGACGTCGAATTCGCAATCACAATCGCAAGTTCATCCTTTCCATCGCAATGAAAGACCCTCAAAGTACGAAGCTCGCGTGAACTTTGTGAATTTGCGATGGCCTTTACCCCCTCGACCCCCAAACGTGAAAAACTGATAGAACCCAGCCCCTCGCAACCACCTTCTTCAACAAATCCAAGAACACCGTCATCCCCAATAGGATTGGCATGCAAAGACAACTCTGACAAACATCGCAGAAAGGGTGAATTGGCCAGCCGCTCAACACCCTTTCGACTGATCTTGTTACCATTAAGCTGAAGGGACACCAATTCTCCCAAGTGTGGTGAATTTGCAAGTCGCCCAACTTCTTCATTCCCTAATCCTGAATGGCTAAAATCGAGCATTGTGAGCTGGCGAATCTTGTCACACTTCACCAAAGCGTGGACTTCCTCTTTTGTCGTAGGTCGTCTTACAACAAGATGACGAACAAGAATGATACTCGGCAAGGGTTGTCCCATTGGAAATGAAGGCCATATATCCAACAAGTGTACTTTTCGGAAACGATCCTCCCAATGCCCAAGAAGATCATTTGTACTTTGAAGACAATCACGCAAGATCTCAGAAGACTCGAAATCATCGAAAAAACAGACAATCTTCTTAAAGTTCTCAACAGAAGGCGTTTGCGCGAGCATTTTCAATGCATCCAGTTCATGTTCCGAAATCATATGCTCTCCTGACAAAGCGTCTGAAACGAAGGCCGACGAGAGAGAACGAGACCATCGTTAGCCCAAATCAATAGAATGAGAATTCCCAGCCCCGGCAAGCAAAGCGCGGCAGCAGCGCTCGAAGAGCACAACACAGACAATGCGTGAGCATTGTGGGGTTCGGGGTGAAANCCCCGAGCGGGTGTGGGCAGCGAGCCCACTATGCCAAGCAGAGCGCGGCAGTCGTAAGGGCGAGTGGCAACTTGCCCTGCTCCCTGTGAGTGGCAACTTGCCCTGCTCCCTGTGAGTGGCAACTCGCCCTGCTCCCTAAAGTGGCAACTCGCCCTGCTCCCTAAAGTAGCAACTCGCCCTGCTCCCTAAAGTAGCAACTTGCCCGACCCAAAGACCGCGTCAGCAGGTAGCAATCAGCCCAAGATCGAACTACCCAACAGAGGCGCGCACGACAGGATGTGGGTGTGTCAGGAGTGAATGGCGTTTCTTTTGGATCTCACGCCACTCTTCGAGCAGTCGAAGTCTCTCAAAGCGCAAGAAGGTCATATGTGCCAATGTTGGATGTGCCCCCAACACCGAGACGGCATCAAGTCCAGCCGCGAGAACCCAAGGATTCGCATCATCGAGCATGTGACACAACAACACGAGCTGAGGATGTGTGGGGGAGCACTTTCCAAGCAGTGTCGCGACGACCGCCCTGATCCTTGGATTCGAATGTGTCGATGCTTCCTCCAAAAGCTCTCCCAACTCATCCCACGACAACAACCCATCATCAAGCAATCCACCAAGCGCCTCGAACATATACCGCTTCACCTCGACAATCTCAAATGGCCTCGCGGCCACCTCGTAGATCGTCTCCCAAGCATGGTGGGATGGCGCAATCGGCAGCAACGACGCCCACTCCTCACGCGCCTTGGGTACACGAGTCGCCAAAAAGCGCCCAAGCAGATCGTCACACAAAGGTGCTCGTTCCCACGCCTTCGCCAACGATGTAATCGTCTCCGCAGGATCATGTGCGTAACGCTTCAAGGCGGTCAACAACTCAGGAGGAGGTGCCCCCTTACAATGTTCGGGATGACGAAGTAACAGCGCGACGGCCTCTTTTCTTCGATCCAGACGAGCAAGTAGACGCTTATATAATGTTTGTGCTTCGATCTGTTGTTCACTCATCAGGACACCCGCAATTGACAAAGCTCGATCACCAACCGTTCCATCAACAACTCAGGGGTCAATCCTGAGGTCGACTTGAACGAAAAATCCGCCTCTTGCATGAGTGAGATCGCCTTGATCAACTCAGGTGTTGTGAAGCGTTTGACTTGTTGAAACAATTCGCGCACCTTCTCATCTCGTTTGTAGCGGATTCTTGGATTGACAAAGGCATCCATATCGTGAAGTCGTGCCCCCTGATCGTATGCGACACGTGCCTTCAGGAGGGAGCGAAAGGCCTTCGCCATCAAGACGAGCAGCTTGAGTGGGTGCTCACCTGTCTCCATCAAACCACGCAAGAGATGAAGCGCCCCCTGTAAATTGCGATCCCCTATCAAACCAGACAACTCGAAGAGATTGTACGTACGGTTCTCCGCGACCTGCTCGTTGACCAGATCGATGCTGACGTCACCCTTGCCACCGAGATAGAGCGCGATGCGTTCGAGCGCGTTGTTGAGAGAGGCGAGGTCATTGCCGAGCAATTCGAGTAAACGGTAGGCGACATCAGGCCCAAGACGAAGTTTATGGATGCGCGCACGATCTTCGACCCAGCGAGGCATCTGGTTGTCGTACGGCTTGCGACAACCAACGGTGTACTTGGCGATGAGCTTGCCGGCCTTCGTGCGCTTGTCGATCTGTGGAGAGTCATTGGGATCCAACAACACCAGACAGGTCGTCGGTGAAGGATCTTCGAGGTATCTGGCGAGCCCTTCCCAATCGGCCTTTTTGAGTAGCTGTGCCTCGCGGACAAAGACCATCGTGCAGGCATCCATCACAGGCAGTTGCATGGCCAACGAAGCGATTTTGTCGCCTTCGACCTCGCCAGCCGTGACATGATGCAAGTTGAAGTCCTTAAACTGTGGAAGGATACGCCCTTTAAGTGACTCGATGATCTCGCTGATAAGATACGGATCATCACCACAGATATAGTACACAGGCGACAGATCCTGCCCCTTGCGTACTTGGTTGAGGACATCTTTTCCCTTGAACGCGCTCTTCTTCGCCATCACTCACCTTGTCTATCATCGATGTACGCCAATCTACTCGTAGAAGATCCATGTGGAGCTTCATATCCGAGACAGTGTAGGCAAGTCAGCAGGAAAGACAAGGAGCAGATGAATATCACCTACAAGGCAAGGGTCTATCCAAGAAGACGGTCTACGGAGAATGTGCCCAGAAACTTGCCCAGGATCCACAAACATCCTAAACTACCGTCCAGGTGAGGAATATGTGTGAGTATGTTCTTCACGAATGGAAGAAAAACGCGGTCTTGGAGTGTCGGCTTTGGGAATAGAATGCCCACCGTGGATTGTGTCATACAATGGGACGTCTTATCTTCTCTTTGAAGAGAGAAGCCCCGATGACAATATGCCCGCGACCGATACTCCGGATGGTTACGTTTTGTGCATCTGGCCGAGTAAAAGGAGAAGTAGGCTTGAGAACACACCCTGATTACGAACCACAGCGGCGCAAACCCATGACAGGATGGGGGTGTATCGCATGGCTATTGTTGAGTCTGGCCAGTCTTTCACTCGCCACTATCTCAGTCCTCTTTGTCGGAAGCCTCGTCGCACACGTCACGAGCTGGCAGTCGCCGGCGATCATGCTCGCTGTAGGTCTGGCCTGTGCCTTCATCCCAGCCATGATCCTCAACAGTTCCTTCACATGGTTGCGACAACGATGGAACAAAAGAGCTCGCTTCAAGGACACCTTCGCACATGTGATGTTGTTGTTTAACACCCTCGGCTTACTCGCGCTCGTCGTCCTCGCCCCCGCCCTCACCTCACAAGCCCTCAAACAAAGCGGTCATTGGCCCTTTAGCAAAGAGGTCGCCACCTTTCTCCAGGTCAGCGAACAACACGTCGCCTTCCGCCGAGGCCGTCAGTTCGTCAAACGCATCGCCTACCTGCTCGAAATGGAGAGTGAAAACCCAACACTCGTACTCTCCAAGCGCTTCCTCAAGCGTCAGCTCAAACCCAAGACAAGCAGGACCACACCGCCTGAGCAGACCAATACACAGCCAGACAACAGCCCCGAAGCAAGAAGACCCACAGCCACACCCCCCGTTGAGAGACAAATAGAGCGACGTCCGCCCCCGACGGAGACCAAACCACCACAACGAGAGGCGATCCCCCTTGGACGACGTATTCTCCAACCACTGCGCTCGTTTTTGTCCCGAAATACCCCCCCCATTTTTCGCAAATCACCACGCTTCATCCCGCCCCTGCGTCCCAAGAAGCTCCCACAGCTCAAACCAGCGCGGCCCAAGAATACAGGAACAGCCAAGACGATACGATTGAGCTTCGAAAAACAAGGCTCATCCCTGATCATCCCTGTGGAGTTGATGCACGCAAAGAGCAAACTCTTACTCGACACAGGCGCGTCTTTCCTCACACTCTCCAGTCACCGCGTCAACCAACTGCGCATCCGGGTCCCTCACAACGCCCCATCGCTGACGCTCCAAACTGCAAATGGCCGCGTCCGCGCACCTGTCGGGCTGCTCTCCCAACTGACACTCGGAGGATACACGCTCAGGAACGTAGCGTTTGTCGTGTGCAACGCGTGCGCAGACAGACAACGTGGTCTCTCCGGCCTGCTTGGGTTGAATGTCCTTCGACGCTTCTTGTTTACGCTCGATCACGAGAAGGGCCAGATCTTGCTTCACCCCCAACCACAACGCAAAAACCGAGCGGCTGACATCAAACCCTTCGTGAAGTACACGGATCTATTCGGCCGCACGACACAGATGTTGTTGAGACGGACATTCAGGTTAAAGGGGAGAGTGAAAAACTATGCAAAGTGGGGACTCAAGAAGCTGAAATTCCGCGTGGTGTATCTGAAAAATGGTCGCACAGTTGCCAAACGTCACTTCTCGATGAGCCCAATGCGCTCGGGACAATCACGAACCTTTTCGTTTAAGGATACACGCCCCCCTCACTTTGGAAAGTACCGTGTGGAGCTGCTGTACGGAGAGTGGGATACAAAGCCACCCATTGCGATCTTTGAGTGAGTTTGTTGAGGGGAAAGAGGGATAAGGAACGGGGAAAGACTTAGCGACGTGCAGTTTGGAGGGAAGGCGCTTTGTAGGGGACCGCGATCGGCGCTTCTTCAAGGAAAGGCGCGTCGTGGAACCAGATCTCACCATCATCATCTTCTTCCCAGGCGAAGATCGTGGCGTTCTTGATGCCCCACATATCACAGAGGTCTTCGGCGTCGTTCCAGTGGTCATTATGAACACAGAGGAACCACTCCTTATAATTTTGGTCAAACCGCCACCAGTCTTCCTGGATGCGGGGAGAATCGAGCTGGCGATAGGTCTCGACCTTGATCACCAGCGCATGTCGTAGCTTTTCACCGACCCGAAGGTCGGGGTAAAGCCCATCAAATTCGGTGCGTTTGAAGGTGGGGTAACCTTCTTCTCTGTAGAGGCTTGCAAGTTCTTCAACAATTTGATGACGTCCAATCATGGCGTTGTCTCCTGATATTGGCCTAGCCGAAGCGTGCTTCGAGCTCCTCAATGACCAATTCGCTAAATGGAATCCCCGTGAACTTTTCGGCATCACGGAAGCCACCGGTACTAAAGACGTTGATCTCGACGACCTTGTTCCCAATAAAGTCGAGACCGGCTAAAAAGATCCCATCCTCGACGAGTCGAGGACCGATCACAGAGACGACTTCGCGGATCGCATCCGTAATCTTTGGTGGTTCGGCTTTCCCTCCTGCGTGAATGTTGCTGCGAAGGTCACCTGTCTTAGGGACACGTGCGACCGCCGCAGGTTTTCCATCTACTTCGAGGATCTTCCCATCCATCGTAACGACACGGATGTCACCACGCACAGCTTCGGGAAGGAAGGATTGCACCATCGCGAATCCATCCCTCGTTAACACATCGATAATTTGATTAAGATTTTCGTATTTGCCAGGGTGCACAAAGAACACATCCCGACCGCGCGTCCCCTGCAATGGTTTGAGCACACAGGTCTCATCCATCGAGGTGACAAATTCGTGGATCTCTTTGGGCTGACAGCTGACCATGGTCCGTGGGTAAACTTCGGGGGGAAACATCCCGAGGTAGAGCTTATTGCTCGCCCGGATCAGGCCATCAGGATCGTTGAGCACAGGCGTACCACGATCCCGTAACATTCTCATGAATGACATCGCAGTGTCGTGGGCCCATTGGCGTTCTTTGTCACGTGCGGGGTTGGTCCGCAACAACACGACGTCCGAGGCAGACAGGTCAAGGGTTTGGGGTGTCGCTTCCTTGAGGAAGGCAACACACTCAGCGACCCCTTCGAGCTGCCCGGCAGGACAATGACGAGCAGCGGCGACGATTTGGCCTTCGGGGGTGAGACCGAGGTCTGCGACGCCAAAGACGTAGATATCGTGCCCTTTGACGACCGCAGCTTCCATCAACATGGCGGTGGTCTGGCTGGCGACGAGGGTCTTAAATTCGTTGACCAAGAATGAAAACTTCATCTCTCTGTATCCTTGGGCTTGCGAGCTTTTGGACGTTTCCACTCGCGCCTCTCTTGAAACCCGTGCTCTTTGGCGTCTGCAGGCACACCGAGGTGTAAGATCCGCGCGCCTGTCTGTGCAGCAGGGTTGACATTTTTTCCAATCACGATCCCATCAAAGGGCGCTTTATACTCGCGAATGATGTCACCAAAGGCGTTTGTCAATCGCGCCATCACCTGCCCTTCTTGGAGTCGCTCAGTGACGCCAGGAAGAACTTCCAAAAACCCGCCTGCGTCAGTGTATATCCACTTTGAAGAGGAGCACAAAACAGGTGGCTCTTTCATCGACAGTGGGCGCTTGGCGACCATCCCCGACTCAGCGAGGATTGCACGCATCCCTACGATCGAGCGCTTGACATACTCAGGCTGAAAGCGATGAGGGTTTCCAATCTCCAGTGTGACCGAAGGGATCCCTAACTCCATCGCCGTCCCCCGAAACGTATGGTCTGACGCCGGGTTGTGCAGGATGATCTGTGGTCGTTGTAGATACGCCATCTGTGATGTGGTCGGATCTTTCATGTCTGCGCGAACATACAATGAGTTGATCCGACCAAAGCTCGCCGTGTGCAGATCGACGTGGTAGTTGAACGTCTTCAAGATCCTGTGCACGAGACGATAGGCGAAAATCTCTGCGACGTTTCCATCATGTCGACCAGGCATGATGTGGTTGAGGTCTGTCCCATCAGGAAATCGTCGCTGCTCTCGAAGATAGCTCGGGACGTTCGCGATCACGACCCCGACGACTGTTCCACGAAGCGCGCGCAGCTGCAAATCGTTGATCACGCGATGGATAACGGGCACACCATTGAGCTCGTTACCGTGCAGAGCCGAGGTCATCCCAAAGACAGGTCCGGGTTTTTCGCCTCGTGCAACGAGGACAGGTGCCCAGATCGGCGCACCAAGTGCGTCGCGTGCGATCTCGACGAGCAACCTTGAGACGGTCCCTTTTGGCAGATCATCCAGCTCTAAAGCTTCTGTGCATCGGACTTTTCCGGCACCTTCAATCCATTCTATCATTCGCAAATTTCCTCGACCAAAGAGGCATCAGGGTTCAAGGATTGGAACAAACGTCTGCGGAATTTGCCTTTCTGGGTGACCAGACGGGCAGACATATCTTCGATCGCGGAGACCGCAAGAACAGACTGGATGTAGGCCTCAACGAGGTCATCGACACCCAAACCAAGCGCGTTAAAGTCCCGTGAGTCCATCAACAACAAGCGATGACTCTCTGTGTCCCAACTGCCATCTTCTTTTTTGACTGAGAGGTTCGTCCCCAACATCTCCCACGAATGTACAGAGCCGTCAAGATCTTTGGCCAACGGCTTACGTGCGCGGCGTGCATAGATCGCGACAGGGAAGAAACCTTCGGGGCTGCTGCCGACCATGAAGCGAAAGTCCACAACAAACAAGTTCTTTTTCTTGTTGGGGATCGTGCCGAGGTGATACAGCGAACCGTGGCTACCACGTGAGCTCCAGTTGCGGTTACCGATCAGCGCCTGCACGATAAATTGATCGTAGCGTTGCTCCAGCGCCATGAAAGCGTCCAACTCGTCCTGGTTTGTGATGGTCCAAACTCCCTGTCCAGCGTTACTGTAGGGGTTTTTCACGACCGCAAAGCCGCCCATACGTTCAACCCAAAAAGGGATCTCTCTGTGGGACACATCCCAGATGGTCTCAGGTGCATGGATCTGAAAACCGGACTCTTGGTGGTTGGCGTTAAACATGTCGTATGCTTTGGCCGCCAACAATTTGTTACGTCCGCCAGCGAGGCAACACAAGACCGGGTTGAAGATCAGGGTCTTGGTGATAGGCGGGATGCGTGTCCAGGGGCGCTGTGTCACGTACTTGAGCGCGCCGCGGACGGGGACCCAATCACCTTTGACGTAGATCTCCAGGATCCCGTCGACAAAGCGCGCGGGTGGATTGGGATCGTTGACGTAGAAAGGGACGTGGTACACAGTCTCACCTGCAAGGTCCGCCAGTGTCGACGCGTATCCCTCTGTCTCCATAGGGTTTTTGTCGTGGAGGACAGCGAGCACACCTTTGAGGGATTTCTTCTTGCGTACGGCTGGCAAGAAGGAGCGCTCAAGGAGCTTTCTGTAACCTGCTTGCTCTTGCCCTTCTTCCAACAAGGGCATGGATTTTTGACCGGAGGGGCTAGAGTTTGTCTCAATGACAACAGTCTGACGAATCCCTTTGTCGGTTGTTGTCTGGAAGAGGTCTGCGCCCCCCCAACGAAAGAATCTCGACTCTTTTTGCAACACCGCGAGGATATCCTCATAGGGAGTCTCCGGGTGAAGGTGACAGTAACGCTGCGCGATCCGCTCATTGCCCAGGTTCATAAAGAAGCGCACGAGTGGGTGGATCTGGGCATTGAGAACACGTGGATAGAAGTGATTTTGCATCTCGTACGAGCCAGGCTCAAAAGGCTTGACTTGTTTCGTAGGTGCTGCAACTTGAGTGCTCTGGGATGCTTCAGCGTTTTTCGTTTGATCGAGAGTCATTGTTTTCTCCGGCGTCGTGTCCGTGGACACAGGAAACATAAAAAGAATAGAGCGAATGTCTTTGGCAAGTGCCACCTCTCACAGTGACATCCTTGCTCCGCTCCCCCCTTAAGCAAATTTTGGACCAGGGCAACAAATGTGAGAAATGCCCTTTACTGACAAGATGAAAAGCCCTCACACCATTCTTTTTTGCGACCTCACATGACCACTGTTTCACATGTTTCACATGTTTCAACTGAAATATCACCCGCAGGCTGAAACAGCTCTCCGACGTAACAACCCACCTATTTTTAATGATAGACCACTCTCCCCATATCCCATCTCTGAAGAGACGAATACACGGATCACTTCTTGCAAAAAACACGTTTGGAGAATGTGCCCCCACTACGTATCAACAGGAGTTCGCTTTGAAACGGTTTGTCATGATCCTTTTGTGTGTCTTGTTTCCCTCTTACGCGCAAGCGACAGAAGGTATCAGTAACGCGCTCCTCAATGTCCCCTCAGCAGGTGTTTTACAAGAGCAACATCTCGAATACTCTCCGACC
This sequence comes from Deltaproteobacteria bacterium, assembly GCA_002731275.1. Classification (GTDB taxonomy): domain Bacteria; phylum Myxococcota_C; class UBA6777; order UBA6777; family UBA6777; genus UBA6777. The sequence goes on along the minus strand of PCBK01000053.1, from coordinate 23,617 downwards.
TTCAAGAGCGGACACATCTTCGATACTCAAGACCAATACAAACGCGTCGCGCAAATGATCGAGTTTTCCCATCGATTGACGATCGGACTCTCACGCTCACTTGAATTGGGTTTTAACATTCCCTTTTTCAACCAAATCACACAAAAAAGTGCCAATACATTTCTCGAAAATATAGGAATCGGCACAAAGTGGAATGTGTTGACCCATTCTACATGGCAGCTCTCAGTCTATGGTGGTGTACAGGTTCCAATTTACAGTAAGGCGTGGTTGCTCGATGCGGGTTTTGTTGCGACGTGGCGACCTCATTCTCAATGGATGGTCGATATGAGCGTGACACCTGCGCTCTTTCACGAAACGGACCTCTCATGGGGTGGACGTTACGATGTGGGAGTTGGATACGAAGTTGTCCCTGGCATCTTCCAATTACTCGCAGAGTGGTCACACACATGGCAGCTCAGCCAGGGGCTGACACAAAGGGGGGTCTTTGCGCTCGCAGCCAACATCAACTTTCCTTTGAACACGACTTTGACCCTTGGTGTGGAGCTTGATGCCTTCCACCCACAGCCAGACAGGAGAGCGTTTGTGTTTGTCTTCTCACTCGCGTACATCTTCGACACACGCATCAAACGATCCTGAACACAGCTCAGGCCCTCTTTTGCATGTTATGACCTCACCTCAATCGCATAAAAGAAAGAAGATCAATATGTTCCGAACACTTTTCATCCTATGTGCATGCTTTTTGTTGTCCGTCTCCTTTGTGTCAGTGAGTCAAGCCGCAACGCTCAACAAACAGCTCAAATTAGAGGGATTTGTCGACGCCGGGAGTCTGTTCACACATACACCGCAAAACGACCAGACCAATTTCAGCTGGCGTCTCAACGAGATCGAATTCTCCATCGACGCAACACCCCACAAACACACACAAGTGCGCTTCTCAGTGCACTTCTTGCAGGATGCGACGACACCGGACTTTTCATGGATGCTTGTGGACAAACTCTTGCAGGAGGCCTTTGTCTCACACACCTTCGCGCTGTCCAAACAGCTGCAAGGTTACGTCACTGTCGGGAAATTCTTTGCGCCACAAGGTTGGGACGCGGTCAACACAGTCGATCGGTACCAGATCACGGCGAGCTTTGCGAACAATGTCACCCCCAACACACTGACCGGATTGAAGCTGGGCATCAAGACCGATCGTTTTGAACTCTTTGGGTTTATCTCAAATGGCTGGGATCTGATCGAAGATATCGATCTGCACCCGACCTTTGGGCTCGCGATGAGCTTCCAGTTGGGCGCGCTCTTGCTACACACCTCTGTCACCAATGGACGAGAGCCCTCTGCTGTCTCATCGGCGTATCAGGATGAACGACTGACCTTGCTGGATCTTCAGCTGACCTTGTCGTTGCTCTCCGATCGTCTTAAGATCGCTGCTGAAGGTACACTCGCTGTCATCAGCTCAGGCCAATTTTTCTACGTTGGACAGGTGACAGCACACTACATGCCTTCTCGCTATATCGGGTTTACAGTGCGATATGGTCGCGTCTCTGACCCCGGAAAGATCTCCGATCTGGGTGCAGACCAAGACGAGGTCAGTGTCGCCTTCCTCTCTAAACCGTGGGATGGCTGGACTGCGATGCTGGAATATCGCGTCGATTTTGTCGACTTCGCTTTGCAACGTCATCTCGTCGGTGCAAAGGTGATTTGTCGCTTTTGAGATCGGAGGGATGGTGGATTCCTTGCGTGAAGATATCGTTCTTGCTATCATGTCGCTCCCATCAGGTGCCTATGTGTACAGTACACATAAGCCTACGAAGACACCGACCAGCAGTGAGACACAATATGAACGCCAGCCTTTCCACGGTAGAAGAAACCACACCCCAAGCCTCTAACGCTTTTCCAGATCGAACAGCCCAACCCTTTATCAAGTGGGTTGGTGGAAAACGTCTCCACCACGAACAATTCCAGTCCCTTTACCCGGACGCCCTCTACCAACACCGCTACCACACCTACGCAGAACCTTTCCTCGGTGGTGGCGCGATCTTTCTCTCACTCACCAGCCACATCCCTTTTGAACGGATCTTGCTCTCAGACATCAACCCCAATTTGATCCTGACGTATAGAGCCGTCAAACAAGACGTGGAGGCTCTGATCGGCATCCTCGAAGACTACACACAACGTTATCATGGCGCAGCAGCCGACGAACAAGCAGCCCTGTATCAAGATGTACGTGATGCGTTCAACCAACCTCCCGAAGACTTCTGCTACACGGAATGTTCCACCCAGAGCATCGAGCGCGCTGCGCAATTTATCTTTCTCAACAAGTGCGGATATGGTGGGATGTTCAGGGTCAACAAGAAGGGATTCTTTAACGTCCCTTGGGGGAAACACAAAAAACCACAGATCCTCGATGAGTTGAATCTCAGACATGTTTCACAGTTGCTACAACACGCACAGCTCACAGTCGCAGGATTCCGGGAGTTTCCGATCGAAAAGATGGATGATGGCTGCTTTGTGTACTTCGATCCCCCCTACAGGCCACTCAACGCGACCTCCCACTTTACAGGTTATTACGGTCCGGGTTTCAACGACAACGATCAGAGAGAGCTCGCGGCGATCTTTCGGCAGCTCGACGCACAAGGAGCGTCTCTGATGCTCAGCAACTCCGACCCGACCAACGAAGATCCCGAAGACGACTTCTTCGACACACTTTACGATGGCTTCGCGATCAGACGAGTCTCAGCGCTGCGCAAGATCAACTCCAACTTCGCCAAACGCGGTCGCAAAAATGAATTGGTCATCACCAACTACCCCACTCGAATCTGAGCTCTCCCCACGAGACCCATTTCCGTTGACATTCACTTTGACTTGAGGGCATCCGGGGGTGTTGCGAGGTGGAACCCTTGGAAGGCTTCGGAGCGATCGTGATCAAAAGAGGGAAAAGCGGGGCTACCGAGAGGTGCGCCACCATCGACGGAGAGCGTCACGCCTGTAATGAAGGCCGCGGCAGGACTGAGCAAGAAACAAATCGCAGCGCTGACTTCGGCTTCTTCGCCGAGACGACGTAGTGGGACGTGTTGTTTGAGGCCAAGGATCATGGATTTGGTGGTCTCATCGTAGGTATCCAAACCACTCGACGCGATCCAGCCCGGCGCGATCGCGTTGACCCGGACACCTGAAGAGGCCCACTCAAAGGCCGCCGTCTTCGTCAAATTGACCATCCCCGCACGTGCCGCACCAGAGTGGCCCATCCCAGGCATCCCATTCCACATATCAGCGACGATATTGACGATCGCACCACCGTGGTCGGACATCGACTGCAAAAACACCTCGCGGGACATCAAGAAGCCGCCAGTGAGATTGGTCGCGACAACAGCGTCGAACCCTTTTTTGTTGATGGTCGCGAGCGGTGCGGGATATTGCCCACCTGCGTTGTTGACCAGCCCGTGGATCACACCATGTGTCTTGACGATCATCTCGACAGTCTCCCGAACACCATCCTCATCGCGAATATCGAGAGAGTAAATGTGCGCGACACCTTCGGCGTCGGCGATCTCTTCCTGTACGCGCTTGAGCTTCTCGATTTTACGACCGATCAACACCACTTCGGCCCCCAAGGAGGCCAACTCATGGGCCGTGCAACGACCGATCCCGCTGCCTCCTCCGGTCACAATGTGCAGCTGACCGGCGAACAAACCGGGGCACAACACACTCTGGTAACGATTGGATGTCTCCATATCTGCTCCTTTGTGGGGTTTACTTCTTGATTTTTTTGTTGGTCGCGCTCTTCTCGGCCAACAGCTTCTTTTGGTATCGACCCTGGACAATATCGATCACGATGAGAATACCAATAACAAAATAGAAGGTGCTCTTTGTCATCGGCTCAACAGGATGTCCAAAGAACTTGAGATGAGCGAGGTGTCCGCCTTCAGAGATCAGCATCACGCCAACAACAAACAAGATAAACAGACCGAGCACTTCGTACATACGATTCTTCTTCAAGAAGTTTGAGACTGTATCTGCGAGCACGATCATCATAATCCCACTGACGACGATCGCGGTCGCCATAACCCAAAAGTTCTTTGTGAGTGCCATCGCGCTCAAGATCGAGTCAAAGGAGAAGATCAGGTTCATCACGACGATCCAGGTGATGACCTCAGCGGCGGACTTTTTGTCCTTGTTTTCGTGCTCACCAAACTCTTGGGACGCTGCCATGTGTAGGATCTCCTTGACCGCTGTGTAGAGGATAAATCCACCACCAAACAACACGATCAAGCTGTGTCCATTAAAAGTCCCCTGTGCAGCGTTGCCAAAGTCAATGCTAAAGAGTTTGCCTTGAAAGTAGCTGACCGCCTGGAGCAATACGAACAACAGCACAAGTCGCAGACCGATCGCGATCCCAATACCGAGTCGCCGGACACGTTGCTGCTCTTCGGCGGGTGCACGTTTGGACTCAAGGGAGATATAGAGCAGGTTGTCAAAGCCTAAGACAGCCTGTAATAAGATCAACATGAACAGGGTAAACAGGCCAGAAACAGTAAATAGCGCGGCAAAATCACCAAACATGATGTACCTCTTTTTCTCGGGGGACAATGGGACATTCTTTACTTTCTTGTCGAGGGTGTATTTGTACTCAAAAGTACAGCAGAGCACAACACAGCTCGTCCACTCAGGGCTTGCTTTTGTCTGCCAAGACGCCCTCTCCCTCTTGTAAAAACTCACATAACAGACCGTGGAAATGGTGAACGCCATTCTCGCGTTTGACCGAGAAGCGGCCCTGGTCATATGAGCGCGAGCGCAGACCGCGCTGAACGTACTCACAGATCTCGATGTCCTCGGCCTGCACCTGGTTACTGAACGCAAAAGAGTCTGCGAAGCGCTCCTTCCAGCCTTCCTTGTCGGGGTTGAGCACGTACCACTCGAAGATCGTGACGGTCTTATCGTGCCCAAGAGGGAGAATCACGTTGGTCTGCAAGTTATCGGGGTAAAAATTGAGCATCACATTCGGAAAGAGCCAATAGTATAGCGCCTCGGGCTCTTTATCCGATGGCAAGTCCCGTCGGTACAGTGAGTTGGGGTTGCGGATCGGTGAGTGTTGTTTGGAGTAGTAGCGCTGTGTCTCGACAAAGTACTGTTTGTAATCGACCTCTTTAAACAAGCCGGGGTGGGCAGTTGGGATGTGATAGCCTTCGAGGTAATTGTCGACGTAGACCTTCCAGTTGCAGTCAATATAGTAATCGACGCGCTTGTAATGTCCCATCTCCATCAACGGGATATGTGCGGTCTCCGCAGGGATATCGCCCAGATATTCGCGCAAAGGAGGCGCGTCTGGATCGAGATTGGCAAACAGGAATGGTCCCCACTGCTCGACCCTTACGGGATCGAGAGCGAAGTCTTTTTGGTCAAAACATGCGACGCCTTCAAACTCAGGTGCGCGGAGCAGCTCACCTTCAAGGCTGTAAGTCCACCCGTGATAAAAGCACTGCAACGACTTGCGCCTTCCACAGTCCCTCGCGACGGGGCCCGCTCGATGCTTACACACGTTGAAGAAACCTCGGAGCTGTCCATCTTGTGAACGCACCAGCACGATCGGCTCCCCTGCGACATCACATGTGAAAAAATCTCCGACCTCTTGGAGCTGTGAGATATGTGCGACAAGCTGCCATGTCCGGCGAAAGATCTGCGCTTGTTCGAGGGACAACATCGCCGCATCAGTGTACCAACTCGAAGGGATCGTCTTGGCTTTTGCGAGTACAGGCTCAAAGGAAAAATCTTTCATCACGTCCTCTCTTCGTTCGGGTTGACCTCATACAAATACGTATCGCCTTGTGTTCGTTCTTTTTTCTTTTGTCGTGCTGTGATACGATGGCCTAACGTTTCTGTTACATACAACAAACAGGCGCGATTTGCACCGGCCAAAAGACACGAGACACAGATCGGGACACACCATGCGTGATACATCAAAACAAAGAACGTCTCTCTCTCCACCCCCAAACCACGAGAAGAAAAAAAGAGCTGGCCAATGGTTCCCCATTGTGCTGTCTTTCTATCTCATATTCTCGGTCTTTGGGTGCTCATCATACATCTGGTTTATGCCAGATGAGTGGCCTTGTATCGACAACACGGAGTGCCCCACAGGCATGATCTGTATCGACGGCAACTGCACCAAACCCAAACCCACGACAACACCCGAACAACCGACACAAGACGCCAACGAAGCCACACCAGAAGAACCCCCCACAGAGCCAGCGCCCACCACCGAGCTGCGTCCAGAACCTCCCGGCCCAGAACCATCGCTCCCAGAGACGGAGTGTGTCTCCGGCCAGGAGCGCGTATGTTACACAGGTCCCACAGGAACAAAAGACGTGGGTGCGTGTCAGGCAGGCGTTCAACGCTGTCAACCGGATGGGACGTGGTCAGCGTGTACACAACAGATACTCCCATCAAAAGAATTGTGTGACGACAAGGACAACGACTGTGATGGCCAAATCAACGAAGGCTGCGCGCCATGTATGCCTGTGGTCCTCGATGATTTAATTGGAGACGCCCGCTCAGTCGCAGGGATCTCGTTTAGTCAAGATGGCAAGACGATCTACTTTGGCAAAGACAACGAGATACAAGCACGCGCGGTCGCAACGGGTGAACTTTTGAGGCAATTCAAAGGGCACACAGGTCGCATCCACAGTATGATCCTCGCGCCCAATGGAAAGACGATCATTACGGCCTCTTCAGGTGACAATATGGTCAAAGTCTGGGACGCACAGACCGCGCAGTTGACGCGCGATCTCAAGGGACATGTGCAGCCGGCGTTCCACCTCGCGCTTCATCCTGATGGTCGGACGCTCGCCTCTGGCTCCTACCGCCTGCGCTTTTGGGATATCCTCACAGGTCAAAGCCAAACACCTCTTCCGGGCTACCCCTACCCAGCGAACATAGGAGGTATGGCCTTTACACCAGATGGCAAAGACATGTTTATCGCGACCCACCAGATCAAACAGTGGGAGCTTTCCACACAACGCCTCAAGAGGATCATCAAATCGTACAACAACACTGGGACGAGCATAGCACTAAGCCCAAATGGTCGTTGGCTCGCGTTTACAAACTTCAACGATCGCACCCCCGTCGAGGTCTGGGATCTCACGACACTCAAAAAGGTCCGCTCCATCCAACCAAAGGTCAGCTTCGCGCGCTATCTCTTCTTCTCTCCTGACAATCTAACCCTCGCGATCGGCACCACACAATTGGAGCTGTGGGAGCTTTCGACAGGAAAATACATCACCTCACTGCGCGCTGATACCTCCCAAGTCGCCTTCGATCCAAAGAGACGCCTTGTCCTCGCAACAGGTGGACACAACGTACGTGTCTGGAATCACCAAACACACCAACCTGAATACACAGTCTTTCCAGGACACAGTCCACATACAGGTGTCAAAAGCATGGTCCTCACCAAAAATGGCAAGTGGCTGCTCACCTGCTACAGCGCCCACTGTGATCTGTGGGAGACCAGCACCCACAAACACGTCAAACGGATCGAGCTACGCCCATCCTTCCGAGGCTATCCGACGCCCGCAGTCGCGCTGACAGAGGACGCAACAGGGCTCGCCGTCGCAAACCAAAGCCACGGCGCAGAAGGCCTCCTCCTCTACGATGCAGGGAGCAACAAACCACGGCTGATCCTGCTCAAGAACACCTTCCTCGCCAGCCTCGCGTACAGCAAGGATGGCAAACAACTCGTCTCTGTCGAACAAAACGGTGACGTGAAGATCTGGGACCCCGTCAAAGGCACCCTCATCCAAACCATCAAAAATGGACACACCAAACGCATCAACGCCGCGCTCTTTCACCCTGATGGCAAACGTCTCATCACAGCTTCATCGGACACTCTGATCAAGATCTGGGATATCCAAACAGGCACACTCGAACAAACCCTCCGAGGACACAGTGGAGAGATCATCAGTGTCGCCCTCTCTCATGACGGAGAACTCCTGGCCTCCGGTGGGAAAGATAAAGAACTCCGCATCTGGACATTGACAAATCACACCACAAAATTCGTCCTCACAGGACACACAGACGAAGTCCTCCATCTCTCCTTCCACCCCTCCAAACACTATCTAAGCTCCGCTTCCAAGGACGGCACCATACGCTTTTGGGATCTGTATCTCGGAAAACACATGCACACATTCAAGAGCGACGCCCACCAGATCGTCTGGGGAGCAGGCGATCAGCTCGCGAGTAACACCCCTGGCCTGATCAGACTCTGGCAATGTCGTTGTCAACCCGGAACAACAGAGCCTTGCTACACCGGTCCAGTTGGGACACAAGGGCGAGGTGTCTGTAAAACGGGGACACGCACCTGCACAAGTCGAGGTGATTGGGGAGTCTGTCGCAAAGAGACCCTCCCCTACCCCGAAAAACAAGACGGTCTCGATAACGATTGTGATGGAAGTATCGATTAAGCTGGAGTGGAGTACAAAGCCGGAGTCAAGGGGAAGAGTTGAAAGGAAAGTCATTGAAGGGGAAGAGGTGGGAAGAAGAGGTCGAAGAGGTTGAGGGTTGTTAGCGTGTCCTTAGAATGTCACACCGAAGGCTGCGGAGCCTGCGTAGCGAACAAGAGGGCTGCTGCTGTCAAAGATAATATCAAGTGAGACAGGACGGACTTTCAAGTAGAAGCGGTTGTTGAAGACAAATTTCAAATCGACACCGAGCTGTGTTTCGAAGAGACCATCAAAGGAACCAGCGCTCCTCTCAAGCCAAGTAAAACCAAGCGCGACGTAGGGTGCGATGTAGAAGCCACCTTTGATGTGCAAGCTCCACCAGCCGTGGAACAATGTCTGAACGAGAACCTTGCTGCTCCCTGTGTTCTTGAAGAGGTCGATCGAACCTCCCAAACCGAGGCCTTTTCCTTCTTTACCGAGGTGCGCTCCAAACAACAAGCTACCTGTGACAAGAAGCGCTGGACTCGAAATGAATCCCATCGACCCACCCACACCGACATCGAGGACAAAGCGTCGTGTGCTAGGACGGAACATGGGCACCTTTTTCTCCATTCTCATCTCACGATGGTCACGACGACCGCTGTATCCCAGGCGACGGTTGTCACGACGTCGATCATCACGTCTTCGGTCATGGCGTCGTACATCACGGCGCTCGTAGTTGCGCTTGTCGCGAAGTGATTTGTAACGAGGGCGTTCATTTCGACGATTATCGTTGCGGTCATCACGATAGCGACGACGATTCTCGTTGCGGTCATCACGGTAGCGTCGTTCATTTCTGCGGTTGTCTTGATAACGTCGTTTATCTCTGCGGTTATCACGGTAGCGACGATTGTCATTGCGGTCGTCGCGATAGCGACGTTGGCGACTTTGAGGGGGTTGTTGACGTGTTTTGCGAGGTGGAGCTGAACGCCGTTCGGTCTTGCGGCGCTTGTTTCGTTGGAGCTCTTCGTATTGTTTGCGTAGTGTTTCGAGTTTTTGTTTGAGCTGTTGTTCTTTGCTCATCTGCTTATCAGAAGAATCGGAATCAGCGTAGACAGCAGGTGCAGCGCCAAAGAGCAAGGTGAGTGAGAGCGTTGCGGCGCCAAAGAGACGGGCCATACGTCCCAAAGAAGTGTGAGCGGGGTTTGCAGCTTGTGTTGTGATTTGTGTTTTCATCGTCTTTTCTCCTGTTATCTGTGTTTGTGTTTCGTTGGTTCTTGCCCCGCTCTAGTTCAAGGCGCACACCAGACATCACAAACAACAAAATCCCCTACAAAAACAAAACAATACCCATTTCAAGACGCTTTAACACAGGAGGCGTGTCCAACATGGAGACAGACAGGTGTCCAGATATGAGACAGAAGAGGAAACTTCTGTACAGCTCCACCCGAAGATAGATATGATGAAGAAAAGCATCGACTTGCCTATTTCCGGCAGAGAGTCTCCACATTCGCAGCAACACGAAAGGTCTTTTGAACGATGAAGAATGTCCGTCTCCTCAACCCCTTGATGGTTCTCGCCCTGTGCTTAGTGGGATGGTGTGCATCCATTTCGACAGCACACGCACAAAGCTGCGACAAGCCCAACATGTTGATCGTCCTCGACAACTCCAACAGCATGAAGAAAAACAACAAGCTCGCAGATGCTAATGCCGCGATCAAATACATCGTCAACAACTTCTCAAAGTCGCTACGCTTTGGTCTTGTGACATTTTGTGGAAACAAGAAAGGTGATGGTGTCGTCATCAAGCAGAAAATCACGAACACCAGCAACGGCAAGATTATCAACAAGCTCCCTACAAAGCTCTGCTACGGCACACCGATCCGCAAAACGATGGAGATTGTTCGAGAGTATTTCCGCACGGACCTCATCCCCAACGATCCAAAACAACCGAGAGGTAACTTTGTCCTCTTTGTGACAGATGGCCGCTCCACAGACGGTTCGGGGACAGCCAACGTAAAAGCGCTTCGTTCGATCCCCGTCAAAGGGAAGACGTACACAGTCAAAACGTACGTGGTAGGCTTTGGACAGGGTGTGAATCCAACGGAGCTGACAAGCATGGCAAAAGCAGGTGGGACCAGTAAGTATTACCAGGCGGACAACAAAACATCGCTCAAAAACGCGCTCAACAAGATCGCGCTGCAAGCCACAGCGGAAGTCTGTGACGGAAAAGATAACGACTGTAACGGTAAAATCGACGATGGCATCACATGTCAGTGTCTCCCTGGACAGACAAGAGCGTGCTACACAGGCCCCAAAGACACCCGCAAAAAAGGCCTGTGTCGGGATGGTGTACAAACCTGTCAAGCAGGCGCTTGGAGCAAGACCTGTCAAAACCAAGTCTTGCCCAAAGCGGAGATCTGTGACAACGGAAAAGACGAAAACTGCGATGGCACAATCGATGATGGCTGCAACAAGACCTGCAAAGAAGGCGAAACGCAAACCTGCGCCACTGCATGTGGTCGAGGCAAACAGTCCTGTAAAAATGATTCCTGGCAACCATGTATCCCCGACGTTCTCCCAACCCCCGAAGTCTGTGATGGAAAAGACAACGACTGCGATGGTCAAATCGACGAACAACTCGTCCGTACCTGCAAAAGCAAATGTGGTGAGGGTGTTGAGCGCTGTCAGCAAGGCACATGGAGCACCTGTAACGCACAAAAACCCGAACAAGAAGTGTGCGATGGGATCGATAATGATTGTGATGGAAACATCGACACCAATGTCACCTGCCCGGACAACGCTCCCTGTGTCGAAGGGAGCTGTCTGTCCCCCTGTACCAGTGGTGAATGTACTGTCGATGCCCTCTGCAAAAATGGATTCTGTCATCCCAAAGACACCTGTCCGGCAGCCTGCCCCACAGGACAAACCTGTGTAGGTGGACAATGTGTCGATCTCTGTAGCCTGAAAGTCTGTCCTGATGGACAAAGTTGTACCGCCGGCAAGTGTATCCAAGCAGATTGTTATGCCTTCGGTTGTCCCTCCGGTACACTCTGTGTACAGGGTGTATGTATCGCCGATCCATGCGCCTCACAGACATGTGCCCAAGGCGAAGTCTGTCGCGAAGGCCGCTGTGAAGCATCCTGTGCCACTGTCACCTGCCCTGCAGGACAATCCTGTACAGCCGGACAATGTATCAAAGACCCATGCGCCAATGTGAGCTGCAATGCCGGCAAGATCTGTCTACAAGGGAGCTGTCAGGATGACCCCTGCCCCTCTCTCTCATGCCCCAAGGGACGTACTTGTGTCGCCGGAGAATGTGTAGACCCACCATGTACAGGTGTCCACTGCCCTGGCAACGAAGTCTGTCAGTCCGGCACATGCACCGATCCCTGCAAGACCAAAAAATGCACCGCAGGGCAAGTCTGCCTCAAAGGGACATGTGTCGAAGACAATTGTTACAACACCGGCTGTAGCGACGGTATGTACTGTAAATCCGGTAAGTGTGTTGCCGACGCTTGTGCCAATAAACAATGCGCCACCGGTCAGCAATGTGAAGATGGTACATGTGTCGATTCGTGCTTTGCGGTCCAATGCCCACAAGGACAATCTTGCACCAAAGGGAAGTGCGCTGCGGACGCTTGCGCTGGCGTACAGTGCAAAACAGGGCAATACTGTGACGCAGGAACATGTATGGACGATCCTTGCAAGACTGTCACCTGTGACAAAGGCAAACTCTGCTTGCCCAAAAATGGAACATGTGAAGACGATCCTTGTCTACGTGTCCATTGCCCACAAGGTGCGACGTGTAAGGCCGGTCAGTGTATCGATGCTTGTGCATCCGTCAGTTGCCCACCACAGTGGGGATGTCAAGAAGGGATCTGCGTCCAAAAAACATGCGAGACAGAAGGCTGCCCCGATGGACTGTTCTGCCAGCAAGGTCGTTGTATCAAGCTCAACAGCACTGAGCCCAACGATACAGAAGGCGGTGACACCGAGTCCACCTCCAGTGAACCCACAAACAGCGAACAGGTGAACAACAGCGAGCTTACAAACGGGACGGAGAACACCACAAATCCCAACGGGCAAGAAAACATCACAACACAAGACGGAGGTGGTACATCGAATCCCCCAAAACGCAGCCCCGGATGTACATGTAGCAGCGACACACAACCACTGCCCGCCTCTATGTTGTTCCTGCTGCTATGGCTCTGTCTCTTGCCTGTCACTCTCAAACGAAAGTGAATCCAGTTCACTCTTTTCGTGTATTCCACCCCAAAGCCTCCCTCCCCCTATCACAGTAAAGCAAAAAGCAAAGTCGACGAACCATTCGTCCCCTTCATTGGGACTTTGAGTGACGGATTTCTGCATACACTTTCTTTTTCCAAAAAAATTTGAGATATCCTCTCCGAAGTGTGCACTGAACTATAAAAGGCAGTGCTTTGGACTGACAGACTGCGGTGATCAGTTTTTTGTGACAAGGATGTTCCAGTGATACAGCTCAAATCCAGGATATTGATAATTGAAAGTGAGTTGACCTTTCGAGACCAACTCGCCTCGTTTCTGATGCAGCGAGGATACGAGGTCTTGACTGTCACACAGCGTAAGCAAGCACATATGCTAACGGCACAGCTCAACTTCGAAATGATCATCGTCAGTGACCAACTACCAAATGACGAAGGTCCTCTCTTTGTCGAAGAGATACGCGCGCAAAATCCCGACACAAAGCTCATCTTCCTCTCCAATAACAAGCAGACCAAGGCGACCCCCTTCCCCAAGCAGCTCGCCACAAACTTGCAGTTGCTCCATAAGCCTGCCACGAGCCATGAGATCGGTATACTCATCGATCAACAGCTGCGCACAGACACCCACACAACAACACCTCTCCCCAAACAGACTTTACAAAAGAAAGTCCCACAAAACATCCAGCCACTCGTACAACACAAAACCCCCTTTGTACTCGATACACTCAAATCCAAACTTCCTTTGTTACACCAATCCACCCCAATGATGACAAACCCGGCGTTCGCCAATCACTCCACAACACAGCAGGCGTCCCGACTGTTTGAAGAGCTCAAAGAAGACCACGCCGCGCGACTTGTCTCACTGCTTCAACACCTGCAGAAGCAGCTCTCTGCGTTAAAAACAAACAAAGACACAGCAGCCCACACAGAGGCGTTGAACATCGCCCATCAACTGCACGCAAACGCAGGCTCGTTTGGATTCTCTGAGATCAGTGATCGAGGCGGACTGATAGAGACTCTTCTCACGACACTGCCAGATGTCGATGAGACACAAGCAGGGGACGTTTTAAAAAGAGTTCACAGTCACATCAAACACTCCCTTCAACGACTGCAAAAGAGCCACACAGAGGAAAACACAAAGGCTCCAGAGAAGCCAAGGGAGCGCGCTGAGACACAGATCCAAAAAGCGTTTGTGTTGAGCGATGACAAAGATATTGAAACGCAGCTCAACCAGATCTGCACACATCAAACACTCTCGCTGCGCTACGCTCCACTGCAAAAAGAAGTACTTAAGTCCACAGCCCTCGACGACGCAGAGTTGGTCCTTGTCCACTTCACGAGCGCAGACAATGAGCGGTCTCACCCCCCTAAAGATCCCACGACATATCCTCTTCATGTCGTCCCTATTGCGATCTTGATGGGGCAAAGACTGCGCAAAAAATACCCCTCCAAACCGATCATTTTCTTCGGCAAAGAGATCCCTTTGACACAGCGGCTGCTCGCGTCACACATCAAACAGGCGTTCTTTGTCAAACAAGAGACCCTCTTTTCCTCCTTTGAAGAGACCGTCTCCAAGATCGTCTCGATGTGCAAAAAGCGTCCAAGAGTCCTATTTTTAACCCAAGACAAAGGGAGCATAGGGACCTTGCGTCCGGGATTTTCATCATCGGACCTCGACACCTACACGGCAGTCTCACCAAGCCACCTGCTCGACGAATTAGAAAACATCGCGCCAGACGCATTGGTCGTAGATTTTGAGCTGTCAGCGATCAATGGGTTGGATCTTTGTCGTATCTTACGAGCCACCCCAGACTGGCGTAATCTCCCCTACTTTTTACTTGTAGAACGCCCCCAAGAGGCGCTGCGCCGCTCTGCTGCAAGGGCCGGTGTGGACCAATTGCTCCGAAAGGACATAGAGGACGATCAATTGATCCTTCATATCAAAAACCGATTACGATGTTAGAGAACGTCTGCGACTTTCCCCCAGACATCGTCATCACCGATACATAACATTCAAAAGTACGATATCTTTTCGTACACATTGGACACAGAGAGACTGATGGAAAACCAATCTTTTTCACCAGAACACATTGGTGTAGGCACTGTTCATCACGACGCATCTCCATCGGTATGAAGGTCGATCTTGCAGAGACACTTTACAAACAAGGACACCTCAAAAAGAGCCTCCGTGTGCTGAATCAACTCACACAAACCCACCAACAGGTGACGGTGTTTCGACTCTCCGTCCGCGCCCGATATCTGCACAACGTCCTCTCTCAGATCTTCTCTCCCACAAAGCGATAAGACTGTGCTTTGTGAGTCTACACAAAAAAGCTTGGAACAACTCATCCGACCCGCGCACTTACCAGACAAATAGCAAGGACGCCACACAATCCTCCCCCATCAGCACATTGGCTCCACAAACAAAACACCGCCCATCTCTTCCTTTGTCCTTATGGCCTCTTTCTCCGACGATTAGGGCGGTGCAGACGCCCCGAAAAAAAGATGTCCTCCTCTCCCGCTCCTCCTGTTTGATACGGACCTCCCACTCTCCCAGCGTATCGCACCTTAAAAAAAATCGAAAAATATTGAGTCATTTCTTTGATTTGGACTGCCCCAATACGTTACCTTGGGAACACACATGTCTATCCTTTGTCGATCACATAAGATCGCAGGTATCCAAGAAGAAGACTGGTCCAAGCTCACCGTAAGGAGAACATCCTGACACGTTGGAGTTGACTCGGATATGGAACACAATCACGTACAAGGTTACCTCTCCAAACTAAGAGAGTTACTTGCGCAACCTCCCACACGCAAACATTTTGCTCAGGTCCTTCGTCTCTTTCGTCACTGGGACGAACCAAAATCGAGAGAGGTTGGGTTGCTCTACGCACGAGACCACCTCGAAGGATGGAGCGATACGATCCGCTTCTTCGATCTCTCTTCGTGCTGGCCAGACTATCCAGAAGGTCCGTCACAGCCCCCTTTCTCCCTGGTGCGGACACTCTCCTTCGATTTGGCGACATTCTCGTCAGAAGACATCGACCAACTCGTGCAATCCACCTATTTGCAAGACATCACCACGTTGGATTTGCGTGCCCGGAGTCGACAACATGGTACAAGCAAACAAAATATAGAGAAAATCAAGCGCCTCTTTCACGCACCGAGCGCTCCCGCACCTCAAGCACTCAGACTCGACAACAACCTGCTCGGTCCAGACGGCACCACCGTGTTGATGGAGGCAGAGAGTCTCGCCTCACTGACAACGCTCTCGCTCGCCAAAAACAATATCCAGGACGAAGGCGCGATCGCGATCGCAGATTCTCCCTATATGACGGCATTGACACGGCTCGATCTTGCGGCCAACCGTATCGGCGTTGAAGGTCTCGTCGCCCTCAGCAGCTCCTTCTTTTTGACTGGATTACGAGCGTTGGATCTCAGTCGCAACACGCTCGGTGACGCGGGGCTTCGCTCTTTAGTGAGCGCCCCCTCGATGGCGCAGATGACATCGCTCTCTCTCGAAGACAACGAGCTCACCCCCAAAGGTATCGCGCTACTCACACGCTCCCCTCATCTCGCGCAATTACAGACCCTCTCATTGGCCAACAACCCATTGCTCGATGAAGGTCTTTTCACACTCGCACAATGCACGACACTACCTGCTCTTCGAGAACTCAACCTCTCACGGACTCGCCTCTCCACGCATGGACTCTCAGCGCTGAGTGAGAGCACACTCTCTCCACAACTCACCTCACTCACTCTTCGGGATAATCAGCTCTCAGCGGAGAGTATACAACACTTTCACACACCCAAGTCCTTTGCGCAGTTGGAGAGACTGGATGTATCCTTCAATCCACTTGAGAATACAGGTGTGTCTGCGCTCTTGCAGACATCACAGCTACCACAGCTTCACACTCTCTCACTCGAACGGACAGAGTTGGACGCGGAGGGGATAGGAGCGCTCGCAACATCTCCCCTGCTCGGACAACTTCACACACTCAACCTCATGTCCAACCCGCTCGGAGACGAAGGTGCATTACAGCTCGCGCGCGCTCCCCATCTTGGGCAGCTTCGGACATTACAACTCCAGCATTGTCGCATCGGCCCAAGGGGCTACTTGGGCTTGGCCAATGCTGAACAACTCCCTCGACATATTCGACGACAGTGCCTTGCACAGTGTACACAACATGACCTGTTGCAGGCGGCACAAGACAAAGGGCTCTCCATTGATCCAAACGTAGAGACAGACGAAATCATCGCAGCACTACTCGACGAGATATCGACATGAACAACGAAGATCTGGAACTTTTTGCACAATTACGTAGATTGCTCAGTGTCCCTTCAAAGGCACATTTTGGTCAACTCTTCCCGCTCTTGCGACGATGGCAACATCACGAACATGTCTTGCCTTACATACTCGCACATCTGGACTCGTGGGAGGACCACGACCGGCTCGCCTCCATTCGTCACGTCTGGCCGGGGCGACACCCCAAGCAGCCGCCCCCCACGCTGCGACTCGTCAGACACCTGCAAGCGAGTTACAAGAGTCTGGATGGGCAGCAGGCCCGACATGTCGCACAGTCCCCCCACCTCTCATCACTCATACGACTCAACCTCGAAGCCTCTGGACTTGACCCTTCCCATCTTCAATTCTTCACACACTCCCCCCACCTCTCATCACTCAAACAACTCAATCTGAACAACAATCCACTTGGCGACAGAGGACTTGATGTGCTCTTCACAGACACAACCCTCCACGCGCTCACACAGCTCTCCCTTCGACACTGCAAGCTCAGCGCAGAGGGGCTCGCGAGTATTGCACAAAACCCAGCCTTTTCATCACTTGAAGAGTTGAACGTAGAGGACAACCGAATGGGTCCTGAGGGTGCCCATCAGCTCGCGACATCTCCCTACCTGAACCGTCTCACACGGCTTCAGCTCGATGGATGTCACATCCGTTCTCACGGAATGGAAGCCATCTCGCAAGCAGAACATATGGGCTCTTTGCGCACACTCCAGCTCGCCTTTAACAATATCAAAGACCACGGCCTGATCGCCCTGACACGTTCGCCTCACCTTACACAGATCAACACACTACATATCAAATGCAATCGCATTGGTCTCGATGGGGTCGAAGCGCTCGCACACGCTCGCAATATGACGCAGCTCACACAGCTCGACCTCGGATTGAACCCTGGAATTTGGGATGGTGCGCTGGAGGTGCTCGCCTTTTCGCCTACGATGAAGCGACTCCAACATCTCGATGTAAGTGGATGTCATATTGGGCCAGATGGGCTAAAAGCGCTCGCACAATCTCCCCACATGTCACAATTGCGCTCGCTCTCTTTGGCAGGTTGTCAGATCGACGCAGAGGCGCTTGGTACACTCCTCCACTCACCCCACATCAAACAATTACAGCGGTTATACCTCACAGGATGTCCACTCGGAGATGAAGGGGTATTCCAACTCGTAAACGCACCACAAGCGCGTTCACTTCGGACCCTCTCACTCGATCAGTGTGGACTCAGTGACGAAGGTGCTTGGCAGCTCGCTCATGCAGCGAACCTCTCGCAACTTCAACAGTTCAATGTTATGCAAAATGAAATCAGTCAGGAAGGTCATCGCATACTCGGCACATCTCCCCATCTCGCGCCGGAGTTACGTAAAAAACATCTGTGGAATCTTCGTATGGATACGCTACAACAGGAAGCCCGTCGTCGCGGACTCCCTGTTGAAAGGCATCAACACGCGCTCATCGAGCTTCTCGCGCAGACACGCTCCCCTCTGACAGAGAAGTCGATTATTTGAGCGGCTTGGTCAATCGTTCACGGAACTTCTCGTATCCCTTCTTCAACTCTTCAGCCGCTTCACCAAGGGACTCTGTGACTTTTTCGCCGGTCTTCTCGGCATCGTACTTCATCAAACGCATGGAGTCTTCCAACTCACCCCACTTGCCTTCGAGCTTCTCCCACTCGTCTTTGGCGTCCTGCTTCATCAAGTGCATACGAAGTTTCAAATAATCACGTTCCATCTCAATCTGACGTCTTGTTTTATCAAACATACGCTTTTCCATATCTTGTTCTCCTTTTGTGTGTGTATCCCTCTTCAATCCGTGAAGAGGTTGTTTTGACCTTCTTCCGTGAAGGTCATGTTATGTTCTGCATCAGTCGCCCCGATATATGAGCAAGACACATGCCAGCTTAAGAGAACCCTGTATCAAAAGAGTTTTTTCAATGGCATTATCATTATATAATAGGCCCCTCTTCGCACATCGCACCTGTCACGCCAAGCCCCAAGCGTGTCACCAGCAGGGAAAATGAGATGACTTGTTGTAAAAAACGGGAAAAACACATCTCAAGAAAACAAAAACTCCCAAAAACAAACATTCCGCAGCCCAAAAGAACAAAAACGGGAACACACACAACACACCTCAGCTCAAAAAGGGAAACAAAACACCCACAGCATCATTCCCTCTAAGGCACAAATCCACACATAAGCAACTGAAACAAATAACGAAAACATCCAATGGCATAGTTCATGCTCTATGTAGGGGTCGTGACATGAAACAAAAGACCACACGAACATAGAAGGAGCTGCCTGATGGCTATTTACCAAACGAACGAACGAACGAACACAAACACACGCAACAAAAACCATGCACAAAAGCGCGTTGAGCACGTAGGTGATACACGTTCAGTCATCCCTCCCCAATCACTGCCAGAAGGCGCGAGCGAGCTAGACAAGCAAATCAGCCGTGTGCTCGCGGGAATCCTCGCAGACAATTACCTCTTACGACTCAAAGTCCAGGAGATCCACTGGAATGTTGAAGGTCCACTGTTTGACTCCATCCACAAGATGACTGAGGAGTACTACACAGTTCTTGATGGAGACATTGACGAATTGGCCGAACGAATCAGAATGAAGAAGTTTTTCGCGCCAGCGAACTTTAAGACGTATGACTCGCTCTCCATTTTGAGCTTTGATGAAGAAGCACAGACAGCCAAAGAGATGATCGAACACCTGACACGGGACATCGACTTCGTGGTGAGCCGCTTCAAAGATGGAATCGAAGCCGCAGAAGAAGCGAAAGACCCAGGAACAGCCGACCTGTTGACTGCCTTTTTGCAACATCATGAGAAGTATCTCTGGATGTTCTCCAGCCTGCTCGGTGGCAGCTCCGTCAAACTATAATCACAATATTTCCCCACAACCGACAGTGATTGATGACCAAAAGAAGGAGCATATAGTATGTACTCGTTGTTGTACACCGCGGCACAAGTCGCCGAACAAAAAATCGTTTGGAACAAAGTATTGGGACTCTACAAGGGATTCCTAAAGGCTTTACCACAGATAGCGATCGCCGCGATTGTGATTGCGGTGACGTGGGGATTGGCTCTGAGCGCGCGTCATCTGGCGAGATGGCTCTTGAGTCGCTCCAAAATGAGGCGCTCCTTGCGTAACCTGATTGGACAATTTGTCTCCATCTTCATTTGGTTTGCCGGATTGTTGACCGCCGCGATCGTCGTCTTCCCGACACTCACGCCAGGGAAGATGGTTGCTGCGCTCGGTCTTTCATCTGTCGCTGTGGGTTTTGCTTTCAAAAACATCTTCGAAAACTTCTTCGCGGGTATCATCATCTTGTGGGGCTTCCCATTTGAACAGGGAGACTTCATTCGATGTGGTGATGTATTCGGTAAAATCGACAAAATTACGATCCGAAATACGCTCATCCGTCAGGTCGATGGACAGCTCGTGATCGTTCCCAACGCCCAACTCTTTACCCAGGCCGTAAATGTCGTCACAAGTCTCGATGTACGAAGGACATCAGCCGTCGTAGGGATCGCATACAACGAAGACGTGACACATGCAAAAGAGCTCATCCGCGAGACGATGGGACAACTCTCTTCAGTGAACACATATCGAGACGTAGAGATCGCAGTCGAAGCCCTCGACAGTAGCAGCGTCAACATCAAGGTGCTTTGGTGGACACGCGCCACACCAAAAGAGATCCGCACGAGTCGCGATGAGGTCATCACAGCGATCAAGGCCGCATTTGATGAAGCTGGAATTGAAATCCCCTTCCCACACAGAACGCTGACATGGAGTGAACCGCTCCCCATTGAAAGACACACACAGCCTACAAATGGGACGTCACAAACCTCACGGAGAAGTACCGCAGAGCACGACACCATCTAAGTGGTCCTCTCACGAAGTAAGCGCATGAGCATGATATTGCATTTCCCCCGTAGGGTCGGGCCTTGTGTCCGACCTCGATGTTGTATGTCCTTTTCGCGAGAGGACCACTTAGGCCAAGTGAAGGTCGTTGGATGACACAAGGCGACTTCAAGAAAAAACACAAAATGAGGCATTGTATATAGAAAATCACGATTCGATGTAGCGACATACAAAACTGCTCCAAGAAAAAAGAGTGCAGGAAAAAGAAACACATGACAGCCCCACATGCCTCCTGTCATCTTCGAAACATCGGAACCTGGTTGTGAAAAGGAGTATATTGATGAGACCCAAAACGCATGCATATCCTATTCGTTATTTATTTGCCCCCTTTATTGCGCTCATTTCGCTCTTTTGGATGACAGGTTGTGCCAATCCAGAGATCGACACACAGACAAACAAATCCTCCCTTCGTGTGATGCATATGGGTGAGAAGAACTCACAACTTCGTATCGAAATCAACGGAGACACGCGAACACAACTCCCCTACGGTAAGAGCTCAGGATACATCCAACTGACACCTGGTACGTACACGATAAAAGCATACGCCAACGGTGAAGCCGTCGCGTCACTGACACAAGTCATCGACGTAAAGGAGCAAGAGAAGAGCTCCTGGATCGTGTTCCGTGGAGAGAACAGTTTACAAGCGACACTTGCCAACGATATCCAAGGCGAGGTCGACAAAGACAACACAAAGCTACGGGTCGTGATGGCGACACGCGCGAAAAGTGATGTTGATGTCTACAGAAGCGAAGATAAGGACAGTACACTCTTCGCCAACCTCACGTACAAAGACATCTCCACATACGAAGATATCCTCTCAGGGAAACGAACACTCACCCTCGTTCAGGACGGACAGTACAAAGTCGAAGCCACCATCGAGACACCTATTCTCGAAAAAGGGAAGGCGTACACCTTGATCCTTGATGGACAACTCCAGGAGACAGATAACGCCAACATCAAAGCGAGCTTGTTCCAAGACGAAGGTGACGGACGACTGGAAGCCACGATCAAGGCAGAAGTTGATATTAGCGTTCAAATCGGCGCAAAAGCCTCTTTACGAGTCAGCCATATGGCGTCCGCAATCACAGAACCTATCGAGCTTCAAGTCGATGGTACAGTCAAAGCAGACATCAACGCAGACACCACAACAGGGTTCCTCGACATCGCAACAGGTCAGCACACAGTCGCCTTGCGCAATCGCGTGACAGGTCAGCTCCTCGCGACCAAAGAGATGGATCTCAAAAAAGACCAAAAGTACGACCTCTTTGTCGTAAACAGCAAAACAGGCGCAGAGTTACTTACAAATGTACAGACTGAGACACCGAACAAAGAGAAACCAAAGCTGCGTATTCTCCAGACAGTGAAGGGTACAGAGAGCTTTCAAGTCCGTTCAAGTGATGCGTTGTTTGCGAGCTTTGGTGTCGCCAAAAACAACACCATGACAGCGTACCAGACGCTCAACCCAAATACGTTCACGCTCAACTTTGTCGCAGAAGGTAAAGCAGCATTCACCGCGATCTTTGATGCAATGACTCTTGAAAAAAACAAGCTGTATACCATCGTTTTGCGTGGTGACTGGCGTGGAGAGAGCAAGAAAGATCTGCAAGTGTACCTCTTTGAAGATGACGACAAAGGTGTCCTCAAGCGCATCCTGACAATGAACGAAAAGAGTCGTATTGTCCCGACGCTCATGACCTTCCATAGTGAAGCGATGACCAACGCGAAGTTGCTCATCGACGGAAAGGTGGAGACGACGTTTGACAAGACCTCAGGTGCAATCATCAAAGCGCTCGCACGTGGTACACACGAGATCACCCTCACAAACGAAGCGAGGACCGAAACACTCGCCAAAACAACGCTTCAATTGACATCACGTAAGGCCCACAGTGTCTTTATCGCTGAAACATTGAGTGGATTCCAACTGAAAACGATCGAAGACAGTCCCAAGCCTCCAGCACAAGAGGATGAAGCCTTGATTCGCGTCGTCAACCTATCTTCACTTGGTAGCATTCTCAATGTTAAGACGGAGCGTGGATTGAAATTTGTCCAGAGTCTCGGTCAATCAGCATCAAGTGGGTTTAAAGCGGTCATCTCTGGTGCATGGAAGCTCAACCTGTTCGCTACAGACATCATCCCAGGAGACATTCTCGCGACGATCAACGCAGAACTTCAGGCCAAACAAACGTATACGTTGTTGATCGAAGATGGTGCAAATAGCCAGGCAAACCTCAAACAACACGTTGACTTCCGCCTCATCAACCATACAAACCTCAAGAAATAGAAGTCTTAGGAGGGAGTGACACTTTGATCCAGGGGTAGTTGCACTTGTGTCTTCACAAAGTGCACCCAAACATACGATACAATCCCTCATGATCATACGTATGTCGCAAGCGACATCCTCCTAACGCTCGATTACTCAGGAAACATATGCGGTTGTCATTTGCTTCATTCACTTTGCAACCACCCCTTCGACAAACCTCTCCATCCCCCTGGCCTTCGGCCTTCCCCCTATCTGATCCAGGCGCAGTTGCACTTGTGTCTTCGCAAAGTGCACCCGAATATACGACACAATCTCTCATGATCATACGAATGTCGCAAGCGACATCCTCCTAACGCTCGATTGCTCGCGAACTTGCAGCGGTTGTCATTTGCGAGGCCACTTTGCAACCACCCCTTCTACAAACCTCTCCATCCCCCTGGCCTCCGGCCTTCCCCCTTCCTCTCCATCCT